>JAUVTV010000130.1 GCA_030601305.1 Candidatus Eiseniibacteriota bacterium | reverse complement strand
CGGACCGTGGTGGCGGCGCCACCGGGTGTGCGCCGCCACCGGGTGTGCGCCGCATCTGCGATGCACCGCCCCCGCGAACCGCTAGTCGTAGGAGTCCAAACCCAAGTGGGTGATCGGATCCTCCCCGCGCAGGTGCCGCAGCGTGTTCTTCAGCTTCATCAGCTGGATAAACAGATCGTGCTCGGCGTAGAGACCTCGCGCATGGATGGGACTCTTGAAATAGAACGACAGCCACTCCTGGATGCCGCGCATCTTCGCCCGTCCGGCCATGTCCAGGAAGAGGGCCAGATCGAGAACGATCGGCGCCGCGAGGATCGAATCGCGGCAGAGGAAGTCGATCTTGATCTGCATCGGATAGCCCAGCCATCCGAAGACGTCGATGTTATCCCAGCCTTCCTTGTTGTCCCCGCGCGGCGGATAGTAGTTGATGCGTACCTTGTGGTAGAGCTCCCCGTAGAGTGAGGGGTAGAGGTGCGGCTGCAGGATCGAATCGAGCACGCCCAGCTTGCTTTCCTCCTTCGTCTTGAACGCCTCGGGATCGTCCAGGACCTCTCCGTCGCGGTTGCCGAGGATGTTCGTCGAGAACCACCCTGACAAACCCAGGAGACGCGCCTTGAATCCGGGCGCGAGGATCGTCTTCATGAGCGTCTGCCCGGTCTTGAAATCCTTGCCCGCGAGCGGCACACCCCTCTCCTTGGCGAGCTCTTCAAGGGCCGGGATGTCGGCGGAGAGATTCGGCGCGCCGTTGGCGTAGGGTATCCCCATAGAGATGGCCGCATACGCGTAGATCATGCTCGGCGCGATGGCGGGGTCGCTCGTCTTCAGCCCTTCTTCGAAGGCCTTCAGCGACTGATGCACCGGGGCTTCCTTGCGGAACGTCTCCGTGCTGGCACACCAGACCATCACCACGCGCGAGACACCCGTTTCCTTCTGGAACGTGCGGATGTCCTCCTTGAGCGCCTCGGCGAGATCCCACAGCGTGGGCGCTTCCTTCTTGTGGGGACCGTCGAGGTTCTTGACGAAGCGCTGGTCGAAGACCGCCTTCATCGGCCGAATCGCATCCATCTCGTCGCGGATTTGATCCAGCAGGTTCTTGTCGAGAACCCCGGCCTTGACCGCCGCCTCGTAAGCGCTTTCGGGAAAGATGTCCCAGGCGCCGAAGACCAGGTCATCCATTCCGGCCAGCGGCACGAAGTCCTTGATCATCGGGGAGCGGTTCTCGGTCCGCTTGCCCAAGCGCACGGTCCCCATCTGGGTGAGGGACCCGATCGGCTGCCCCAGTCCCTTTCGCGCGGCCAGGACTCCCGCGATGAAGGTCGTGCTCACTGCTCCCAACCCGGGGTCAGAACGCCGAGCTTGCCCTCGGCCGGTGCAATCTTGATCGGCTCGTTCATGGTCATCATCCTCCTCATGAGTCAGATCTGGCGCGGCGCGAATCCTATCTCGCCGCTCGGGGAGAATAGCAGCCGGACAGCGATACACCGAATCCATAGTTTTCTTGTCCGTCCCATGGACGTCGTTCATATGAGGCGGAGAACCTCCGGCCGGTGGACGGGAAACACGGTGGAACGGTGGCGTGAAGGCCGCACGAGCCGTGGCGCGAGGGCCGTGCGACGGGTGCATTGGCGGACCCCTGGTCCCGCGGGTCCTGGGTCGGGGGCACAGAGGCTCGCCGTGGATCTTGTGCCACTGAACGCTGCGGAGCATCTGCTCGGCGAGGTCCCCGCCGGAAGGCTCGTGCGGCTCAAGGCTCCCGAGCTTCGGTGCTGGCGAGTCGAAGCTGTTGCCGAAGCCAGCGGGACCGGGCGCGTAACCCCGCGCTGATCTTCCCATGGACGCGCAACTACAACGAACGTTTCGCGTAAGCCTCAAGACCTTCAGCCACGACCCGCATCGCTCGGCGCAAGTGTTCTTCCTTCAAGACGTAGGCGATGCGAACCTCGCTCGCCCCGGCGCCGGGGGTGGCGTAGAAACCGTTTCCGGGCGCCAGCATGGTGGTTTCCCCGTTCACCTGGAACTCCTCAAGGAGCCACCGAACGAAGTCTTCGGCGTCGGGCACCGGGAGTTTGGCCATCACGTAGAAGGCGCCCTGGGGAGTCTGACAGACAACCCCCGGGATCTTCCGCAGCTCATCGACGACGGCATCCCGGCGCAGCCGGTACTCCACCAGGATCTCATCGAAGTAGCTCGGCGGGAGCGCAAGCGCTGCAGTGCCCATGACCTGCCCGAGTGTCGGCGGTGAGAGACGCGCCTGCGCGAACTTCAGGGCCGCCGCGACGACCTCGCGATTGCGCGACACGAGGCATCCGATGCGCGCACCGCAGGCACTGAACCGCTTCGACAGGCTGTCGACCATGACCGCGCGATCCGCGATCTCGGGGAAGCTCAGAATGGAGATCGGCTTCTCGTCGGCGTAGCAGAACTCACGGTAGACCTCGTCCGCGATGAGCATGAGATCGTGTTCGCGCGCGAGCGTCACCAGGGTCTCGACCTCATCCCGCGTGTAGACCCGGCCGGTGGGATTGCTCGGGTTGCAGAGGACGATGGCCCGTGTGCGAGGGCCGATGGCCGCGGCGATCTGATCGCGTGGCGGAAGCGCGTAGCCATCCTCGGGCCGCGCGGTCACCGGGCTCACGCGCACACCCAGCATCGCGGCGTAGCCGTTGTAGTTCGCGTAGAACGGCTCGGCGATGACGACCTCGTCACCCGGATCGCACACCACCGCCATGGCAAAGAGAATCGCTTCGCTCCCCGCGGTCGTCACGAGCAGCTCCTCGGGCGCGACCTCCAGCCCATAGCGACCGTAGTAGCCGATGAGTGCCTCGCGAAACTCGGCAATGCCGCCCGAGGGGCTGTAGCTCAGAACCTCGATGCCCGCCGTGGCGATCGCGTCCCACATGACCTGCGGTGTGGGGATGTCGGGCTGGCCGATGTTCAGGTGAAAGACGCGAACGCCGCGCGCCTTGGCGGCGTCCGCGTAGGGAGTCAACTTGCGGATCGGCGATTCGGGGGCTTCGCGGGACCGCTCGGATAGCTCCATGGCTACCTCCCGACACTCGATGCGCCTCGGCCGACACTCGATGCGCCTCGGCCGTCATTCAATGCGCCTGCGTAGACTCCAGAAACGCCTTTCCCAGCTCAAGAAGCGCTATTTGAAGCCGATCTCCCTGGGTGAGTCCTGCGCTCCGGCTGCCGGGATCTTCCCGTGCTTTCCCTCAAAGTTCTCCAGGTTCTTCTGGAGGACCCCGAGAAGCGACTTCGCGTTCGGCGGGGTCATCACGATCCGGGCGTGGACCTTCGCCTTGGGAGCGCCCGGAAGCATGCGGGCGAAATCGAGAATGAACTCGGAGGGGGAGTGGCTGATCAGAACCAGATTCGAGTAGATGCCGTCAGCCTCTGCCTCTCCAAGCTGGACCTGCACCTGCTTGGGACGGTGCCCGCCCGTGGGTGCCGGTTCCTTCGGATTCGGATTGCGATTGAGAATCCCCATAGCGCTGATCACCTCCGAGATATCGGTTTCGCGTGGCTGCCCCCGTCGGATGGCCGGGCGCGCGGCCGCTCCTGAGGTGGAGGGCCCTTGAAGATGACCCCACGTCGACGTCAGCAGCAAAGCCAAGAAAACGCTCGCCCGGCGGTCCCAGTGGGCGAAAAGCATAACAGAGAGGCAATAATCCGGGACAGCGAATTCTCCGCACACGCCGCCGTTCTCGCGGTTCACGCCGCGCGCGAGAGCGACGAGGCTTGCCGTGCGGCGCTTGCCGCGTTCACGGCGCCGGAGGGCTGGGCCCACCCCGTGGCGCTCCTCTTCGTCTGCAACGACGACGAGGATGTTCTTCAGGGATATGCCGGGATGGAGATGCCATCCGAGGGAGAAACCGCACCCCCCAGGCTGCGGCGAGCCCTCAACCAGGCGCTCCGTGCCGTGCGCATCCCGCTCGATCTGGGGGCCGAGCACCCTCTGGTCAAGGCGGTGCACGCACGGCAGGTAAGGTTGGTGCCCTCCGAAGAGGTCGTCCTGCCTGCCGATCTCATGCGCGCGCTGCCGGACCCGCCCGGTCAGCTGGCGCTCGTGCCGGCCAGGGGTCTCGATGGACCGTTGGGGGTCTTCGTCCTCGGACTGCCCGCGGATCCCGCCGGTCTGCACGAGGACGAACGGTCCTCCGTAGAGTTGCTCGCGAAGCACTTCGGGCTCGCCATGGACCGGCTGCGAATGGCGGACACCCAGGCGGGGCGTGCGGTAGCGCACGCAGCCATCCAGGGGTGCGTGAAAACGATGCTCGCGGCGACGAGCCTCCCCGACATCTTGCTCCTGGTTGCGCGCACCGCGGCGCAAGCAACCGCGGCGAGCCGTGTGATGGTCTGGACCTACACCGAGCGGTCGCACGAACTCAGCCTGGCCGCGCAATACGTGGGACATCCTTCCGACGCGTTGGACGCCGTGCTCCCACGCTTCCACTACTTGGCGCAGCTGTGCGTCAAGCAGGGCGGCGCGCTGCTCTATCCGGATCTGCGCGAAGAATCGGAGGTGCATCTCGAGTCGCTGCCGCAGCGGCTCTCGGCCTCGATCGTGCCCATCACGGCGTTTGGTGAAATCGTCGGTGTTATGGCCGCGGTCGATCGCCAACCGGCACCCGCGGAAGGGCGCAACGTCTTCAAGCAGGAAGACGAGGACGCTCTCGGTTTCCTGGCCGGTGTCTGCGCGGTGACCATCAAGAACGCGAGGCTGACCGATCGCCTCCGCAGCGGCGAAACCCGGCTCCGCGAAGCCCAGCGCTTGCTCGTCGACACCGAGCGCATGGCGTCGCTCGGTGAACTCAGCTCACGACTGATGCAGGAACTCCGCAGTCCGCTCTCCGCCATCGCCGGATTCGCCCGCCGTCTGGAGAAGGGGCTCCCCGAAGGCGACCCCAGCCGTGAGGATGCCGCGATCGTGGCCCGAGAGGCGCACCGGCTGGAAGAGCTTCTCACGCAGCATAGCGAACTCGCCCGTCCCACGATGCCGAAGCTTTCGCCACAGGCCCTCAACCAGATCATTCACGAGGCCGTCGTCCTGCTCCGCGATGAACTCACCGGGCACGGCATCTTTCTCGAGGAAGCCTACGGCGACCAGATCCCCGACCTGCTGCTGGATGCCGACCGCATTCGGCAGGTCGTCTTGAGCACCTTGCGCAACGCAATGGACAGCCTGCGGGACGGCGACACGATTCGCATCGAGACGCTGCGCGAGGGTGATCGGGTGTTGCTGGAGATCGCCCGGACCGGCGAGCAGCTCCCCGGTGAGATCCTCGAGCGTCTCTTCGCGCCCTTCTCCACGCCGCGACCGTCCGGGGTGGGACTCGCGCTTGCCGTGGCCCAGCAGATCGTCAAGGAGCACGGCGGAGAGATCAGTGTGCGCACGGAAGATGAGTGGGGCGCCATCTTCACCATAAGTTTCCCGATTCGCGCCAATCAGGAGCGTCGAAAGATTCGCGATCGCCGCAGCGGCCGGGACCGTCGTCGCGGTCGGAAGAAGAGGTAACGTGCAACAGCCAGTCGTTCGCCGCCGGGTCGCGCCCCCTTGGAAGGTTACGCTTCCCTCAGAAGTCGTGCCCCCTCGCCAGGTGGAGCTTCGAACGCAGACCGTGCAGACCAGGGCGATCCCGTGCGTGCTCGTGGTCGAGGGCAACCCAACCCTGCGCAAGCTCTATCGGTCCGAGCTGGAGGCGTCCGGCTACCGGGTCTTCACCGCCTCCAGCGGTGAAGAGGCCTTGGACTGGTTCGAGACGGCAGCCCAGCCCGACGCCATGGTGCTCGACATCCAGCTCGGCAGGATCGATGGCATCCAGGTGATGCGGCACGTACTCCAGCAGCACCCTAACCTGCCGGTCATGCTGCACTCGACGTACACGCACTACAGGGGCAACCTGGCCTGCTGGTGCGCCGATGCCTTCGTCGACAAGTCGATGCCGGGAGCACTTGCACGGCGCCTGAGGGAAGTTCTAGCCGCCCGTGGCAGAAGTGCTCCGTCGCGCGAGAGCGCGCTATTTCGACCGGGATCGAGGGGGCGCGAACACGGGCGAATCCGTGGATTCGGCGAGTGTTCGCGATGATGAGCCCCGAGCGAAAGACCCGCTCACAGCCCGGATGACCTCTGCCACGGGCGGCTAAGGCGCCGCAGCCGCCGAAAAGCCCGTTGACTGCCGCAGGTCGGTTTCCTATCTTCATCTGGCACTAGCAGCTCGTGGCAGAAGTGCTCCGTCGCGCGAGAGCGCGG
>JAUVTV010000140.1 GCA_030601305.1 Candidatus Eiseniibacteriota bacterium | reverse complement strand
CCGCGGGGCCCGACGCGTGTGCCGCGAATCCGGGTTCAGGCCCGGCCCGGCGCACGTCGGCGCGCGCCGCGGTGGCGAAGATGAGCAGCGCGCCCCGGCGCAGCAGCGCCACAGCCAGGCCGATCGTCCTGGGTGAGGTTCGTCTCATCGCCTTCATCTCCATTACTCGACCCTATAGCTGAACGAGACGACGCCCTTGATCGTCACGAAGTCGGTGCTCCAGATCTCCACCGGGCTCTCGCCGTCGCCGAGCAGCGTGATCTCGACGGCGCCATAGAGTTTCTCCTCGGCGAAGACTTTGATATCGCCGGACGCCACCTCCATGAGCACCCGGCTGGTGGTCGCGCTGTCGACGCGTCCGCTTTCGAGGTCGACCGCCGCCAAGGCGATGGCGTCGGTGTCGCGAATCAGATCGTCATTGACGAACAGCGCCCCCTCGGTGCGCGCGAAGTGAAGCTTGACCTGCACATCGGCCGGGAAGTGGTTTTCGACGTGGGCGTCCACCGTGAGATCCAGGAGGTTCTCCGAGATGCGCTCGCGAATCTCCTCGTCGATGTCGATCGCGAACGAATCCCCCTCGAGATGGGCCGTCTCGAGCACGATCTTCATCGGCGCAATCACGGAGATGGTGCCGTCGAGGAAGTCGTCCGCGCTCACCTGCGCTTCGCTGGTGCCGTCGCCCACCTCCAGGGAGCCCGAGATCGTCACCTGCTCGGACCGCAGGGTGAGCAGATCGAGGATGGCCGAGTTGCGCTCGTTCAAGATTACCAAGGTTTCCGCCGGACCGGCTTCCGAGCGGGGCGCGACCTGCGCGGTGAACGGCACGCGTACCGTGTCGCCGCCCGCCTCGCCCCAGATCTCCAGCATCGCCACGGCGCTGACGCCCACCCGGTTGCGCAGGAGGATCTGTGCCTCCGCGACGGTGAGTTCGATGCCTTCGGTCCCCTCGGGGAACTCGAGTGTGACCTCGATGGGTGCGATGTCCACGGGAACGTGATCGAGCACCCCGCTGACCGAATCAAAGCTCACCGATGCCGTCTCCAGGACGGCCGCGACGGCATCGCCCGACGACACGGTCTGCGGCGTTTCGCTCGCCTCACTGGTGGCCGCGATGGTCCAGTCGAGCGTGCCGTTCTCGGCACCCTCGATCACCGCGCCCGCCAGATCGATCTCGAGGTCAGTGGAACCCGAGGCCGGGAGCACGGCCTCCACCCTGAGCGGCTGCGCACCGCGGCGCAGGTGGTCCGCCTGCAGGCTGACGTGCACCGGCGTGGGCAGCTCGTTGTGGAGTTCCCAGGCAAGGACGCCCCTCGCGATGACCGCGTGCGTCACCGCGAAACGATCGTCGAGTTGGACGGACGAATGGGTCTCGAACGAGAGCTCGGGAAGGTTGCCGGTCACCGACGAGATCGCCGCGGCGTGGAGCGCGAGGTCGAGGTCGAGCCCCTGCTCCTCGGTGACGAGCACGGCCGCGCCGCCACTGCCCGCCGACCATCCGGAGACCCACACACTGAGCTGCGATCCGATGGTCAGGTTCGTCAGGTCGTACAGGGCGTCGAACGAACTCCCCGGCGCGATCTCCTCGGCGATCTCCCAGGAGGCCAGCGTCTGCGGCGGGCAGGTGCTCGGGTTCTGCAGGTAGACGTGGATGACCTCACCCGGCGCCGATCCGCCCACCGGCACCGGCAGCCGGTTCGTCAGCGCAAGGCGCAGGCTGCCCGCCGCGAAGGTCATCGCGGAGAAATCATCGAAGGGCCCCAGCTCGGCGTTTGGCGACGTGAATTCAAACGCGTCGATGACGGCTTCCTGCCCGGGAGGGAGCGCCGCGCCCGGCCGGAGATCACCCAGGTCGAAGGTCACCGGATCGAGCTGCGGCAAGTCGAACTCGACGTACTCGAGTTCCGCGCGGTAGCTGTCGCCGCGCACCTCGAGGCTCAGCCGGTCGCCGATGTAGAGCGGATCGAACTCCTCGGAGATGTGGATCGTCAGCGGACCCGGCTCCGAACCGCTTCCCTCGATGGCCTCAAGGTTCCGGGCCATGTCCTCACCCGTGTAGGTCTCCTCTTCAAGCGGCACGTACAGCTGTGTGTCGAACTGTGGCGCCTCGGGCGCCTCGAGTCCGCAGCCGGCCACGAGAACGAGGATCAGAGCGAGGGCAGCCGCCACCGCGAGAGGCGGCAGCGTGCCCGTCTTCCCCCACAGAATCACCGGACAGGAATGCGTGTTGCCGGTCATGACCTCACCGCCCCCTCGTGAACTGGGTACTTCGCCGATAGGTGCTCTTCTCCCGCGATTTAGGGCGCAGGGAGCGTGCCAGAGGGCGTTTGGCGGCTGCGCCCTCTTTAATGAGTAGGGAACGCGACAGTTTCGCGAGACCGGCCGCAGGCCGCGGCCGCCCCGAGGCGTGCCAAATGCGAATCCGGGCCCCCGGGCAATGCAAAACGCCCGTTCCGCACCCGCGACAAGGGGTTTCCGAAGGGGATGAGGTGGGCTAGATTCCCAACATGATGCATCCGGGCGAAAGCGGCGCCCCCGTTCTGGAGGCCTACGAGACTGCCTTGCGGCGCGTCCGCGCGGTCGTCGAGCCGGTGGGCAAGGAGCGCATTCCCGTGGAAGAGGCGTGCGGCCGCATCGCGGCGCGCGAGCTGGTGGCGCCGTTTCAGGTCCCGGCCCTCCCTGTATCCACGCGCGACGGGTACGCGCTGCGCTCGGCCGACACCGAGATGGCCGCTCACCAGCGCACCGCGCAGGTGACGGTGGTGGGCAGTGCGCTCCCCGGCGAGCCGTTCGCGCGGCCCGAGCCCCTCGGCGCCGGGGAGGTCGTCGAGATCCGCGCCGGCGCGCTTCTGCCGGCGGGCGCCGATGCGGTGATCTCCGCCGAACGGACGTCCCGCCGGGCCAACCAGCTGCACGTCATGGAACGGGTGCGACCCGGCAGCGGCGTCTCTTTCCCAGGGGACGACGTGCACGATGGAACGCTGATCGTCGAAGTCGGCCAGCCGCTCGCCGCATCCCAGCTCGGGCTTCTCGCCGCGACCGGGTTCTCGCACATTGGCGTGTATCGGCGCCCGCGGGTCGGGCTGATCACGATTGAAGCGAACGACCCATCGCCGCACGGCGAAGAGGACCGGCGCAAGCGGTTGTCGGCGGGCAACGCGGTCGCACTGGCCGCGTGGTGCACCCAGTTCGGTCTCTCCGCGCGGCACTGGCGCATCTCTGACGATGCGGACGAAGGCGTGGCCGCGCTGGAAGAGGCCGAGCGGGTCTGTGACGCGGTCATCGTCATCGGGGCCGTGTACTCGGGCGTGCGCGCCGACGGGCTCGCGGCGCTGGAGCGGATGGAATGGGACGTGCACCTCGAGGGCGTGCGGTTGCGTCCCGGACGCGCAACCAGCTTCGGGACCTTGGGCGGCAAACCGGTCTTCGTGCTGCCGCACTCACCCGTGGCCTGCGAGACGGCCTTCCTGCTGCTGGCCCTTCCGGGCCTCTGCTGCATGGCCGGCACGATCAGCCCGCCCTTCCCGATCATGCCCGCGCGGCTCAGCCGCAGCTTGCGCCGTATGCCCGAGCAGAAGGCCTGGACGCAGGTGGTGCGCGTGCGCCTTGCACCGGGCACGTTCTTCCTCCGCGCCGAACCCCTCACCGGACGAGCCGTGCGCGAGCAGGAGGGACGGTTGGTTGCCGCGGCATCCGCGAACGGGCTCCTGCTCCTCGATGAGGGTATCGACGGACCGCGCACGGGGGACATCGTCGGGGTCATTCTGCTGCAGGACGCCTGGTCGTAGCCTGCCGGGATGGAGGCACGGTGACGAAGACGGCGCGCAGTTTCCTGCTGGTGGTCATCGTGGCCTGGGGTGTGCGCCTGCTCTTCCTCTTGAGGATGGAGGATTCCGGCACCCTCTACAGCCTTCTCTACAACGGCGACACCCGCGCCTACCTCCGATTCGCGGTCGCGCTGCTGCAAGGTGTCCCCTACGACTCGGGGATCCCGTACCACCCGCCGGGCTATCCCTTCCTCCTCAGCGGGCTCTTGCGTCTCTTCGGCTACGTGCCCGGCAGTCCGCCGCCGGCCCTCGCCCTCAAGGCGTTCATGGCGCTCACGGGGGGCGTGACTTGCGGCCTGTTCTATCTGCTGGTCACGCGTATCGCGGGCGCGCGGGTGGCCCTGGCCGCGTTGCCGCTCTGCCTCTTCTCGTTCGGCCACTACGTGCAGGCCACCGCGATCAACTCGGAGAGCTTCTTTCTTCTCCTGGAGCTCACCGTCGTCGTGGGATTGGTCTGGCTCGTGCGGACATCGCGCGGGGCGAGGTGGCGCTGGCCCGTCGCCGCCGCGCTGGGGCTGGTCGCCGGCTGGGCGGCCCTTTCACGCACCGAGTTCCTGCTGACCGCCGGGCTGCTGGCAATCGTCCTGGTCTGGATGGGACGCCGCCGGGCGCTCGTTCCCACGGCCATCTTCGCGCTGGCTTTTCTTTTCGCCCTCACCCCGTGGACCGTGCGCTGTTACCGCAGCATCGGGGAGGTCAACCGCGTCAATGCGGACACGCTGCCGCGCCCCCTGCCGCAGCTGATCATCGTCACCGGCTACGGACCGTTCAACTTCGCGGTCGCGAACAACAGCCTGGCCAGCGGCTCCTTTGACACGCGCCTGGTGGAACGGCTGGTCCCCGGCCGCGAAGGACGCGGGCTCGATCTCGCCGACCCGCAGATCAACCGTCTCTACCTGGACGGCTATCGCATCGGCCTCGATTGGATGGCGCAGAATCCCGGAGAGGCCGCGCGACTCATCGGGCGCAAGCTCACCCTCGCCTCACACTCGCTGGCACTCGGCTACACGCAGGGCAACGTGCCCTCCGGCTTGGAAGGCGAGCGCAGACCCGTGGACCAGTTCGTGCCGCGCGCGCGCTGGCTGCTGTGGGTTCACCTCGTGCTCTGCGGTCTTGGACTGTGGCGCCTTCTGCGGCCCAGAGGGTCTGACGACGAGACGTCAAGACGACTGCTGCTCTTCCTCGCGCCGATCGCGTTGACGACGCTCGCCGTGGTGCTCGCCTTCTTCGGCTACGTTCGCGTCGGAATGCTGCTCGCACCGGTCACCTGGACGCTCGCGGGGGCGGGACTTCTCGCAATTGCCGAGAGGATTCCGTGGCCTGCAACCGTAAGACGACGTCCCGGAACGTGGGTTGCGAGACTGATCGCCGCGGTACTTCTGATCGAACTTCTCGGAACGCTGACCGGTCCGCATGACTTCGGGGTCCGCGGCACGAAGCTGCCGGGCAGCAGTCGCATCAATCCCGACGAGCTGGTCGAGATCAAAGCGCGGTAGGAGCGTGTTGGGCACAGCCCAACAGGGCACCTAACGCAGGACAATCACACGCTTGGAGATCTTCTCGCCAACGCCGTTGATTCGCAGGTAGTAGACCCCGCTGGGTGCGAGGTTGCCGTCAGCTGCGCGTCCGTCCCATCGGTAGAGCATTCTTGTGTCGCCGAGAACTGATGCGCGCAATCTCCGGATGAGGGTACCCGTGGCGTCGAAGACATCGGCTCGCGTTTCCCCAACAGACTCACCCGCGATGGCCAGGCACACACCGGTAGTCGTGGGGTTGGGCGATGGGCCGGACAGCAGGAGATCTCCTGTTCGCTGCGGGAGGTAGTCTTCGATGTCCTGCGGCCAACAGCCACCCAGTCTTGCACCCACATCCTCGCCACCTTCACCAGCGCCGATGCACGGACTGTCGGGATCGAGGCGGTAGTCCCGCGCATCGGCATCGCAGAAGAGAGGATCCTCGCTGAAGTTGCCGATCTGGTAGCCGCAAGTTGGCCAGTATGGCCCGACGAAATCGTTGTAGCGCCACTCCAACGTATCAGGAGAGCCGTGGAAGCACCACGCTCCTTCGGTGAAGATGTTGTTCACAAAGAATG
>JAUVTV010000151.1 GCA_030601305.1 Candidatus Eiseniibacteriota bacterium | reverse complement strand
CCCCGACTCCATCCGACCGCGCCGCATGGCATCGATTGCCTCCTGCGTGTCGATGTCGTGCGCGCTGAGCCCCACGAACGCGAAGATGCGCTCAGCGATCAGCGCCCACATCGTCGCCGAGCAGAGGAGCAGAGGGATCATGATCCACCCGCCCTGCTGCAGGTACTCGAGCGTTTGCCACAGCGCGTCCACGACCCTAGACTCCCTGCGCTTCGCGCCTCTGTTCCTTCTGGATGACGTTGGTCAAGGTGACCGCCTTCTCTTCCATGTCGCCCACGATGTGATCCACCCGCCGCGAGAGATAGGTGTGCAGCAGCATGATCGGGATCGCGACGGCGAGGCCCAGCTCGGTCGTCACCAGCGCCTCGCTGATGCCGCCCGACATGAGCTTGGGATCGCCGGTCCCGTGCAGCGTGATCACCCGGAACGTCTCGATCATGCCGGTGACCGTGCCCAGCAGTCCGAGGAGCGGCGCCACGGCACCCGTGATGGAGAGCACCGACAGGAAGCGCTCGAGGCGCGGCAGCTCGCGCAGGATGGCCTCCTGGAGCACGCTCTCGAGCGTCTCGCGCTCCTCGTGGCGCGCGGCCAGTCCGGCGCGAATCACGCTCACCACCGGCCAGTCGCGCCCTTGGTACTTGTCGGCAAGCTGCGTGCAGCCGTCCCAATCGCCCTGCGCCGCAAGGTCGTTGACCGCGCCCATCAGCCGATCGGTGTCGCCGCGAACGCGGTTGAGGAAGAGGATGCGCTCGATCACGATGAAGATCGCGACCACGGCAATCGCCAGAATGGGCCAGACGATGGGCCCGCCGGCGCGCAGCTGCTCGAGCAGATTCGTCCGATGGGTGAGCTGGCGCAGCGCGGCGCCGGCCGAGAAGTCGACGGGGACCGATGCCGACTTGCCGTCCAGATAGCGCTTCAGCTTGCGCTGCGTGCCCAGTCCAGGACGCGCTTGCAGCGCGAACAGACGTTGCTCGGCGGGAACGTACTGCAGGAACCCGGCCTCGCCGCCGGCGCGATAGACGGCCGTGAAGGCGCCCAACGTAAGCACCGGTCCAACGCGCAGCTCGCCGGCGCGGTCCACGAACTCGCAATCGCGCTCGAGCCCCACCTCGCCGGTGCGCCGCATCTCGTCGAAGAAGAGATCCACCATTGCGGCGATATCGTCGATGTCCGGGAAGTAGCCCTTGGCGAGCAACGGCTTCAGTCGCTCCGCGCGATCGGGCGCCATGGCCGAGGTGAGTGATTGGGTCAGGATCGTCTCCAGCTCGCGGGCCATCACCCGCACGTTGCCGGAGATCTCCCGGAACTCGAGCTCGCGATGCGACCACTCCTCGGAGAGACGCTCGCGCCGGGCCGAAAACGCGGCGATCTGTCCCTCGAGCAGCGTGATTTCCCGTTCCAGCACCGCGTGCTGACCCTCAAGACGCTCCACCTCCGCGGTGAGCGCCGCGCGGTCGTTCAGGATGCGCGCCTCGGCCTCGTCGGCCTCCTGGAGCGCGGCCGCGCGGTCGGCGGCCGCCGTGCGGGCCGCTTCGCGAATGTCTTCACCCCAAGCGGCCGTGGTCAGCAACATCGGCAAGGCGAACAGCAGGATCGTCGCAGGTTTCATGGCGCGATCCTTCCCAAGGGCAGCTCGACGAGTTCGGCGGAGCGCCGGCGATCGGCGATCGCAATGGCGTGTCCGATCGGCCGGCGGTACTTCCCGGGCAACTCGACCCATTGGCCGCCGGCGCGATCGTATTCCCCGCAGCGCGCACCGTCGGGTGTGCGCCAGAAGAGCGACAGGCGGCCCAGCCGGAAGACGTCGACGAAGAGCGAGTCGGTGCCGAGCGGGATGCGCTCCTGGTAGACCTCGACGCCGCTTCCGTACAGCGTCTCGATCTGCAGCGTCTCCAGCATCCGGCGCAGTTTCTCTGACGGGGTGTTGCCGGGTTGGGCCAGCTCGGAGCGCAGGGCAGCGACGCGCGCGGTACGCTCGGCTTCCAGGAAGGGCAGGTCGACGGCAATCCAGTCTTCGAGCCTGCGCAGGATCTCCGTCAACGTGTCCTGGATGCTCTCCTCCAGACGCCGCGATTCGACCAGCCGGCGCTCGAACTCGGCAATGCGCTCTTCGAGTGCCGTGGCGCGCTGCTGCAGGAGATGCTTGCGCTCGTCCAGGTAGGTCACCTGATCGTGCGCGGCGTGATAGCGCGCCTGCAGCTCGGCGCGCTCGGCGGCCCACGCGTCGGCGTGCCTCTGCGTTTCCTGGCGGATGCCCACCGTCTCGTCGACGGTGCTCTCCACTTCCCGCGGCGCATCCTGCGGCCACGCGGTCACGAGGCCGAGGAGCAGAACACCCGCGGTTACGGGGATGCGCTTCACGTTTGCCCTCCACGCTTTCGGGTTGCGTCGCGCCCGTGCGGGCGGCCGGCACCGTTCCTGTCTCGCGTTGTAGTCGCTCTCTGGGGTGCGGTCAAACGGGGAGTCCCCGAGCGGTCCGGCGCCCGGCTGTATGCCCCCCGCGCCCTCGCCACGGCTTCGACCAGGGCGTCATAGCGCCGGCCTCCCGAATCGCGCCCCGCCAGAAAGGCGCTCGCGGCCAACGCCTGGGCCAGCGGTGGGATGCCGAAATCGCCCACGATCAGGTCGACATCGGCCGCCGCCGCCATCGCCACGAAGGCGGTCTCCAGGCCGAGTCGCCCCGCCGACCGGCCCTCGGCCAGTCGCGAGACACGCACCATGGTCGGCTGACCCAGTTCGTGCTTGAGGCGCGCGAGGGTCTGCAGCACCTCCCGCGGACTCGCCGGCTCCCCGCGCACCGCGGGCAACACCGGATCGATGATCAGGTCCTCTTGCGCGAGACCCGCCGAGAGCGTCGCTTCAATCATCTTCTCCGCGAGTCGCACGCGTTCGTCCGCCCCGCGGGGTACGCCCTTCGCGGTCATGCAGGTCAGGACCACCGCCGCACCATAGCGCCGGATCAGGGGGAGGAACTGCTCCATCCGATGCCGATCCTGCCAGACCGAGGCGACCAGGGGGCGCCCGGCGGCGGATTGGAGCGCCACCTCGAGCCCTTTGCGCGTGCCGGCGGTGATGAGGAGCGGCAGATCGATCGAGTTGCTCAGCCGGGGTAGGAACTGGTCGAAGAAGTCCGGTTCCTCGTCATGGCGACGTTCGTACCGGACCTCCAGCATGCGCACCGCGCCGCGGCGCACGTCATCGGCGACTGCGTACGCAAGCGGCTCGGGCCCGGCACCTGAGCGCTCCCCGGACGGGCCGCCCCACGCCCGAACGGCGATGATGCCCCGCTGGCCGCCGACCGTGACATCCCTGCCGCGCGAGGCCAGGACCAGCTGCTGTCTCCGGCCGGCCGGCGCCGGGACGTACCCCCGCGCCATGCGCCGCAGGAAGGCGACGTACTCTGAAGACGGCGCCCCCCAGCAACCGAGCAGTCCCGTGCCACGCTCCAGCAACGCCCTTGCCTGACGTGCGAACACGCGAGCCGGCAAGTGCCTTTTCGAACGTCCGCCCTGCGGCTCGCAGGAGGGCAGAAAGGCCAGCGGGAGGTCGCTCACCGACTGGAACGCCGTGGCCACGGGCAGCATCTGCTCGGGGGTCAGCCGGCCACAGGCGCCCACCGCGTCGGCCCCCAGAGATCGGCTCACCGCCCAGGCGGCGGCCGGCGTGACGCCGCCCGCGGTCCGCCCCGTCGGACCGAACGTGAGCTGCACCACGACGGGCAGATCGGGGGCGGTCTCACGAAGCGCGACCAGGGCGACGCGCAGCTCAGCAAGATCTGTAATTCCTTCCAGCATAAAGAGATCAACGCCGAGACCAGGCGCCATGCGGGCCACCTCGGCGTACGCGGTCACGGCCGCCTCGAAGCGGAGTGCCCCGGCAGGCCGCACCCCCGGGCTCAGCGGGCCGAGGACCAGTGCGACGAACGGCCCAGGCGACCCATCGGCGGCCTTGGAGATGGCCGTCCGTGCCGCCTCCACCGAGCGGGTCACGATCGCATCCAGCCGATCCGCCAGGCCCATGGGCTCGAGCGTGGGGCGGTTCGCGGCCAGGGTGTTGGTGCGGATCACGCCCGCCCCGGCCTCGAGCGAGGCGGCGTGGATCTCGGTCAGCCGGGCGGCATCCTCGAGGGCCAGCATCTCCGGGATCGAGTCCCGCCGGTCAGCCCCTGTCGCGAGGATCGCCCCCAGCGGCCCGTCGCAGACGAGCACTCGGGAGGCCAGCAATCCGGCAAAGGTCTCTCTGTCCATAGCTTACCCTCCGAGCATACCGGACCCCGGTGAAGCCGGATGATAGCTCACTGAACTCCAGCGCGATACACGAATGGGCCGTGAGGGTGGCCAGAAGCCAAAGAGAGGTCGCCCGGGCGCCGATTCTCTAAGGTGGAGGCCGTGGCTCGCGAACTTGGGAGGGATAAACAAGGAACGATGCGCAAGTCGACGATCCTGATGATTGAAGCCCAAGCCGAGCTGATCGGCTGTCTCGGACCGCGCCTCCAGGCGCGCGGCTGCACCGTCATCTCTCGAGCACACAATCCCAAGGCACCCGCGGCAGGCCCCAAGAAGAGGCCTGACCTCGTCATCCTCAACATCGGCCCACATCCCGACGAGAGCTGTTTGGCGGCACGCAGCATCCAGGGGCAGTACCGGCGGCGGGTCCCCATCGTCTGTCTCACGGGACGTGTCACCAAGGCGGACTGCGAGCGGGCCTTCGAGGAGGGGATCGAGAAGCTCATCCCCGCTCCTTGGGGTGCCGAGGAACTGCTGGCCGCCGTCGAAGAACTCCTGGACCGCTCCGCAGCCTAGCAACCGCTCGCGTTTTCGGCCCGCCACGGGACCCTCTCACCCCTCCAGGGGTGACATTGAGGGAAATCCGCCGGGATGATAGAATCGCTTCGGTTTCGCGAGCTGGGGATGCCACGGCGGGCATTCCCAGCATCGCCTTGAGATGTGTGGGAGGAGCTAGTCCATGCGTATCGTTCTCGGCGCAGCTCGCATGAACAGTATTGGACAGGCGGGCCTGTTGGCCCTCGGCATTGCCGCGGCGATCTTCGTGGCGACCGGCTGCAGCGGTGATGACAACGGCGGCACCCCGGGCCAGATCGAGAGGCCGGAGGACTTCCTGCCCAAGAACCCCTCCAACTGGGAGCCGTCGGGCGGGGCTCAGAGCGGCACGACCGGTGCCGCCCTGCAGGCCATCATCAACGGCGGCTGGGAGACGTACGCGAACCACAACATGCGCGAGTTCGCCACCCGGAACTACACGGGCGTGGGATCCGAGGGCGGCGTGATGGATGTCTGGATCTACGAGATGGCGACCCCTGCGGAT
>JAUVTV010000161.1 GCA_030601305.1 Candidatus Eiseniibacteriota bacterium | reverse complement strand
CGGTCGACAGGCTAGCGTCGAAACTCACCAGCGTGGTGTCCCCGGAGAGGCACTGCGCCCCACCCCACACGATCGTCGGAAGATGCGCGACCGTGAATGTGGCCGAGAAGTTCTGCGCCAGGCGGTTCCCCGCCCGATCGGTGACGTGTGTGGAGACGGTCACGCCGTACCCGTGCCCCTCCACCAGCGGCTCCAACGGGTGGACCTCGACGACCTGGTCGCTCTCCGCGAGCAGAAGCTCGGAATCCACCCCGCCGCCAAAGCAGACCGTCGCAGGCGTGACGGTGTTCGGATCGAGCGGCTCGGAGAACGTGAGGCGAACAAAGACCTCGGGGTGGACGTTCGTCGCGCCGTCCGGCGGGGAGACGTCCACGACGGTGGGCGGCTCGGTGTCGTCCTCCGTCGTGAACGCCTGCACGTACGCCTGGCGGCCGGGGGTGTCGGGGTCCCGGTCCAGATGATTGAGCGCCCTATCTTGCGCCAGAGTATCGACTTTCACCGTATAGCTCGTGTTGTGGAAGAGCCACACTTCCGGGACGACGGTCACCGTGTCGGCTGTGGGCGCGATCCGGAGGGTGATCGTCTCCGCGCCTCCCGGGCCGGTCAGACGGATCACGCCCGGACCCTTGAGAGAGAGCGAATCCATGGGCTCGGAGAAGACCAGCGTCGGCTCGGCATCGAGGGGCATGAGGTCCGCGACCGGCAGCAGCTTCTCCACCCGCGGCGCGAGCGTCTCGGCCATCGTGATGAAGAAACCGACGTAGGGCTGGCGTCCCGGAGTGCCGACATCCTGATCGAGCGGGATGTCCCAGTGATCGAGGAGCAGCGTATCCGCGGTCACCGTGTGGCCGGTGAGGAAGGCCAGCGGCGCGGCGGGTGACCAGGATAGGACCGTGTCACCCGGCTCGAGAGCCCAAGCTCCGGCAACCGGCTCGCCCCCCTCCGGCGCAATGCGCAACGACGTCTCGTCGATCGATGCGCTCTGCATCGGCTTCGTGAAGAAGAGCCGGTAGGGTCCGCTCACGCTGACCTCTACGCTGCCGCTGTCGGGATCCATCGCACGGACCCGCGGTGGATGCGGATCGATGCGCGTCGTGAAGCGGCTTTCGAACGGCTGGGCGCCGGGCTCATCCTCCTGATCCAGACCGTTGCCGACCAGATCGCGCGCGGTGGTGTCGACGACGACGTCATAGGTCGTGCCGTTGGCGAGCGACGGCACCGGGTGGAAGACCCAGTGCCTCCCGCTGCCGTCCAGGCTCCCCTCCCCCGCGGCAGGTGTCCCACTTGCGCTCAGGGAGAATGCGCCCGCGACGCTCGCCGAATCCATCGCTTCGGAGAACTCGAGGGCGATGGCCACATCGATCGCCGCATCCTCGCTCTCGTCGGCCGGCTGGACGAAAATGACGCGCGGCGCCGTGGTCTCCTGCGCCGTGCGGAAGTCGGACACGAAGTCCTGGAGCCCGGGGCTGTCCGGATTCTGATCGAGGCGGAAACCATTGCGACTGGTCACGTAAGTGGTCACGACGACCCGGTAGTCGGTGTCGTTCTCCAGCGGCTCGAGCGGCGTGAAGGTTGCCCACAGCGAATCCTCGGCCACCGTGATCTCTCCGGCCACCTCCTCACCCTCGCGATCGACGAAAAACGTCTCCGTGGTGACCGTTCTGGGCCGGACGGGAATCGAGAAGGTAACGTGCGCCGAATCGCCGGCCGCCACCGTGGTGTCCCCCTCTGCCGGGTGGAAGGCGGTCACGCTCGGATGAAGGCTCTCGGGCTTGGTCGTGAAGAAGGCTTCGTACGGCTGGCGTCCATCCGCGCCCGCTTGATCGAAGCGGCTGCCGTCGACCGCGGTCACCAGCGTGTCCACGAAGACCCGATACGTCGTGAGATAGGCCAGCGCCTCCGCGGGGGTCAGCGTCAGTTCGTCGCCCTGCCCGTTCAGCTCGCGCGTCGCCGCCACCGCGGAATCGCCGCGCGTCAGCTGTACGCTGCTCTGCGTGATCGTGGCCGGATCGAGCGGACGCGAGAAGGTGAGATGCGCGAAGCTGTCGATCGGGACGAGCGAATCCCCGTCCGCGGGATCGGCCTCCGCAACCCGGGGGGGATCTTCGCTGCGGAACGGCGCGAGGAACGGCTGGTACCCGGGCAGGGTGCGATCCTGGTCGAGCGGATTGCCGTGCATGTCGGTGACGCCGGAGACGCGGACCAGGTACTCGGTGTCACGACTCAGCGGCGAGCTGGGCGTGAACGTGTAGACCGTCCAATCCTCGTTGGGCCCCACCGTGCCCGGCAGGGCGAAGATGCCGTCGCGCAGGACCTGGAAGGTCTCATCGAAGCGCACCGAAGAGGAGTCGACCGCCTCGTCGAAGGTGACGCGTACGATCGCGTCGACGGGTACTGCCACCGCCGCGCTCTCCGGCTCCACGGCCGTCACTCTTGGCCCGCGCGGCTGGTCCTCGATCGTGAAGGACACCTTCAAGCTTTCGAGTTCGGGGAAAGTTCCGGGATCGCCATCGAATGGGCGACCGAGGACATCGTGCAGCTCGGGCGTCACGTTGATCGCGTAGGTCGTGCCGAACCACAGCGGCTCGTCGGGCCACCAGAGAACCGTGTCGGCGACCGCGGCGGTATCGCGCTCACCCGGCACGATAACGCCGTCCGGGTCGGTCAGGAACACCGAGGTCTCGGTCAGCGTCTCGGCATTCACGCGGCGGTTGAAGATCAAGTGCAGCACCACCTCGGGGTCGACATCGTCCGCGCCCGGCACCGGGTCCATGCCGATGAACTGCAGCGGCGAGTACTCCTCGGTGGTCCACTCGTAGGCTGCGGACTGCAGCCCCTCGATGTCCGGAGCGCCGTCGAACGGGCGCCCGGCGGTGTCGGTGACCGCCGGCGTCACGATGACCCGGTAGATCGTGCCCGTTGCGATCTCGCCTTCGTCGGGCGTGAGAACGAATCGCGCGTTGTCCGATCCCGGGACCGAATCGACCACGAACGCCACCGCGCGGTTGTCCGGGCCGTGGACCCAGCCGACGCCGTCCTCCTCGAGCGTGACCTTGATCATCGGCCGGTCGAACTCCAGCCAGGCGCGCGCCGTGTCCGCGGCAACCGGCTCGTGCGGCGGAGCAGGCGCCCACGAGACCAGGTAGGGCAAGTCGACCCAGTGGGAGAGGTCGACCCACTGGCCGAAACCGTAGACCCCCGCGCGCAGATCGAAGAGCGCCTGGGCGTTGAAGTAGACGCTGTCGCTCTCGCCCCCCGCCAGAGGCGCAAGCGCGCTGCCCCAATCCAGCACGTAGCTCGTGTCGGCGATGCCCTCCACGGAATCCGCAATCTGGTCGCTCGCGCTGAACCAACCCAGCGTGTAGGCGCTCGCGCCGGGAACCGCATCCCAACTGAGCGCGATGCTGCGGACGCCCGGCGCGCCCTGCGGCGGGTGCAGTGTGGTCTGCGCGTCCTCAAGAAGCATGGTGACCTCGGTCAGTCGCCCAGCACGCAGCACGATGTCCTGCTCCTGCCCCTGGGCGACGACGCCCCGCATCGTGGAATCCGGCCGGAGCGCGGGCCCGGTCCCCTTGGCGTACACGCGGACCTCGTAATTCTCGCCGGCCTCGGCGGCGAGCGTCGCCGAGAAGCGCCCCGCGGAGTCCACGACCGCGGTGTCCGCGGCCACGACGCTCCCGCCGTGGAGCAGCTCGATCTCGACCGTGTCCGTCATCACCTCACCCGCTCCGGTGCGCAGCGCGATGCTCAGGCCGCCGGTGCCGCTGCGCGTGGTATCGCGGGCGCACTGCCACACGCCGGTCGCGAGAAGCGCAACCAGAAGCAGTCCCAGGAAACCGCGCGCGATCGCTCTCATCTGCCCAGATCTCCGCTGAGTTCGACCTTCAAACGCCAGCCGCGGATCGATTCACGCGCCTCGCGGCCACCGTCTCGCCACGCACTCCACTCACCGCCGTGCCACCCCACGCCGAGGCTGAGCCGCTTGCCCCCCGTGTGGAAGTCGAGCAGCGGCATGAGTTCCACGCTCCATCCCTCGCCGACCGGAAGCTCGCCGGGTTGATAGCGCCGACAGGTGAGGATGAGCGAGGGCAAGAGCTCCCAGGCACGGCCCATCGACAGCCGGTCGGCCGACGCCGCGAGAAGGCGCAGGTGAGACCATTTGCCCGCCCCCGCCTCCCGCGACCGTGCGAAGTCCTCCGGATCCGGCCAACTCACCGGACCGGTGCGCGAGGCGCCGCCCTGAAACCCGAGTCGCGCAGCTCCCCACACCGTCTCGCCGGTCACGATGGCGCCGTAGTGATCACGGCGCGAACGCACGACCAAACCCTCGGCCGTCTCCTCCCCGTCGATGCCCCCGGTCAGTTCCGCCCCCAGTCGACCGGAAGGCCATCGCAGGCTGAGACCCACGAGACCGGTGAACCGATTCCCCGGCTCGAGGCGGATGTCGGCGGTCGGTTCGTAGGGTGAGAAGGCTTGGTATCCCGCGCCGCCGTACACGTGGGCGACACGCGAGAGCGGCGCGCCCGCAAGCCCCGACAGGTGGAATCGCCAGCCGCGGATCGGCACGGGGTCGGCAAAGCCCAGCACCGGGTCGCCCATGAGCTGGGCGAGGCTCCACTGCTCGTCGGCCAGATCGCCGGGCACCGAGGGCGAGCCGATGCCGCCATGAAGCCGCCAGCGCCCGTTGGACGC
>JAUVTV010000071.1 GCA_030601305.1 Candidatus Eiseniibacteriota bacterium | reverse complement strand
CATAGTGAATGCCGTTAGGTGCGGTGAGCGAATCGCCCCCGCAGTTGATGCGCAAGGGCAGTGCGGGAGGATCGGCCTGGCTTCCCACGGGCGCGAGCGGCGGCAGGCCGAGCGTCCCCAGGACGGCGACGCCTCTCGCTTTGCCGATCCCTGTGCTCACGGCAGGGCCCGCGCGCTTCCTCGAACCCACGGCCTCCGGTGTTCCGGATCTCAGCCTACCACGCGGCGATTCACCAACGAATATGGGATGAGGGCGAGTCCCGCGGCCAGGCGGGCGAGCGTCTGCTTGCTCGACAGCTCGCGCCGCGGGCTCGTGCTGAGCGAGTAGCCTCGCTTCCCTGGGGGGCAGTTCCAGAGCAGGGCCCGGCGCTCAGACAATCCTCGCGCGCGCGGGGCGCGCTCGCTGCGGAACTCGCAGCGGGCCCTCTCTGGACCTCCCCCAAGAGAAGCGACCTCGCAGCCCGGATGATTTCTGCCTCGGGCTGCTAGCGTCCCGGATTGACGAGATCGATCTGCCGGACCCAGATGCCGCGATTGCGTTCGGGGCCGCCGGCCAAACGCCGTGCCAGCGAGAATGCGGGCCGCGCGCTTTCGGGATCGGCCGACGGCTCGGTTTCGAGAAGATGCCCGATGCCCCGCAGCCCGGACAGCGCCTCACGGTCCAGCGGCAGCGCGGACGCACCACCCGTCACCTGCGGCGCGGGAAGCGCGGCCAGCGTGCTCTCGAAGTCGGTCAGCGCGTCCGGACTCGCCACGATCAGCAGATGCTCCGTGCCGCCCGCGCTGGATACGCCCCACGTGTAGCGCCGGCCGTGCAGATCCGGAGGCAGCCGGTGAAGCATGTCTCCCGGCAGCGGGTTGCCCGTCGCCTGCCCCGGAAGCGGAAAGAGCAAGAAGGCCGCCCCGCGATCGTCCTCGGCCAGGACGTAGACGTGTAGCGCTCGCGATGCCTCGAACTCGAGGTACAGGCGATCGCCCGGCGACACGCGTGCCCCGGGCAGGAGTTGCGCGTGGGCGCCGTCTGCGACGCGATGCAGCGTCGCGTCCACCGTGTAGTGCGAGGCGACGAGAAGACCGGGCCAGAGGAAGAGGACGATGCCGACGGCCGCCGCTCCCGATGCCAGCGCGGCGATCGTGGTGCGGCGCCGTGAGAAGATGCGCCTCCATGTGCTGTCGGCTTTCCCGCGAACGGCTGCACGGCCTGCCCCACGGCTCGCGGCAATGCCCGATGCGGTCGAGAGCGCTTGCTCCATCTCCCCGACGCTCGCGTACCGGCCCCCTGGATCCGGGGCAATCGCGCGTTCGACACACGCGACGAATGCCGCGGGAAGATTGGGCCGGACGTCCCGCAGACGTCGCCGCTCCCCGCACGCGTGCCGGCGCCGCAACCCATCCACGGTGTCGGCCCAGACCGGATACTTCCCCGTGACCGCGTAGAAGAGGAGCACGCCCAGGCTGTAGATGTCAGCCCGCACATCTCCCGAACCACCGGCCAAGATCTCCGGGGCCATGTAGAGCGGCGTTCCGGATACGCTCAGGCTCTGCGTCCGTTCGTCGATGTCCGTTCCGGCGCCCAGGTCCATCAGGACCACGCGCCCGCCCTCCTCGCGCATGACGTTGTGTGCCTTGATGTCTCGGTGGAGAAGGCCCGCTGCGTGCAGCGCGGCCAGCGCGCCGCACAGATCGACACCCAGAAGAATCGCCTCGCGCCCACTCAAAGGGCCTTGGCTCTGGATCAGATCGTGAAGCGTGGTGCCGCGAATGAACTCCATCCACAGACCGAGATCCCCGCCGCGGCTTTCCGCACCGTGGATGACGACCAGGTTCGGGTGCTTGACGCGCGCCAAGCGCTCACCTTCGAGTGTCAGCGTGGGGGGCGCGCCACGGTCGCCCGCGCCCCGGATGAGCTTGAGAGCGACCTCGCGATTGAGCTGTGTGTCCCGCGCGCGGTAGACCTCTGCATGGCTTCCCTGCCCGACAGGCTCGAGGATCTCCAGGTGCCCCCAGAGAGTGCCCGGTTCGACGCCCGCAGTCCGGTCTTCTCGGCGGCGCTGCCGATAGAAGCCGGCGATGAGCGAGAGGCTGCGGAGATCCCCGATCTCCTTGCGCTCGGATTCGTCTCCCGTCGCTTCGGCGAGGGTCTCCCAGTCGGGATCGATGCCGTCCGACACGTTGAGGCTGAGCAACTCGAGACGTCTGTCCCTATCTTTCATGCCCCATCTCCTTGGCGAGGCGCGCCAGTGCACGCCCGACCGCCATGCGCGCGGCATCGGCGGAGGGTTTGCCCAGCACTTCCGCTAGCTCCTCATACGTACCCGCCATCTCCAGTCGCGCCACGACCGCTTCGCGATCCTCGGGTTTCAGCCGCGCCAGCGCCGTTTCGTAGCGTTCCAGCGTCTGCTGGCCTACAAGCTCCTCCAGGGGAGAGGCGCGGCGGGCGTCCGGTTCGGGAAGCGCATCGAGCGTTCGCATGACGTGGGGGCGGCGGATCTGATCACGGATGCGATTGAGCAGGGTCTGGCGGACGTACACCTGGAAGGCACCCTCGCGCTCGGCGCGGAGGTCCCCGATGTGGCGAACCGTCTGGTAGAAGGCATCCTGGACCAGATCATCGGTGGCCAGAAGGTCGCGCGCGTAGCCCGGGAGACGGCCGCTCGCCCAGCGCTGCATGCGGGGCAAGTACCTGCGGCACAGCGCTTCGAGGGCCTGTCCGTCCCCGTCTCGGGCGCGCCGGACGAGGGTGATCGTCGCCTCGGTCGCGGGAAGTGCCGCGCCCGCCAGTGGTTTCCGGTCCTCAACCACCCGTTCGGCCTCCGCTCGCGAAGTCCTTCTGGTGACAGAAGCTAGGACTGCCCAATCATAGCCCCCACCGAACGGGTTTTGAAGGACTGCTTGGTGACATCTGCTCATCGCAACTGACCTGCGTTATTGTCTCCGGCCGTAGCGGTTCGGTGCCGGGCCCTCTACGGAGCACTGGGGGATCCGGACCGGGGTCTCTGTTTGGGGAGACGGATGGAGGCGGGAATCCGAACGGGTGAATTCAGCGGGCGCGGCGCCGGCGGGACGCCGCCTTCGCCCGATAGATCCAGAATGCGGCCAGGAGCAGGAATCCCGGGAACGGTACCCCCGAGTCGCGGATGAGCCAGAACTCGTCGTCCGTGGAGGCAACGCGCAGATCGAGATCGTCATCCATGTCGGCGACCCGGATGTCGGCGCGGAGCTTGGTGAGGTAACCGGGACGCTCCAGGAATCCCGTCATGTGGGGATAGCGCGTCCTGAGACGCTCCCACTCGTTGGATCGAATCCGGTGGGCATACTCGGTGCGGGCGCCCGTGAAGGTCACCCGGTGGGCGGTGTGGACGTAGAGCAGCACTTCGGTGGGATCCTCGGCGCTGATCGCCGAGATCCGCATCGGGTAGACCATCTCGTCCGTGGCGAAGCCGATCAGGATGGGCTCGATGGCACCGTGGCTAAAGAGGATGAACTCATCCTCCCCCCATCCCAGGTCCAGCTTCATGGCAATGAAGTACCACTGCTTGTCGATGTAGAAGCGAAAGGCATCTTCCGCCGCGGTGCGGTTTTGCTCGTGAAGGTAGCCCCAATCCTCGAGCGAGTCCGCGAGCGCGCTCGCGTTCTCCGCTCCGAGGACCAGCGTGTGGTACGGGCCGACAGCCCGGTCCTCGTAGACCGTGACGTCCCTGTCGTCCGCCGACCCATCGTAGTAGGTGGAGTACTTGTCCTCCGCACACCCCTCGATCTCCCGATGCCGCATGATCGGCTCTGTGAGACGGGAGCACTCGCTCAGGATGTCGAACTCCGCCGTCGCCAGCGTGTCGGGAAGCGCCGGCACCGGTACGAGCCACGCGAAATCGCCCGCGGTTGTCCGGTAATCCACCTGCAGGATCATTCGCTGGTATCCGGTGTCCGCCTCGAATCGGATGAGCGCCCGCTGCGCGGGCTCCCGAAGGGGGAACCCGGACGGCGGCCCCACGAGTCCCCCATCCGGCGACGCCGTTTCGGCCGTCGCTGCGAGAACCGCGAGCATGATGCAGACAGACACGTGTCTCATTCCTCACCTCCTGCCCCGCGCCAGACGGGAATCTTGAAGTAGAACCGCGCCCCGGGACCGGTCAGATCGACCGCCCAGCCACCATAGTGGCTGTAGGGATCGTCGACCTGACGCTTCACCCAGAAGAACTCCAGGCCGACCGTGGGACCCGTGGGAGAGATGCGCCACTCCGGACCGCCCAACGGCTTGAGCGCAAAGCCCCAGTCGGAGAAGGTCGAGGGTCCCCCTTCCACGGGATCGCGGCCCTGGTATGATTGCTCCCACACGCGGAAGTACTCGATTGCAAGCCCCAACAGAAAGCGGAAGGTTGGATCGCCCGTGACGTTCACGCGGAAACCGACTTCGACGGGAAGCAGGTGGAGGTGCGTTGTGGCGGGGGAATCCAGCTCCGGGACGTCGTAGTAAGGATTCCCCGTATCCCATGCGTACTGCAGACCGATGAAGATCTCAGCCGAGTTGCGGCGGGAGGCGACCAGACGGGCCCCGACGATGGGCGAACGCCCATAGGTTCCTTCCATCTCGTCATCCGAGTAATCAAGCCAGCCGACCCCGGCCTCCACCTGGACCTCCGGGGGACCGAGTTCCCGCTCCCCCGCGAGGGCCGAGCCCGAGCACCCCACCACCAGGGTGAGCACGCACAACGCCGTGCCGGAGCGAAATGTCGCAATCGGAGGGGCGATCTGGATCATCGGGGATCCTCCACGCTTGCCCTTTCCCACACGCAAGCCGGTTGCAGGTTCCGGAGAGCCCCTTGACAGCTCCGCCTCGCGGTCTATCATCCCCGTAGGTGGGGAATTACGCGGATACACAATCCGGGCTTCTCTGCAACTCCCCTAAAGAAAGCCCCTTTCGGCGCGATACTGGTAGTGGGCTGCTCGCTTGGCACGCTCGTGGGATGTCGCGTTGACCGTAGGCTGAGCCAACTGCCGGAGAAGTCATGCAACTGGGCCGTACACATAGAGCGCAGATGAGGTTTCCGATCCACTTCACTGCGCCGGACAAGTCCAGGACCTACATCGGTGAGACCACCGATATCTCGTCCAACGGTTTCTCCGTCCAGGTGCGGACGGAGGACCCGCTGCCGACGATCATTGTGGCCGGCATTCTGGCCTCCGAGGCAGCCGGCGACGCCATCCTCTGCAAAGCCCGCGTGGTCTGGCAGGGAGGACTCGCGGGGGGCATCAAGAAAGCAAGCTACAAGCTGACCTCCATCTCGCAGAAGAGCCAAGAGAGACTCGACACGCTCATTCAGGAATCGGTCGCCGGACTGGTGGCCGAGCTACAGAGATACCCGCTCTTTTCAAAGAGCTCACGTGAAGAGCTGGAGACCTTGCTCCATCTGGCGCGCTCGCGTGATCTACCCGCCGACACCATGCTCTACGAAGGCGAGGTGCCGCACGGCACCGGCGTCTACGTGATTCTCGAAGGCGAGGTGCTCCCCGCCAGTCCGACAGGTGGCACGGCGGTCTTCGGACCCGGAAGCATCGTGGGCCAGTGGGGCGATCCCACGGTGGTAGCGGAACCCGAATCGGCGCGCACCCAATCGTCGGTCCGTTTCCTACACCTGCCGACCTCGCTCACACAGGAGTTCGAACAGGCCGCCCCCGCCCTCGGGAGAATCCTCCGCGGCGCGGTGGGAAGACCAGCCGAGCTCCCCGAGGAGGACAGTCAGCCGCCGCGCCGTCGAAGGATGAAGCTGAACATCCTCAAGGAGCTGCAGGAGATTCCCACGCTGCCGACGATCTTCAACGCGGTCATGGACTGCTACGAAGATCCGGAGGCGACGCCCCGCGATCTCGCGCAGATCATCAAGAAAGACCAATCGCTGACGGTGAAGATCCTGCGAACCGTCAACTCGGCGGTCTATGGCTTCAGCCGGCGCATCTCGTCGGTCGATGAGGCCGTGGTCATGCTGGGCATGAACCAGACGGCCAACCTGGCCGTGACCGCCATGCTGCTCAACACGCTCTCGGGCGGCCCTTCGGGTTCGCGCCCGGAGGTCTTTTGGGAACACGCCCTCGGATCGGCCTACATGGCGCAAGCCATCGGCGAGTGTCTCAAGGGCAAGGGCACGGTGGCCCGGCGCTACGCGAGCGCAGGTGTGCACAAGGCCGGAGGCGCCGGCGGGCCGGCCGAGGCCGGCGGATCCGATTCCGCCGAGCCGGCTTCGCCCGGCGAGCCTGGTCGGACCCTCTCCCAGAGCGGCGCATCGATTCCCATGGACCGCCTCTTCACGCTCGCGATCGTCCACGACATCGGTCTCGTTGCCCTCTACATCAAGTTCCCCGAGCACTTCGCTGCAGTGCAGGAGGCGATTGCCGAATCAGGGAGCCTGCACCGTGCGGAGCTGGAGCTGCTCGAGGTCAACCACTGCCAGCTGGGCTACCGCATGGCACAGGCGTGGCGTCTGCCCGAACCGATGCCCACCGTGATCGCTGAGCACCATCTACCGCAAATCTGGGCCGACGAGATGCAGGACCACGAGCGGCTGCTTGAACTGCTCCGCGAGGACAACCTCGTGACGCTCATCTCGCTGGCCGATCTGATGGCCCGCCACTGCGGCATCGGACTGCAGCACGACCCTCAGCCGCCTGCGATTCCCGGCGCCATGCTGGAAGCCCTGGGGCTCACCGAAGCGGACGCCGGCGAAATCCTCTCCGAAGGTCCCATGCTCAAGGAGAAGGCAGAGCTTTTTTTTGCCGGGCTCGCCGGGTAGACGAGCCCATCTAAAATAGCCCCCCCCTCACCCTCGCACTGGCACCCGTCTTGCGAAGCAGGCCTCTCACGTGCCCCGCCTTTCGCCACGCACCGTCGGGAGAACACCGCCATGGTCAGAACCGGAGTGACGAAGCACGGCTGGCTGGCGCTCGGGGCAGCTGTCGCGACCCACGTTTTCGCCGCGTGCGCCCCGAACGAGGAAAAGCTGGTGCAGCCGGACACCCAGCCACCCCGGGTGAGCATCGTCTCACCCGCGGAGGACGCGTGGGTGGCCGACACCGTTGATGTGCGCGTGGATGTCTCGGACGACCGTGGTGTCGCACACGTGACGTTGCTCGTCGACGGCGAGACGATGGGCAGTCGCTTTCAGGCCCCCTGGACCATTCCCTGGCACACCGGACAGCTGCCCGACAGCACCACGCACAGGCTTCGCGTGGCGGCGGTCGACGGTGCCGGCAACGTGACGCTTTCGGAGGAGCGGCACGTACACGTCTGCCGAAACCTCCCTCCACGGGTTCGGCTCCTCTGGCCGGTGGATGAGATCTGGCTGGACGTCGGCCGCACACTGGCGCCGTGGTGCTGCGCCGCGGAGGATCCGGACGAGGATTCGCTTGCGGCCACGTCCATCCGCTGGCGCCTCGACGATCGCGTGCTTGACGCCAGCGGATGCGTCATCCCGCCGCCGGAGTTGCCCGAAGGCCGGCATCACGTCGCGGTCACGGCCACGGATCGGTGGGGCCGCACAGCAGAGTGCGCCGTGGTGATCACCGCCTTTCGCTACCCGGAACCGACCGACCCGGGGGGGGCGCTCGAGCGCTTCCTCCTCGCGCTGCGCGCGCGTGAGCCGGATGTCGCGGGCGCGCTCCTCGCGCCGCAGTTCGCGCAAATCGCAGCCGGCCGTTCCTCCCAGGACGCGCCCCTGGCACGCGATCAGGTGGTGGCTTCGATTCACGCGATCTTCGCGGACAGCTCCCTATCCCTCTTCACACTCGAGGGACGGCTCACCCATCCCGAGGCCTTCTCACATCGGGCCAGGGAGCACGCCAAGATCGAGATCCGGGGGCTCTCGATGCGTATTCGGCGCGATGCGCAGCGTGCAGATCGCGGAGGGATGGAGAGGCGGGTGGAGTATTCCGGCGCACGCATCTTCCTGTGTCCCGCGGAGCGCGAGGGGAGCTGGCAGATTCTCACATGGTGGGATCTTCACGGCGCGGTGTGGCTCAGCGCGCGGGGACCGTCCTGGACCCAGCTGCTCGCCGAGGCGCGTGCGCGGTAGCAACCACCTCGGCCGAGCTCGCTATCCGTCGCGCCCGAGGAGGCTCGCCGTCGCATCGAGCACCTTGCGGGCAGCGTCCCATCCGCGGTGCTTACCGAAGACCGAAGCGAGGAAGGCGTCGCGTGCCTCTCCGCTGGCTCGCGGCGGCGCCTCTCCCTCGAGCACCCGCAGCACGGCGTCGCGCAGGGAATCGGCGGACACCGCCGTGCAGATCTCCCGGTCGGCACACGGATCGAACCCCGCGGGAGGCGCGAAGTGCATGTGCACGACCGGGACGCCGCGCAGGGCACCCTCGGCGATCTCCGGCAGGCGGGTGGTTGCGAGGAGATCCATCTCTTCGTACGCCTCGGCGAACTCGGCCGGTGTCGCCAGGTGGAACCAGCGCAGGCCGTGCGCTGCGGCGGACTGGCGGTAGAGTTGGCGTTCCTCGGTGGATGCCGCCGGAAGGCGGAAGAGGACGAAGGCATCCTGCCGCTTGTCGATCGCGTGGCCGATCCATTCGAGTACTTCCGTGCGCTCGCGGGCATCGGCTGCGACGGCGAGAACCTTCTGCGAGTTCTCGACACCCCAGCGCCGCCGCAAACGAAGCCTCGCGGGCTGCCGTCCGTCCGCCGCCTGGGCCTCCAGCCGCGGGTCGCCGGTGACCGCGACCTGTGACGGCTCGAAGGCCCCGCGCTCGACGAGCTGAGCTTTGATCTCGGGCGTGAAGACACACAGCCGCTTGGGGAGGCCCATGGAACGTAGCTGACCGGGCGGCGGCGCGAGGTAGGCATCCTGCCAGTGCTGGAAGGGATGCAGCTGCACGACCACCGTCGGAATCCCAATCCGCTCGGCGGCAGCGAGGAGCGGCCGGTTTTCGTCCAGTTCCGCGGTCATCAGGATGACATCGGGCCGAATGCCCCGCAGGAAATGGTTCTCGCGGCGTGTGTCGCGCACGTAGGTCGGCAGGGATTCGGCCACCCACTGATCGAGCCAGTCGACGATGATGTCGGCCACGGGCAGATCGTCGAACACCAGCGAGGCGCGAAACTCCTCGTTGTTCCTGAGCCGCTGCCAGCTGCGCTGGATGCTGCGCGTCTCGAGGAACCCGCGACTCGTCTGCGCGAGAAGAAAGAGGAAGTGACGCAGGTAGGTCGGCGCGAGACGTCCCCCCGTCATGGCCCCCACATCGGGGTGGTAGCTGTCGGTTCGGTAGTAGAGCCGCAGGGGGCGCTTACGCCCCTCGTGCCAGACGCTCGCGAGATGGACATCCGTGCGCGCCCATCCGCGGTCGGTGCGGTGGCGCCTGCGCCAGCCGCGCCACTCGGAGACCAGCAGGACCTTGGGGCGTCGCAGCAGCAGGTCTTCGGCCACGAATCGCATGCCGTGCCAGGCATCCTGGAGGAGGAAGAAGAGCTTGCGGAATCGTCTTTCGGCCACCGTCTCGTCCGGGGGTGACACCGGGACGGCGGCGAACGCGATCTCGGGGCGAATCCGCTGCTGCAGCAGCTCCGACAGGCTCCGCAGCAGCATGCGCCGAGCCGGATCGACCCCTGCGGCAAGCACCACCAGCTGACCGTCGCCGGCCAGCTGCTCGAGCACATGGCGCTCGCGCATGATCTGCGTGATCCTGGTCGCGAGGCGATCGCGCAGGAAGCCCCAGAAGTTGATATCACGCGCCGTGAACACGCGGGCGAAGCCCCACCGCTGCGATAGGCTGTCAACCCGCTCGCGGATGCGCACGGGCAGCTCCGCATCCTCGATCGCCGGGAGACCGGGGCGGTCCTCGCGCACGAAGAGGTGCAATCCCGTGAAGACCGCCGAACGCTCTCGGTATCCTGGAGGCGATTTGGCCAGATCCCCGTCGGGCCACAGGGCGGGCAGCAGTGCGCGCACCGTCTCCACCGGCAGGCCGGGGTGCACGAGCACGACGTCGGGGTGCGTGAGTTCCCGCATCCCGCCAGCCGCGGTGCCGGGGCCGCCGGCGGCGCCAGGTCGCGCTGTGAACAGGTCCTCAGGCACGTCGCCTCCCCTCCTCCCCTAGGTTTCGGTGGGTGCCGGCGGGCGGCGCCCCCGCAGGCGGACCAGCTGCCGCCGGCGCAGGTAGGCCATTTCCTCGGCCGTCACCGCTCGCGGGCATCCCTCCGACGCCGCCCGCAGGAAGCCTACACCCAGCGCCCCCCCTCCGATAAGGAAGGGTTTCTCCCGCAGCGCGACCCGTCCGCAGCGCGCGAGCATGTAGAGCGGATGGTACCCGAGGCGCCAGGCCGTCTCTCCCTGCCGGCGGCGGCCGCGCAGGACCCCGCCCACCGATGCGGTCGGACGCCGGTGGATGACCTGTAGATCACCGAAGCTGCGCGTCCTCCACCCGGCCATCATCGCGCGAATCTCGTCGATCGTATCCCAGCCGAGCGTTTCGCGCAGGCCGCCGATTTGGCGAAAGGTTTCTCGCCGGTACATCTTGAGCGCGCCGCGAACATGGTCCTCCGGGGTCTGCTCGCGAACCAGGCCCTGGGCTTCCTCGAGAAAGCAGGTGCCGCCCGCAATCCCGAGCAGCGGATCGTCGGCAAATCTCTGCAGCAGACGTGCGAAGTAGTCGGGCGGCAGAAGCAGGTCGGCATCGAGCTTGACGACGAAGTCGAACGCCTCCAAATCGACCTCGCGGAGGCCGCGCTCGAACGCGGCCACGACACGTCCGCCGGTGGCGCGCGGGCCGGCAGCTTCCGTCTCCTCCAGCCGCAGGAAGGGGATCTTCCCCAGGTGCGCGCGCACGCGCGCGCTCGTGTCGTCCGTAGAGCCGTCGTCGACGATGACCCAGAGCGCCGGCGGGTGGGACTGCGCGGCCATCGTGGCGAGGAGACCTTCGATCTGTTCGCCTTCATCGCGTGCCGGCGTGACGACCGCGATGCGTTGCTCGCGGCCGTCTTCCGGCGTGTACACCGGAGCTGCCTGCTCGAGCGCACCCAGTCGCTGCGGCTGCCGGCGCCCCAGCAGACGGCCGAGACGTCTCACGCGGTCGCGACCCAGCCACGCCTTCGGCGCGAGGCGCATCACCGGCGGGCGCAGACAGAGGGACGGGTCGCTGCGCACGGCGGCAGCCAGGTGCTGCCGCGAGCTGTGTCCCGCGCC
>JAUVTV010000121.1 GCA_030601305.1 Candidatus Eiseniibacteriota bacterium | reverse complement strand
ACGGTGGTGGGTGACACGGAAGAGCGCGAGGCTCGGACGCGCATGGAGGCTCTTCAGGAACGATTCGACCTCGCTGCGGCCGAGCGGCTGCGGCGGCGGGAGATGCTGACCGACGCAGGTGGCGAGCCGATGTCGGCCGAGGATGTCGCGGCGGCGCCGCTCGAGGACGAGTTGAGGCGCGCGGCTCCAGCTCGCCGGCGCGGTCTCTTTGCGCCACGGCCCGTGTGGCGCTGGGTCAGCATCGGGAGCGCCGCGGCGGCGGCTGCCGTGGTAGCCGTGGTGCTGCTCGTGCGCGAACCGGATCTGCCGCAGAAGGGCATGCACCCCGTGGCGGCAGTGGATTCCGAGTTGCATGCGCCGGTACCCACCGGGTCGCGCGCACCGGTACCCACCGAGTCGCGTGCACCCGCGCAGGCGGGACACGCGATCGAGAAGAAGGCCGGTACGCCGGATGCGGAAACGGGTCACGTCACGACATTGGAAGCCGCCAAGCGCGAGAGGCACACGCAGGCGGTCGAGCCGCCCGCGTCGGTGGCGGCAGGGAAGGCGCGCTCAGCGCCCGCCGCGGATGAGGAAGCACTGGGACTTGCAGATGCGGTTGAAACGGAAGAGGCCACGGACGACGCTGCCGTGGAGACGCCCGCCGATAGCCCGATCACGGACGTTGACCTGATGTCGTTGGGAGAACCCTCGGACGCGGCGGCCCCTGCCTTGAGAGGGCGACAGGACACCGCGTGGGGAACCCTCACCAAGCTCTATCGCGACGATGAGCCTCTTTCGGTGGCTGATGCTCAAGCCGCGCCAGCCGAGCAAAAGACCTGGACGACCATCCTGAGCTTCCTACAGGAACTCTCTTTCGATGTCTCTGGTGCGTCAGTTGATGAACGCGCCGCGATGCTCGACCTTGCCGAGGAGATGCTGCGATCCGGAGAAGCGCCGATGGATCGCCGTGGGTCTCCTGGTGCGGTCTGGGTAGCGCTCGGCGACGCCTGGTTCGCGATGTGGGAGGGCGAGCGTGACACGGAGAGACACCTCGCAGCCGCAAGGCAGGCGACAGAGCCTGCGCCATCAGCCGGCCAGCGCGCGTACGCGGCCTATCTCGAGGCCGTGACCGCGGATGCCGACGAGCCTATCGCACCGGAGCAGCGCCAGCGCGTGCAGCGGCAGATCGAACTCCTCGAAGCCTACCGCGTCGACGAGGACTAGCCACCACCCTCTTGGCTCGCATGAGCCACCCGGATAGTCCATCTCGTAAGCCACTGTTGTTCACTTAGTTACAGCCTTTCCCCAGTCGCCGCACACCCCCCACCTCGCATTCCCGTGGAATAGACCCGCCCGCTCGCCGTGTAGGGCAAGCGAATCACGAAGGCAAGGGCACTGGACCGAGACGGGGAGAGGCACTCCCAAAGGCAAAAGGAGACAACCATGAAAGCTACACGAACTGCACTGTTGCTGACGCTCCTCGGGTTCCTGTTCGTGCCGCCAGCGCTGGCCGACGGCCTCGTCATCGTGCGCCCGCATCCCGAGTATCCCCACCTGACGCAGCTTGCGGTGAGATATCACGACGTCGACATCGTCATCCGCGACCAGGTGGCCCGTGTCGAGATCGATCAGGTCTTCCGCAACCTGAATCCTTACGACGTGGAAGGTGAGTACATCTTCCCGATACCCGACGGTGCGGCGGTGAGTGACTTCGTGCTCTACGTCGACGGCATGCCGGTCCATGCACAAGCGATGGACGCGGCCGAGGCCCTGCAGGTCTATCGCCAACTGGTGCGCGAGAACAAAGACCCCGCACTCCTCGAGTACGCGGGCCGCGAGATGTTCCGCGCGCGCATCGCACCCTTCCCGGCACACGGAGACCGGCGTGTGAAACTCGCGTATGATCACCTGGTGGAGCGTGAGGGCGGCCTCTACCGTTTCATCTATCCGCTCTCGACGGAGAAGTTCTCCTCGCGACCGCTCGAGCGCGCGCTCGTCTCCATCGTGCTGGAAACCGACCGGCCGATCCGCAACGCCTACTGCCCCAGCCACGACGTGAGCATCGAGCACATCGGGCCGAAGCACATCCGCGTGAAGTGGGAGGAGAGCGGCACGCGGCCCGACCGCGATCTAGTGCTGTACTACTCGCTGGCCGAAGGTCCGATGGACATCCGGCTGGTTCCCTTCCGGCCGGATCGCGGCGAGGACGGCTACTTCATGTTGCTCGCCTCGATGGGCTTTGACAACGAGATCGCCGTAGCGCCGAAGGACGTGGTCTTCGTGATCGACCACTCGGGCTCGATGCGCGGCGAGAAGATCGAACAAGCCCGGAAGGCCCTGGTCTACTGCGTGCGCCACCTCAACCGTGACGATCGCTTCAACATCGTCTCGTTCTCGACGGCAGTGGAGGCGTATGCGCGCCGGCTGTGCGAAGCAAGCCACCGCCGTGTGGAAGACGCCGCCCGCTTCGTGGAGCACTTGGACGCCGGCGGCAGCACCAACATCTCGGGAGCGCTCGAGCGGACGCTAGAGACAAGATTCGATGCGGGGCGGCCGGCGTTCGTCGTTTTCCTGACCGACGGTCTGCCGACGGTGGGGGAGACCGATCCCGAGCGCATCATTACACAGGTGCGCCGCACGATGCCGCGCCGCTGGGATGACGACTCCTGGTGGTCGGATGAGCGCGAGCGCGCGGACGTGCGCATCTTCCCGTTCGGCGTGGGCTATGACGTCAACGCCGTGCTCCTCGACCAGCTCGCCGTCGAGAATGGCGGCTCTCCGAGCTACGTGCGGCCCGGCGAGAACTTGCGCGCGCGTCTGGAAGGCTTCTACGACCAGGTGGCCCACCCGGTGATGACCGACATCCGCATCCGGATCAAGGGCGCCAAGCTGCTCGACCTCGAGCCGCGCAACATCCCCGACATGTTCCGCGGGAGTCAACTCGTGTTGTTCGGCCGCTACCGCGGCGACGGCAACGTGAAGGTGGAGCTGACGGGCCTCATCGAAGGCCGGCGCAAGACGTTCCGCGCGAAGGCCAAGCTGCCGCGCCACGAGGACGCGAACGCTTTCGTCGGACGCCTGTGGGCCACGCGCCGTGTCGGCTCCCTGCTGCGCCACGTGCGGTTGTACGGAGAGGAGCGCGAACTCGTCGAGGAGATCAAGGGCCTGGGCATGGACTTCGGTATCGTGACGCCTTACACCTCGTTCCTGGTGGATGAGAGTGACCGGTTCCTCCCGATGGAGGACGTGCTCGCGGATGGGGAACGCCAACGACGCCACGATCACAGCTGGGGCGGCCTCACGAAGCTGTACGGGGGGAATGAGTCGAAGAAGGAAGCTGGTTTCGTTCCTCCGGCCGCGAATCCGCAGGTTCGTAGCCTCCAGATGCTCGGTGATGTCGGCATGTCGAGTTCCGGCAAGGCCGCGGTCGACATGTCATCCCGCATGCAGGAGATGGTGGCCGCCGAGACGGAGGAGGCCATGGATGCCGCCGCCGGTGTGCGGGTCGTCTCCGGGCGCACCTTCCTCTGGGATGGTGACGCCTGGAAGGATGCCGACTGCCCTGACAACGCCAAACTCATCGAGATCGAGGTCGGGAGTGATGCGTACTTCGATCTCCTCGCATCACACCCCGAGATCGGCGCCGTGCTGGCGCTGGGCGAGCAGGTGATCTTCGAAGCCGGGGGGCGGTGGTATCAGACCGTGCCGTCGGCCTAGCGGAGCCTTCGTATCCCGATCCATAAGTGCGGGGGCATTCAGCCGCTGCTGCAGACCGCGAGGCGAGGATGAACCGACCAGCCGATCCTCCCTCCGGTCTGCAGTTCACTCCGGCATCGAACCGGAGTCCCGTGCGTTGGAATCCGCAGAGCCCTTCGCCCCCAACTCGTGCATGACAAACCAGCCGCCCGCGCGATCGGAAGCGCTCCGCGGAGCACGGTCGTACATGATCTCGAAGACCTTCCCCGTGTCTATCCGCACTTGGTAGTGATCCCGGCCGACCCCCAGGGAACCTCGCCTCTCGGCGGCAGTGGCGTGATCCGGGCGCATGTTGAGCGCCATTCGCCCGCGGCGGCGGTAGTCGTGCCATTCACTGAGAAGCTCGACGATTGCGTAGGTCTTTCCGCGCCACGTGAATGCTGCGGGGCAGCCAGGTTTCTTCAGCAGCAGAGGGGGCTTGTCGAAGACCGCTTCAACAGCCTCGCCGATCAAACGTAGGGACTCGCACTCCCCGCTCTCTCTGCGCTGCGACATCTCCGATCCACCCCTTACCCGTGAGACTACCCGGTAGCGCCGAGACCCACAAGACCACGAGAAGACGCGGCGACGATAGACACCGCGGCGTCCAGCTGATAGCGTGTCTCCCGTTGCCCGTACCTCCAAGGTTCATCTCACACGTGTATCCCCGGCTCGGTCGGGGCGGACCATGAGACTAGAGGTTGCCCATGAACAAGGCCTACACGGATCTGAAGTACTTCCTGAGTCCCCGATCCATCGCCATCGTCGGCGCGTCGAACAAGTTCGACAGCATCAGCGGCAAGCCGCTGCGCTTCCTGAAGGAGCACGGCTACCAGGGCAAGATCTTCCCAATCAACCCCAAGTATGATGAGCTCGCCGGAATCAAGTGCTACAAGAGCGTCCTGGATTTGCCCGAGCCCGCCGACCTCGCGCTGATCGCGGTGAACTACAAACTGGTCCTACCCGTCATCAAGCAGTGCGCCGAGAAGGGAATCAAGTCCGCGAGCGTCTTCGGTTCGGGCTTCGCCGAGTCGGGCGAGGAAGGCCGCGCCATGCAGAAGGAGCTCGCCAGGTTCGCCAAGGACGCCGGCATTGCGATCTGCGGACCCAACTGCCAGGGATCCGTGAGCCTGAGAGACGCGGCCATCGGTGGCTTCAGCGCGGCCCTGCAGCTGCGCCCGTTGCTGGTCGGGCCGATCGGGTACGTCACGCAGAGCGGCGCGCTGGGATACTCGATTTTCAATCTGGCGCAGGAGCTGGGCGTGGGCTTTTCCTACATCGCGAGCACCGGCAACGAGATGGACCTCCACACCCTCGACTTCATGGAGTACATGCTCGAGGACCCCGAGACCCAGATGGTGATCAGCTATCTGGAGGGCATCAAGGACGGCAAGCAGTTCGTCCGTCTGGCCGATCGCGCCTGCGAGCTGGGCAAGCCGATCGTCGCGCTGAAGGTGGGCCGTTCCGAGATCGGGCAGAAGGCGGCGGCTTCGCATACCGCCTCGCTCACCGGGTCGGATGCGGTCTGTGATGCGTTCTTCCGCCAGAAGGGCGTCATTCGCGCGAACGACATCGAGGACATGATCGACGTCGCGGCACTCAGGCAGCGGATCCCCGCACTTCCCCGAGGCACAGGTCTCGGCATCATCACCACGTCGGGCGGCGGGGGCATCCTGGCGGCGGACGCGGCGATCGACGAAGGGCTCGAGGTTCCCGAACTGGGCCCGGTCACCACTCAGGCCATCGAGAAGGTCATCCCGGCGTACGGTTCGGCCTTGAACCCTGTGGACATCACCGCGCAGGTCATCAACGAGCCGGAAGACTTCATGCACGTGCTGCAGGCGATGGTGGACAACGCGGGCATCCACGCGCTGGTGATCGTGGTGACCATGATCGCTGGCGAATCCGGCCGGCACATGGCGAACGACATCGTCAAGATGTCCCGGAAGACCGACAAGCCGATCACGGTTGCCTGGCCGGCGGGCGAGCGCCTGATGGGCGACAACCTACAGATCCTGATCGACGGCGGCGTCCAGCTCTACAAATCCCCGGTTCGGGCCGTCAAGGCGATGGGTTCCCTCATGAAGTTCGGCGCCTTCCGAGGCGAGGTCCTCGCGCGGAAGCCCGCCAAGGCTGCGGAGGCGGCATCCGGGAAGGCGCGGGACGCGGCGCATGCCCTGCTGGAAGGTGCGCAGCGCACGCTCACCGAGCATCAGGGCAAGGAGCTCTTCAAGCTCTACGACCTGCCGATCACGCGGGAGGAAGTCGCCACATCCGAGGAACATGCGATCAAGATTGCCACGGAGATCGGCTACCCGCTGGCACTGAAGATTGATTCTCCTGATATTTTACATAAGACAGAGGCCGGGGGTTTGAAGCTGAACATCGCGGATCAAGAGCAGCTCGTCGCCGCCTATCGCGAGGTGCTCGCCAATGCTCGAGCCTACAACGCCGACGCGCAAATCAACGGCGTTCTGGTGCAGGAGATGGTGCGCGGCGGAACGGAAGTCATCGTGGGGATGAACAATGACCCCCAGTTCGGAGCCACGATCATGTTCGGTTTGGGCGGCATCTTCGTGGAGATCCTCAAGGATGTGGTGCTGCGGGTGGCCCCTCTGTGCCGTGAGGATGCACTCGCAATGATCCGCGAGATCAAGGGTTTCAAGGTCCTCGCGGGAGCTCGCGGCCGCACCAAGACAGACATTGAAGCGATAGCCGACGTCCTGGTGAAGGTGAGCAGACTGGCCGTCGAGCTCGAAGACGACATCGCCGAACTGGACATCAATCCACTGCTCGTGCTGCCCGAGGGTGAGGGCGTGCGGGTGGCCGATGCGCTGGTGATTCGCAAGTAGCGCACAGGGGCCGGCTGGGCTCCTCGCGACGCAGCCCACGGGCCCCAATCCTGTCAAGCGGGAAAGACCCCTCGGCCGCTCGGGAACGAAGAAAGGTTCAGTCCTTGCCTGCGTTGTGGGCACTTGACAACCGGGCCGGTGATGATCAAAATCAGATTTCCGAATGATTCTGACACCGGCGGGATTCGGCATCATTAGCTCCGCGAATACTCGGCCGCGATCCCGGAGGAGCCACGGGCGCAAGTGTCCGGGGCGGCCCGAACTACCAAGCATAA
>JAUVTV010000019.1 GCA_030601305.1 Candidatus Eiseniibacteriota bacterium | reverse complement strand
CGGTCGAAGTCCTCGAGCCCCGACTTGACATCGCTATCGTTGTTCTGCTGCGCGGACCGCATGCCAAAGGTGACTTCCGAGCGCCGGACCCCATGGGTCATCTGATGGCCGGCGGGGAACTCGTCGTCGTAGCGGCGGGCCCGCACGCGAACGGCGGCGCTGTCATCCAGGACCTTCGCGAACAAGACTTGATCACCGCTCAATTGAGCGAAGCTCAGGTCGATGTTGAAGCTCCACGAGCCCTTCTTGGCCATGAAGAAACCGGCCACCGCCCAATCGTAGTTCTCGCCGACGTCCTCGAAGCCGAGGTCGATTGGCACCGTTGCCGGAGCACCTGTCGGCGTCGACATGGTCGCCTCGCCGGAGACCTGGACGATGGGCAGGTACGCCGCGCCGTAGTACCGCCACTCGTCCACGGGGGACTCGCCCATCGGTGCCTGCGCGTGTCCCCGGGGGGCGCACATGACCATGAATGCCAGCGTCAAGCTCACTAGAAAGGCTCGCGTCAACGAATGCATGTCGATCTCCCTCCCCACCCAACGGGTGGTCGGCTTCTCAGATCGCAACGACCCGCGTGATGATCTACATTGCGGTCTTGAGACCTGGGCCCCGGCAAGCTGGCTACCCCAACGTCGCCACCATCACCGCCTTGGCGGTGTGCATGCGGTTCTCCGCCTGGTCGAAGACGATCGACGCCTCCGATTCGAAGACATCCTCGGTGACCTCGACCCCGTCGAGCTTGTGGTCCTGGTAGATCTGCTTACCGACCGTCGTCTCGCGGTTGTGGAACGCCGGCAGGCAGTGCATGAACTTCACCGCTGGATTGCCGGTCCGCTCCATCCTCTCCCGGTTGACCTGGTAGGGCTTGAGCAGCGCGATGCGCTCCTTCCACTTCTCGGGTGGCTCGCCCATCGACACCCAGACGTCGGTGTGGAGATAGTCCACACCGTTCACGCCTTCACTCACGTCCTCGGTGAGAGATACCCTGGCGCCGGTTTCGCTGGCGATGCGCTGGCACTCCGCAACCAGCTTCTCCTCCGGCCAGCACTCCTTGGGAGCGCAGAGACGGACCTCCATGCCCAGCTTGGCGCCGCCCACGAGTAGCGAGTTGCCCATGTTGTTGCGGGCATCGCCCAGATAGCAGTAGGAGATCTGATCCAAGCTCTTCGCGCTGTGCTCCCGCATGGTCAGCATGTCCGCGAGAATCTGGGTGGGATGAAACTCGTCCGTCAGTCCGTTCCACACCGGCACCCCCGCGTAGGCCGCCAGCTCCTCCACAATGGTCTGGGCAAACCCGCGGTACTCGAGACCGTCGTAGAACCGCCCCAAGACCCGGGCCGTGTCCTTGATGGATTCCTTGTGGCCCATCTGCGAGCCGCTGGGGTCGAGATAGGTGACCTGCGCCCCCTGATCGTAGCTGGCCACCTCGAAGGCGCAGCGCGTGCGCGTCGAGGTCTTCTCGAAGATCAGGCCGATGTTCTTGCCCTTGAGACGCGGCTTCTCGACGCCGTCGTACTTGGCTTGCTTGAGATTGGCGGCGAGATCCAGCAGGCTGAGGATCTCCCCGGGGGTAAAGTCCAAGAGCTTCAGGAAGCTGCGGCCCTTGAGGTTCAGCGACATGCTCGGTTTCCTCCCTCGTCATCCGGCGGCCGCGTCTCTGAGCGCCTCCGCCAGCCTACATATGCGAGAGGAGTGTACCCCACGATCTGGGTCACTCCCAAGGGGTCCCGCTCGGAGCGGCAGTCATCCCCGGCGGGCCGGGGAGGGATTCTGCACGATCCTTGCGGCGGAACTCTGCTAGGGTCCCCACGGGGTGTCTGCCAGGCCGGCAGCCTTCCCTGAAGGGTGCCGCCCGAATGCGGCGCATGCGAAGGACCGAATCATGAGCGCACCGATCGTCGTGGGTGTGGCCGTCGGCGGGGGCCTTTGGCTCGGCCTTGCCAGCCTGCAGCGAAGGGGACGCCTGCGCATTCGGGCGCTGTTCCTTGGCCTGATTGGAGTCGGTCTGGCTTGCCGGATCGCGTTCGTCATCGGAACACCCATCTTCTACGCCCCGGACGAAGAGCCCCATTTCAAGTACATCCGATATCTGTCCGAGCATCGTGCTCTGCCGATTCAGACCAGCAGAACAGGGGATCCCTCGAACGATTGGGAATACCACCACCCTCCACTCTACTACACCGCCATGCTTCCGGTGTACGCGGTGGCGGAGGGAATCTTCCACAACCAGGCGACAACGGCGCGGATGATCCGGTTCTGTTCGGTTCTCTTCTGGCTGTGCAATGTGTGGTTGGCTCTTAGGTTTCTAAGATATCTGGAGATCAACGATGATGTGCTGAAAACGGTTGTACTGGCCCTGATATGCCTGCTGCCGACCTACCTGTTCCTGTCTTCGGTCATCAACAATGACAACCTCCTCATCACACTCGGGGGCGCCATACTGTGCCTCGCGGTGCGGAGACGACGTTCCCTCGGTATCTCCATCTTGATGGGCGTGTTGCTCGGCGCGGCCCTGTTGACCAAGCTCAGTGGCGCACTTTACGTGCCGCTGCTATTGGCCATGTCGGGCTTCGAGATTCACGAGCGGCCTGCCGGGTGGCGCGGTTCCCTGGCGAGACTGGGGCTCACCCTGGGTGTCGCCTGCGCCATGTGGAGCCCCTGGGCCATCAGGAATTGGCAGCTGTATCACAGCATCACGGCGGGGAATGTCGCGCATGTGCCATCGACCAAGGGCGTGTTCGCGGCGCTACCCTTCTCCGTCTTCCACACGGTGCGCACGTTCTGGTCGGTTTCCGGCATCTACAACAACGTCGCCGGCTGGCTCCCCCTCATCGGGTTTCTGCTTTCGATGCTTGCGCTGGGTGGACTGCTGGTCGGAACCAAGGCGACCGCCGGCTGGGCAGGGTTGCCGATCGCCCGGAATCGTGCCTCCCTGCTCGCATTGGCCGTCGGCATCGTGGTGAACCTGAGCACCGCTCTGAGGTTCGGGGCACTCTACGGTCAGGCGCAGGGGAGATTCCTGTTTCCCATGCTTCTCCCGATCGCACTGCTGTTTGCCGCCGGCCTGCACGGGTACCGGATGAAGAACACGCACGTGCACGTCGCCGGCGCACTCATCTGCTATGCGCTTGCATTCGTCTGCTATAGCCTGGGCAAGTTCGCAGAGCTGCCGGGATGAGAAGGCACCCGGACTGCTAGTCGACGAACCTGTACTTGGCCAGAGCCCACAATGCCGCGAACCCATCACGCCAGCTGATCTTCTTGCCCGCCGCGAACTCTCGGCCGTGATACGTGATGGGCACTTCCCAGATCTGGATGCCCCGCTTCAGGATCTTCGCCGTGATCTCGGGTTCGAAGTTGAAGCGGGGAGAGCGAATCTCCATGGAGCGGATCAGGGGTCCCTCGAACAGTTTGTAGCAGGTCTCCATGTCCGAGAGACGGCTGCCGAAAAGGAGATTGGTGATCGCGGTCAGCATGTGGTTCCCGAAGCGGTGGTGGAAGGACATGTTGCGCGACTCGCCGGCGAAACGCGATCCGTAGACCACCCGGGCGCCACTCTCGCGAACGACGTCCAGCAGCTTGCGATAGTCGCTCGGATCGTATTCCAGGTCGGCATCCTGGATGATGACGAAGTCACCGCTCGTGTGCGCGAACCCGGTGCGGAGAGCGGCACCCTTGCCCTGATTGCGCTCATGTCGGATGACCTGGATGGGGTAGTCGAAGGGCTTCCCCTGCGGGTCGATGCTCGTTGCGCCCTCCAGCTCACCGAGGAGCTGGATCGAGCCGTCCGTCGAGCAGTCGTCGACAAGGATCAGCTCCCGCTCGATCGTCCCCAAATCGACACGCTGGACAAGTTCGACGATTTGGCGAAGCGTCGCGGCCTCATTATAGACGGGCATGACAATGGACAGTTTCACGATCCCCACCTCGCCAATCCTCGGGTCTCGATTCGCGATTCCGCGGAGAATGGCCGTGTCTCTTCCGGTACCTGATCTTGGCTGCCGGCATCGTGCCGTGTCAATGGCGGCGGGGGTCGCACGGCTTGGCGGTTGTCCGGAAAACGCCGAGGACGTAAGATCCCGGCACCCGGAGCAGACACAGCTGCCGGGCCCGACCGGACGCAAGATGATGGGAAGCAAGGGATTGTCGTCCAGTAGTCGCGATAGAGCCGGTTTTTCCCCCACCGCCATGATTCTCAGTATCGTGGTTCTGGTGGCGCTCGCCGTCCGGCTGATCTACGCGCTCTCCCTCGAGCCGCGCATCTTCTGGTTCGACGGCCGCGAGTACTCGGCCCTCGCAGAGAGCATCCTCGGCGGCGCGGGCTATCGCAACCCCGAGGGCCTCCCGACCGCCTTCTGGCCCCCCGGCTACCCCATCTTGCTGGCGGGGATCTACGCGCTGTCGGGTGTCAGTGTGACGGCCGTGCGCATCGTGCAGTCGGTGCTCGGGGCCATCCTCTGTCTGCTCGTCTATGCCATTGCCACGCGCCTGATCGGCAGACGGCCCGCGATCCTGGCCGCGGCGATCACAGCGCTCTACCCCTTGCTCATCTACGCGGCGGGGGCCGTCTACCCGGTCACGCTGCAAGCGCTCCTGATCGCAGCCGTCGTGCTCCTCGTGGTTCAGGCTGTCTCCACGGGCGGTCGTGCACACGCCGTTGCCGCCGGCTTGCTGGGCGGCTACGCGACGCTCACCGCCGCCTCGGCGCTCCCCGCTCTGGGGCTGGTAGCCGTCTGGATATTCTTCGCGTCGGGCCGCGCGCGGCCTGCTGCGAACAGGCGGCGGGGTGTCACGCTGGCCGTGCTGTTCCTCGTGCCGTTGATGCTCGTCGTGGGAAACTGGACCGTGCGCAACGCCCGCGTGATGGGCTCACCCGTGCTCGTCTCGGCCAACGGCGGGGGCAACTTCTGGTTGGGCAACTACCCCGGCGTCACGGCGAGCACCGGCAACCGCATGACCCCGGAGATGAACGCTGAGCGGCGCGCAATCACACAGCAGAATCCGGACGAGATCGCACGCGACCGCGCGTTCTACGTCCGTGGCATGGAGCACGTGAAAAGCGACCCCGGGCGCTTCGTGATGCTTTCGCTGTCCAAGGCACTCAATCTCTGGCGACTCTACCCGCAACCGGGAACCGAGGACCGGCCGGGACACGATCTGGAACGCCTCGCGAGTATTCTCTCCTACGGCGTCCTCCTCCCCTTCGCGGTGGCATGGGTGCTGTTTTCCCTGCGGCGCAATACGGGGGCCCGCCTCATGCTGTTGATCTTCCTGGCGCACTCCGCGGTGCACGCACTCTATATCTCGAAGGTTCGCTTCCGCCTTCCCATCGACTCCTTGGTCATCATCGCCGCTGCCGGAGGCATCGCGTATCTGGCGGGCAGGGCGCATGACGCGCTGCAGAAGCGCGGCACACGATGGAGTTGGCTCGCCTGGTTCGTGGACTAGAGGCCAGGATGACTTCTACCACGGGCCTCTAGCGCAGCAACACGACAGGTCGCCGCAGACGCTCGTTGCGAAGCTTGAGTTGGTAGTAGTAGACGCCGCTCGCGAGATGCTCCCCCCGCCGTCCGGTGCCGTCCCAACTGACCACGTGCTCACCGGTCTCTTGGGGACCCTCGACCAGCGTCCGCACGAGACGCCCGGTGAGGTCGAACACCTCGAGGACCACCGGTGCCCGATCCGCATCTGGTGGAATGTGGTACAGGATCTGCGTGCGCGCGTTGAACGGATTGGGGAGACTGTAACCGAGATGGAGACGGCTGGCTATCTCCCGGACGTCGATCTCCTGCACGTCCTCGCAACCCTGCCCCAACGCGCCGATCTGTCCGCAGCCCTCCTGCAGACACGGCGAGTAGTTGTACAGGTAGAAGTTGAGGCTGTCGGCCATGCAGAACGCCGGATCGAGCGAGATGTTGCCGTCCGACCCGAAGCGTCCCTCGACGCAGCCGGTCCAGTCGCCGCCGTCGTTACCGTAGAAGTCGCAGCACACGATCTCGGGATAGCACGCGCCGCCCGACTCATCGCAGTAGATTGCCTCGCCCAGCGTCCCAAAGGAGATGATCGTGTTGGACAGCGAGGGTGCGGCCGCCTGCGTGAGATAGAAGCTGCCACCGAGTCCATGCGCCCCATTGCCGTAAAATGTCGAGAAGCTGATCTGGGGAGACGAGTTGCTCAACCACAGGGCACCACCATGCTCAGCGGAGTCCCCGGAGAAGATGGCGTACGAGATCGTGGGCATCGCGTCGATGCAAAAGAGCGCGCCTCCGGCACTGTCGGCGACATTGGAGAAGAAGCCGCAATGTTCGATCGTCGGTGAAGCCAACACGCAGACAATCGCCCCGCCGGTTCCGGCCGAATCCGAGGTCGTGTTGACCTCGAAGAGACACTGGAGGAGGTTGCCGCCCGTGTCCTTCAAGAAGCACGCGGCCCCGCCGCTCTGTGCCGTGTTCGCGGTGAAGGTCGCCCCACTGATATTCGCGGCGGAACCCTCGATGCAGAGCAAGCCTCCGCCCACGGTGGCTTCATTGCTCTGGAAATCGCAGGTGAAGATCTCGATCGCCGACGTGTCCGCCAGACACAGCGCGCCGCCGGAGTCCGCCACACAGGTCGTGAATACACAGCTGCTGAACAGCGAGGTGCAGTTCTGCGCAAAGATTGCACCGCCCCGCAGGGCCTGATTGTTGCTGAAGGTGCAACCCAAGATGCGCGGCGACGCGTCCTGCAGGAGCACCGCGCCACCGTCGCCGGGAGGCGAGTCGGCGGATACATAGCCGTTGCGCACCGTGAGGTTCTGGATCACCGCCGAGGCGTCCTCTCCGGAATGGAGGAAGAATCCGCGATGGAGATCTTCCGCCGTTCCCTCGCAGTCGATGATACAGACCTCCGGGTCCCGGCTCTGCGAACGCAGGGTGATCGACTTGCCCAGGAAATCGAGATCGCGGTTCCCTTCGCCCGTGAACGTTCCGTCGACTAGCTCAATGACGCCAATCGGACCGGATGCGTCGATCGCCGCCTGGATTGTGGGATGGGCGCCGGTGCCGTCCGCGCGCACCTCCACCGGAACCACCTCGATCGGTACCGAGACGTCGTAGCGGAAGTAGTTGGCCTTGGTCACCGTGATACGCAACTCGCCCATCGCGGTCGGGGGCGGGATCGCGATGTCCTGTGCCTCGCCGTTGGCGACCGTCACGCCCACGATCTCGCCATCGATCGTCAGGCCGATGACGGCCCCGGTGTCGGCCTGCACGGTGAAGCTCTCCGCATACAGGGGACACCTATCGTCATGCACGACGGTCAGAGCCTGCGGGATCTCCGAATACAGCTGCATGAACGCGTCGCCATGATGGTGGAACAGGAAATACGTATGCGCCTTGTAAGGTTCGTTGAACGGGAAGCCGCTGCTCGCCAGATAGTACTTGCCGGAGGTCAGGGCAAACGCCGTGCGGAGATCGATGATCGTCTGAGTGCTGTCGCCATAGCCGGGATCGAACTGCGGCCACAAGGCGTCGAACACGCCCCAGACCAAGGCATCGTTGACGAAAGAAAAGGACTGCGCCGTTCCGGAGATCACACCCAGGGCCCCGGTCGGCAGACGATGCAATTTCTCCGTGAAACACTCCACCTCGCGATTGAAGCGCCCCGTTCGACAGTTGATGCTGAGCACGAAGGGAAACATCGTGTTCGTCAGGCCATCCATGTCGCTCACGGAGTAGTTCGGCGTGACCCATTTCTCCTCCAGGGCGTGATCCCGGTGCACCACGAGGAAGGTGCCGGCGTTGATGTCCGCATTCAGCCGGCCGGCATCGGCATCCCAATCCGTGAGGTGTTCGGGTGTCGCGGGTATGTAGCCTAGGCCCTCGGGTCCGAAGTACGACACCACCGCGGGCGAGCTCGCGTTCGTCGACCAGACATCGCCCGGTGTCCCCCAGAAGATGGCGTTCTCGCGAACCGGGCTCTTGCCCAGGACGAACTCCTGGAAGCCGTTGACGATCTCGGTGCAGAGCACGTACCAACGGTCCCCCTGCCACCCGGCGCTGGTCACGGGATGATCGTAGAAGCCGGGGTCGGTGTACGGCGCGCGCTCGTAGGCCAGCATCTTGCCGATCATCGTCGCCAGCTCGTTCGCGTCCCGCGCGCAGATCCGCCCGGCGACCATGTCCGGGAGGCTATCCCCATCCACATCGGCGTAGATGTTGTCGCTGATGCAGTAGTCGTTCCAGACCGGCGCCTCGATGCCGGGGTACTGCCCTTCCGGGTAGTCGGCCAGGATCAGGAAGGCCGCGGGTGCCGGATCCCAGGTGTCGTAGGCCGTGTCCAAGAAGCTCTCGATGGCAGTGGACGTCCCGCCGCCGATGTCGGTCGTCGTGTAGACTTCGGTGCTGATGCCCTGCAGCTGTCGCCAGTTCTTGAGCGTATCGGCCCAGGAAGCGAAGTCGGGGTGATCCGGGATTAGAATGACATACTCGCATCCGGTTCCATCGCGCCCCCCCCCCGGTCGCCCGAAGTCCACCGGGGGCAGCACATCATAATTGAGCAGGTGATTGCGCAGCAGGGGTTCCCAGTACCGACTGCGCAGGCGAGCCTCGCCGAACTCGCCGTTGCCGCCGGCGAAGTTCACCCGGAGCACCAGTTCGGTGTGGACAATGAGTTCGCGGGTTACCGGATTGTACTGGAACGGCGTGATCCCCATGGTAACCGTATCGATGCCGCGCATCCGCCGCTGATGTGAAAGGGCAATGGGAGTCTCCGGGTACTTGGCATTGCGCTCATAGATCGCCGGGTCGCGCTCGTAGCGTTCGATCGGGTCATCGTGCTCATTGGGCACCCGGGACGCGGGCGCAAGATCGATATCCGTATAGGTCCGTGTCTCCGAGTGAAGGATCTCGATGGATACGGACGCGTCGCGCGGCACCGCCAGCATGCAGCTGATGCTCGGCAGATTCGGCGCACCCGGCTCGTTGGGCATGAGCGCTCCGGGCAGAACCACGGCCTGCATCCGCTCGCCGCCCACGACGACATCTTCGATGCTGAACCGCTCCATCCCGAAGCGCAGCTCGACGCCGGACGGATGCGCTGCCTGGAGGTGGATTCCGGTCGTTCCGCCGCTTTCCGCGACATGGATCATCTCGGCGGCAGCGGTGCCGGAGATAAGGAGGATGGCAAGCAGCAGCTTGGAGGCTATACCACGGGATCGGGTATGAATCGCATGCGGCATACACTTCCCCTCGGTGTCTTGCTGGGCTGCACACACGTCCTTTGCGATCCGCGGCTGCCAACCGGGTACGCCTGAGAGGTCGCCCCTCGTGCCAGATCGCAACTCACACTCGCCGGCCCATCCATCTGCCGGTAGGTCCATCCATTCGCCCGGAGCTCCATGGCGTCACAGACGACTGGGCCGCTATTCACATGTAATTATAGCAATTGCACCAGGCTCTCCGCCACGGATATTCCCTGCTCGCGCGGGCCGGATGTCGAAAACCGCCATGCGGCCACAGTCGGTGGCAGCAGCCAAGAGACTGCCCGCTAAGCAATTACAGACAGCCACCGAACGCAACAGAGTGTCCCTATCTGCGCCGATCGACCCAATTCCCTTCGGGGTTAACGATTACGCCAGTCGGCATGTCTTCGGCCATCCAGGAGAGGGGGCGCCCCGATCCCGGATCCCTGCTCTGATGAACCATAGTCTATCAAATAACTAGACAGCAGGTCTAGTCTGAAGTTCCGTTGCCGAATGTCCTCTCCGCCGCCCTGTATACCCAGGTGACAGATCAGCCGGCGGAGGTGATAGGCTCTCGCCGCCACCCAAAGCCACGGACCCTACAAAGGAGAGAAAACGTGCCCACCCTCCAGTTCGGACGCCGGGCCGCCCTCGCAGCTCTCATGATGGCCGTGCTCCTCGTGGGCACCGCCCCGCAGGGTCTGGCCGCCAAGTTCTACCACATCGATCGCGTTCAGGTTCGCGCCGCCCTCAAGGCGGACGGGAGCATGCAGGTCGTCGAGTCCCGCACCTACGACTTCCACGGGACCTACAGATACGCGTTCCGAACACTTCCCATCGGCGGTCACGAGTCCTACCGCGATATCCATATCTCGGAAGACGGCCAGGCTTACGAGCTCTCCGACAGCGAACAGCCGGGGACCTTTACGGTGCGGGAGAAGGGATCGGAACTCGAGATCCGCTGGTTCTTCCGCGCTGGTCATGAGGCGCGCACATTCGACGTTCACTTCACGGTGGCCGACCTCGTTCGACGTCACGAGGACGCCGCCGTCCTGTACTACCAGTTCATGGGCAGTGCCTGCCGCAAACCTAGCCGGAACGTCTCGCTCACGATTCTCCCGCCGGGTGAGACCTCCTCGGACGACGTGCGCGCTTGGCTACACGGCCCGCTGTGGGCGGAGTTGTCCCTCGATCCGGACGGTGTCATCACGGCGTTCTGCGACCTCCTTCCGAAGCGCACCTTCCTGGAGGTTCGCGCGTTGTATACCCCCGATCTCTTCCCCGACGCCGCATCGGTGAGCGGGCCGGTGCGAGCGCAAATCATGGACGACGAAGCCGCATGGGCCGAAGATGCCAACCGCCGCAGGGAGGCGGCCACGCAGCGCCGCGAGGTGCGCAGAGAACGGCAGGCGCTGGGCTTCAAGCTCTTCCCGGTCATCGGCGTGATCGGCATCTTCATCTGGGTGCTGCTCTACCGCCGCTACGGCTCACGGCCCCAGATGATGCCGACGCCCGACATGGCCCCCCTGCCCCCCTCCGACACGCCGCCCGCCATGGTCGGCTACCTGCTCCACTCGCGGCAGATCTACGCGCGGGATTTGGTGGCCACCTTCCTCGATCTGGCGCGGCGCGGTTTCGTATCCATCCGTGAAGAGGAGCACGACCGCCGTACCCTCTTCGGGCGCATGAAGAAGGTCAAGAAGCACTACTGGGTTCTCAATCGTACCTACTACCGGCAGCACGCGGGCGACCTGCTGGACTACGAGGAGGCCTTGATCCGCTTCCTCTTCGACGAACTCGCACAGGGTACCGATGAGATCACCCCGCCGATGATGGCGAAGAAGCGGAGACAGTTCCGGAAGTTCTTCCGCCAGTGGCGACGCCAGGTGACCGTGCACGCCAAGCGGAAGGAGTACTACAACCGCGAGAGTCTTCGCGGCAGGGCGTTCTCCTTCGCTCTCGGCGGCGTGATGCTCGCCGCATCCCTGCTGGCCCTCCTCCACTTCGGACCCTCGGCTCTGGTCCTCACCGGCAGCGGCATCCTGGTCACGCTCCTGTCGCTGGCCATCCCCCACCGCAACGCCCCCGCGGAGATCGAGGCGCGCCAGTGGAAGGCGCTGGGACGCTACCTGCGCGGATATCACTTCCGCGCGAGCGGACAGGCGGATCTCCTCACGCGCTTTGATCGCTACCTGGTGTCGGCCGTCGTCCTGGGACTGGGCGTCAAGGTGATCCGCGAGCTCGCCGTCCAGGTGCCCACCGGCGCCGCGGCGACGCACGTTCCGTGGTACGTCGGGGCGCTCGGAGGTCAGGGGTTCTCCCCGGATGCGTTCGCGTCCGGCTTCTCCACGATGGTCTCCAGCGCGAACTCCGCGGTGAGCTCGGCCTCGGGTACCGGGGGCGGTGCATCCTCCGGAGGAGGCGGTGGCGCGGGAGGAGGCGGAGGCGGGGCCGGATAGACGGGACCCCCACCGGCCGAGAGGGGTGCTGCGACCTCAGCGAGTCTTTCCATTCTGCTCCCGAGGAGTCGACATGCCGACCCATCGCCAGCAGCTCGATTTCGTGAAGCGCCTGCGGGCGTTCGGTGAAGAAACCCTCTTCCTCGAGTTCGACGGCTCGTTCCAGCGCTTCGTGTCGCGCTATCGCACGGCCAACTGGCTCTATGTCGTCCGCGCCGATCGCCTGGCGAGCGCCCTCTCCGGCACCGAGATCTTCCGCTTCTCCTGGGATCTCGGTCGCGCCCGGCGCTGGGAGCGATACCACCGCGGGCGCGGGCGGCACACCTACCTCTACAGCGCGGAAGCGCACGGGGGACGGCGCTGCCCGATCACACCCAGCCTTCTCGCGGCGTCACGCGCGCGGCAGGGCTACGTCATCCTCCACGAGGCGTGGCATTCGACCCTGCGGCTCGAAGGCATCCGGATGCCCTACGCGCTGGAGGAGGCCACGGGACGCGTGGTCGGTGTGCTCGGAGCCGTGCTCTTCGCCGAGCGGTACGGTGATCCGGATCTGATCGCCGAGACCCGCGCACAGGAGAGGGCCTGGGGGGGATTTGCGCGATTCGTGAACCGCGTACACGCGCAGCTCACCGCGTTCTACAAGCGGAGTCCCACGGCGGCCCAGCGGCGGACGATGTTCTCCCACATCCGACGTGACGCCCGCTTGCTGAGCGGGAAGGTGTCGACCAACTGGGAACGCGAAGAGTTGATGCGCACGATGAACAACGCGCTCTTCTTCCGCTACCACGACTACACGCGCCACTACCCTCTGGCGCTGCGCGTGCACAAGGCCTGCCGCTCACTGCAGCAGGCCATGCGCACGTATCGGCGGGCGGGGCGAAGGGGGGCGATCGAGCAGCTTCAGGACTTCCTGCGCTCCCGCTAACAACCCGGATGACTTCTGCCACGGTCTAGGGCGCCACCTCCGACAACTCGGGACGTGAGATCCGGTCCGCGAACTGCTGGGCCAGATCGTTCAGTTCCGTGCCGTCTGCGGGGCCCACCGCGAGAGGCTCGACGCGGGCGAGGCTGGTCGCGGCCTTCGCGTACGTGCTGTCGATCGCGAGCGCGGCGCGGTAGGCTTCCGCCGCGGCGACGGATCGCTCGGTACGTTCCAGGGCGATGCCCAGGTTGTTGTGGAAGGCTGCAACGTCGCCGCGCAGTTGCACCGCGCGGGCCAGCGGCGGCAACGCTTCGGCGAAGCGCTCCTCCTCGATCAGGACGAGACCGAGGTTGTTCATCGCCCAGGCATCCTCGTGGTCGATGCGCACCGCGCGCTGGTAGGTGGTGATCGCCTGCTCCGTCTCGCCCGCAGCGTGACAGGCCCGGGCCAAGACCCTGTGCGCGGCACCCCCCATCGGATCGAGGTCGATGCCCTTGCGGGCCTCCTCCATCGCTTCCTCGGGACGGTTCAGTTCGAGCAGGACGCGGGCCAGGTTGATGGACGTCTTCGCGTGCTGCGGATCCTTCTCCTGGGCGGTCTTCAGCGCAGCATACGCATCTTGGTTCCGGCCCGCCTTCCACTGCGAGAGCCCCAGCATGTAGTAGCCCCAGGGGTTCTCCGGGTTCTGCTGTGTGTAGACGGTGAAGGCATCCGCCGCGTCGGCGTATTGTCCTGCGCGATACATCTCCTCGGCTTCCTGGTAGGTCACCGGACGGGGCGGTTCAGGCTCCGGCGTGGCGACTTCCGATTCAGCCGTTGTCACCTCCGGTGCCTCCGGCGGTGCTTCGCTCGCCGGTGTCTCCACGGCACGCCTCGCCTCGGGTTGCACGGCAACGTTGGGACGCGGCGTCTCCGGCCGCGCCGCACCCGCGTCGGCGACGGCGGTGCGTGAGGGTTGCGCGGTGTCGCGACGCGCGTCGTCACCACCGCATCCGGCGAGACCCAGTCCGAGGGCGAGGCCGCCCACGAGAGCCAGCGCAACAAAGGTTTCCATTCCCCAACGACCGATTCCCTTGCTCCGGGATCCACAAAACCCGCTCCTCATGACACACCTCCCATGATTGAGGGTTGATTCCGGCTCGGACGAGCCCCGCGGACGTCCGCTCCTTTGCCCTTCGTCGTACGGAGGGGCATGGGGTGCGCCAACGCTGAGGCAAGAGAGGCGACAACGCGGAACCTCTTGGAATGGAGACCGTTGGCGGATCCGAGGCGGCAGTCTGCGGGCGGGGGGATGTGTTTGCTGAGACACGCCGCCCGTGTCCGGCCGATCACGGATTGCGATTCTGGCTCAGGTCCAAGACACGTGCTAGACTGCGCCGGTGCCTGGGATGCCCCCCGAGACGATGTCCGATCGTAGGATGGCGTCGCCGATGAAGTTCAACTACATCGCCTCTGTGTTGCTCGCTGCAGTCGTGTCTCTTTCGACCGGTTGCTCAGGTCACACCCAGCCGACGTTTACCCCCGACCGCCGCACGGCCGACGATACGGTCGAGTTCCGCCTCCGCGAGGAGGTCTCCCACTGGATGGGAACTCCCCACCGCATGGGCGGCACCACTGAGCAAGCGATCGACTGCTCCGCCTTCGTCATGACCGTGTACGTGAACGTCTTCCGCGTACAACTTCCGCGTACCACCCACGAGCTCGTCAGGATGGGGACGGAGATTTCAGCGGACGCCTTGCGCTCCGGCGACTTGGTCTTCTTCCGTCCGGAGGGCGACAAGCGGCACGTTGGGATCTACCTGGGCGCGGGCGATTTCGCCCATGCATCGACCCGTCAGGGTGTGACCGTGTCACGGCTCGATGCGGAGTACTGGCGGAAGCGGTACTGGACCTCACGGCGCATCCCAACGCGTGTGGCGTCACGCGGTGCAGACTAGCAGTCCGTGGCGGAAGTCATCCGGGCCTCTCCGCCTCCTCACGACGGCCGCTCATGAATAGTCCCGGCTAGCCCTGTCGCTTCAATCCGTGCCGGCGCATGATCTTGAGCAGACTGGAGTGATCCGCGAGCCCCAACTCGGACGCCGTCTTCGTGATCTGCCAACCGTTGCGCTCCAATGCGGCCACGACGATCTCGCGTTCGGCCTGCGCCTTCCGGTCTCGCAGCGACAGCGGCGCCGCATCCAAAGCGGACGCCGCGCCTCGGGGCACGTTTCCACCCTGACGGATCTCGGCCGGCACGTGCGTCAGTTGAATCTCGTCACCGTCGCAGGCGATCACCATCCGTTCCACGATATTGCGCAGCTCGCGCACGTTGTTGCGCTGCCACGCGTAGCAGCTGAGCGTCTGAACCGCATCGGCGGCAAGCTTCTTGCGCCGCATTCCGAAGCGCTTGCACGTGGCCCCAAGGAAGTGCTCGAGAAGCGCGGGCACGTCACCCAGCCGCTCGCGCAGGGCCGGCACCGCAAGGATGTGGACGTTCAGGCGGAAGTAGAGGTCCTGCCGGAAGCGCTTCGCTGCGATCTCCTCCTCGAGATTGCGATTGGTGGCCGCGAGCACGCGCACGTCCACCTTGATCGGCGCACCGCCACCCAGGCGCAGGATCTCCATACCCTCCAGAACGCGCAGGAGCTTCCCCTGCACGCTCGCGTGCAGCTCGCCGACCTCGTCCAGGAAGAGGGTCCCGCGGTGAGCGTTCTCGAATGCGCCGCGCCGCAGGTTCGTGGCCCCGGTGAACGCGCCCTTCTCATGGCCGAACAGCTCGCTCTCGATGAGACCCTCGGGCAACGCCGCGCAGTTGATCGCAACGAACGGCTCAGCGGGCCGATCGCTCAGTTTGTGGATGCCGCGCGCGACGAGTTCCTTGCCACTGCCGCTCTCGCCCACGATCAGCACCGTGCTGGGGATCCTCGCGATCCGCGCGATCGACTTCTTGAGGGCGAGCATCGCCGGACTGTCTCCGATGAGCGGGCTCTCGACACCCAGCTTCTCCTTGAGATCGGTCACCTCAGAGGCTAGGCGATGTTGCTTCACGGCATTCTCGATCTCGCGCACGACGCGCTCCATCGGTTCAGCCTTGTCGATGAAGCTGTAGGCGCCCAGCTTCACCGCGCGAACACAGCGCTCGTAGCTTCCGGTTCCCGTGTAGACGATGACCGGAATGCGCAACTCGCGCTTGCCCAGCTCGGTCAGCACGGCAAACCCATCCATGCCGGGCATCTCGAGATCCAGGACGATGCAGTCGATCGGCTGATGTACGAGGAGCGCCAGCGCCTTCTCGCCGCTCGTTGCGGTGAAGGTGTGATAGTCCCCGAGGCGTTTCAGGTCGTAGGCGTATTGCTCGCAGACCGCGGGTATGTCGTCGACGATCAGGACGGTATTCATCATGCATCTTCCTTGGCAACAGCGGCTGGCAGCCAGACGCTGAACGTGCTGCCCTTTCCGGAATCGCTCCGCGCACGCACGGATCCTCCGAAGTCCGAGACCAGACGGCGGACGTTGCTCAAGCCCAGCCCCGTGCCGTCCTCTTTGGTAGTGTAGAAGTCATCGAAGATCTTCGCGAGATCGTCCGGCGGTATCCCGCGGCCGGTATCGCTCACCTCCAGCTGCACACCGGCCTCCCCCATGTCGCCGGTGAGATTCGCCGTACGCAAGGCGACCCGGCCGCCGGGTCGCTCAAGGCTCTCGCAGGCGTTTTGGACCAGATTCTCGACAATGCGGCGGAGCGCCACCGGGTCCGCGGACACCGGCGCCAGGTTGGGGGCGAGCTCGCAGGTGACACGCGCGCCCCCGCACTCGCCCACGCCCGCAGCCACCTGCCGGACGATCTCCCCCAGATCGCACGGGCGACGGGTCGGGTGCGTGGAGATTCGCGCGTAGTGTGCGGCGAGCTGCTCCAGGTACTCGATGCTCGCGTCCAAGACCTCCTGCCGCTCGCGATAGACCTCGCCTGCGCGCTCCGGCTCCTCCCGGACCACTTGCGCGAGGTGGCGGAAGACGTTGCGGATGGGTGTGAGGCCGTTCTTGATGTCATGGTTGACCTGGCGGGCGATCTCGCCCAGCGTGGCGCGCCGCTCGGCCTCGCGCAGCTTGCGCGCGCTCGTCCGCAGCCGAGCGGTCATGTGTCCGAGGAAGCGCGCCAGCATGCCGACCTCATCTGTTCGCCGGCTCTCGAAGGCGACGTGCAAGTGATCGAGGTCGATCTGGGCGGTCTTGTCGGCGAGCTCTGCGATCGGTCGGCTGATGCGCGCCGACAGCCACAGGGCCAGGAAGAGCGCTGCGGCGGCGCTCGCGAGCCACACCACGGCGAGCCACGCATCCAGGCTGCGCTGCACGCGGCGCAGCGGCTCCAGCGGGTAGCTGATGATGAGGAATGCGTCTGTCAGGTGCGCTCCGTCCCGCTCCTCGTCGAGAACGAAAGGCAGGGTGATCGCGTGCAGCGTGTAGTCGTCTCGCGGCAGGCCCACCTCCATCCGTCCCTCACGCGTTGTAGTTCGCGCGCGCAGCACGTCCGCCATCGCCTCGTGGGAGGAGCGCAAGCCGCCGGGGTAAACCAGCGATACGGCCAGCTCGCCGCCGCGAACGTGCGATCCGAGAATACGCTCCTCGATCGAAGCGCCTGCGACCAGGGTCAGGCGCTTCCCCCCGAGCATGAGGGAATCGACGCGGGCCACGGCCAGGAACCGGCTCTCGGGCGTGCGGGTCTGGACGAGCGCCACCCCACGGGGCGCCATCGCGAGAAAGAGCGGCAACGGATCGATTCGGTCGTAGGCGTTGCGGAAGTGGCCGGAGCTGAGAACGCGTCCCTGTTCGTCCTGGATCTGAAGCATGGCGAGACCGGCGAGCCGCATGGCGCGACCGGCATAGTCGAGGAGGTAGGGTCGTTCACCGAGCTGCCCGTCGACCGCCGCGAGGCGCAACCGGTTGTCGCGGGCCATCTCCGCCGCGAGGGCGTCCAAACGCTTGCCCAGGGCTTGGCTTTCCGCGGACAACTCCGCTTCCACGATCCCGGCCAGGGTCTCCACGCGCGCGACGTGCTGCGCCATGAGGCGCGCCGCCATCTGCCCGCGCACCAGGATGCCGAGAACGAGAAGCGGCAGCAGCACGACCAGCGTCGCGGTGACCAGTATGCGCGAACGAAGGTTCACGGCAGCGCGTTCTCCTTCATCCACCCCGCGCGGCCGAAACGCAGACACCCATCCCAATCGACGTGCACCCCGGCCAGGCCGCGGCGACTGACAAGGTGCGCCCGCGAGGCAATCAACGGAATGAAGTCCATACCGGGATCGAACTGCACGAGATCGGTGAGGCAGAGATCGGGGAGCACACGTTGCACGGCGGCGAGATACGCTCCCGTCTCGCCGTTCTGAAGACCGGCGCGCAACCGATCCGGAAGAAGACCGCGGGCGGCCAGCGCCTGCGACGGTTCTCCCTGCTCCGCCAGAGCGACGAGGCGTCCGGCAAGGCGTGCGGCGTCCTCATCCCCTTCCGTGTAGACGACGCCCGCGGGAAGGGGCTCCCTCTCCTCGGCGGCCGGAGCCAGACGAACCGGTCCCCGCCGCGTGGCGATCCTCCGGACTTCCTTGCATGCATCGGGCGAGAACGCCTCGGCGCCCCCATCTTCATTCAGATCATCGAAGGAGAGCGTCCGGGCAGCAACGGCATCGGAGACAGCGACATCGCGGGCGAGATCCGCGCGCAACGCGGGGGTGATGAGCCGATCGTCCACCCCGTCCGATTCGCCGGCGCGCGCAAGGACGTAGATGCGATCCCAGGGCAGCGCATGGGTTGCGAATTGCGACAGGCGGTGCGCGTAGTCGAGAGCCTCGCGTTCCCGGATGATCGCGACGTCGGTTTCGGTGCCCAGCAGATCCCGACCGTCGCTTCCGGGGTGGAAGCTGAAGCGGAGGTGACAGCGCGCGTGCCGATACGGGTTGGGCACGCAGCGCAGCTCGCCGGCGCCCCATCCCGACACGCGGTAGGCCCCGGTGCCCTCGGGCCAGTCCGCTCCCGCTATCGCGCGCGCGACGGCAAGGGCGGGATGCGCAAAGAGCTGGGGTCCGTCCTGCGGCGCTGACACGAGAACATCGAAGGTTCGTTCGCCCCGGTCAGTTTCGGTAACGCCCTCGATCAGCACCCACGGCATGAAGCGTCCCTCGGTCGCCGCCCGCCTGCGCGAGGCGAGCCACGCGTGCCGGACGTCTCTCGCCTCGACCGGCGTTCCGTCCCAGAAGCAGGCCCCTGGGCGCAGCGTGAAGGTCCAGCGGCGTCCGCCGTCATGGGCCTGCCACTCTCCGGCGAGTCCCGGCATCACTTCGCCACGGCAATCGACGTAGACCAGCGTTTCGTACAACTGGCGAAAGACGAGGCGCTCGGCGGCGTTGTGCGGAGCGGGTGCGTGGCGCGGGTCGGCGACCGTGCCCAGGGCGATGCGGAGGACTCGAGTGTCGTCGACCTCGCCTTGGAGAAGTGTGCACGCCGCAAGCGACGGTGCCAAGAGCTCGCCCGGCGGGGGCCGGCTCGGACCGCAGCCGCCAATCAGAGACACGAGGAAGCCGAGCCAGGCCGCGATCAGGACGGCCGCACGCGGAGTTTCGAGCCGCTGTCTCTTCGGCTGTATCACGCCGCCCTCCGAGGCTGGCAGCCCGTGACAGAAGTGCTGGCTGCCCGGATGACTCCTGCCACGGACAGCTAGCGAATGTACCCCAGACTGCGCAACGATTCGAGCGTCTCCGGATCGAGCCCGAATTCCGCCGTCCCCGAATCCTCCGGCGCGCCCGAGGCGAGCTGTGTCACGAAACCCGCGACCAACTCGCGGTCGCGGCGCACCTCTCCCGGCCGTGCCGTGAGCAGGTTCACCGTCTCGCCCGGATCGCTCGTGAGGTCGTAGAACTCGTCGGGTGCCAGCGCGCCTTCGCGCAACGCGTCCATGGTCCAGAAGACGGCCACCGGGTCCCGCGGGTAGCGCGCCCACGAGGTCACCCGCTGGACGTACTTCGTGCCGCTGCGGCGCAACGCCCGCGTGCGGCCCGAGGGGAGATGCACGCCGTAGCCCGCCTCAAGGAAGACGAAGTCGCGCGGTCCCATGTCCACCGTCCCCAGCACCGCCGGCAGGAAACTGTGGCCTTGGACGACTTCCGGAACCTTCACACCGAGCGCATCGAGAACGGTGGGTAGGATATCAACCGCGCCCACCATCGCGCGGGCCACACGCCCGGCCGGGATGACGGTCGGCGCCGCGAAGATCAGTGGAATGCGAGCCGAGGGCTCGTAGGCGTGCTGTCCGTGCTCGTAGTAGTAGTCGTGCTCCCCAAGGCTCTCGCCGTGATCGGACGCGAAGACGATCAACGTGCGCCCCCCCAGGCCGCTGCGCGCCACCCATTCGAGAACCCGCCGGAGTTGATCGTCCGTGTAGCGGATCTCACCGTCGTAGAGCGCGATTCGCGAGAGATTCGCGTTGCCGTTCACCTCGGGTGTGCCGCGGAACATCCAGTTGTACGGTTCCGGCGGATCGTACGGGGTGTGTGGATCGCTGTGGTGCACCCAGAGGAACCAGGGCTCGCGCGCGCGGGCGTTTTCGGCAAGCCAGTCCAGCGCGAGATCGCTGCCGATGCGCGCATCGTGATGACCGTAGAGGTAGGTCTCGAAGCCTTGATCGAATCCGAAGTCGGGATAGAGGTTCCCGTTTGTGATGACGGCAGCGCTGCTCCACCCCGATTCGCTCAAGATCTCGGCGAGGGTCAGATTGTAGTCGCGCAACACCATCATCGCTTTGTGGATGCCGTGATAGGCCGGATAGGTTCCGGTGTGGATCGTGGCGAAGCTGGGACTCGTCTTGGGACGTTGGCAGATCGCCTGGTCGAAGCGGATGCCCCGATCGGCGAGCGCATCGATGGCCGGCGTCGCCTCACGTTCGTAGCCGTAGCACCCGAGGTGATCGGCACGCAGTGTATCGACGGTGAGAAGGAGCAGGTTCCAGCGCTGTCCGGTGAAGCTTCTTTGGGCGCGGGCGCGCAGTGCCTCCAGCCGCGTTCCGTCGAGCGCCAGCGCGGCCGCCTCGGGCGGCGACGGGCGCAACACCAGCGATGCGAGCAGCAGGACCACATCCACGACGAGGAGTGCCGACAGCGCCCGCGGACGCTTCGATCCGGCGGGCACTTGCCGACGGAAGGACAGCCGACCCCACAGGCCCAGCAGCAGGAGTGCCGCAACGCCGGCGGCGAGCACCGCCAGGGCGCGACCGAACGGCCCCTCGAGTGCAAAGAGGAGCCAGAGCGAAGCGTAGCCCACGATGAGCAGGGTGGCCGCGGGCGAGGGGCGCCAAGCGGTGGCGCGCGCAAACACCATGCTGACGATACCGATGAGGAGGCCGAGGATCCCACCGGTCAAGCCCAGAAGGCCGGCGTACCGCGCACCGGAGGCGACGATCTCGAGAAACGGGCTTGTGGCATAGAGGCCCGCGCTCGCCAGAATCGCGGTGTGGACGATTCCCAGCAGCGACCCGACGAGCAGGCCATCTCGAATGCCGGTCACGATGACACGCATGCGAGCACGATAGCACGCGCCGGCAGGACGCAAAAGCCTGGCGGCAGCTACTGGCGGCAGCTACCTCCCATGTCCGCGACCGCGGCCGGGGCCATGGGGACCCTGCTCCGGGCCACCGTGCCGGCCGCGGCCCTGACCGGCGCCGTGACCCCGCTCACCCCAGCGATGCCACGGCATGGCGAGGAAGTAGCGGCTGCGCTGCTCGGGCGTCAAGACCTCGCCCTCGCACAGCATCGTCTCGGTGACCAGGGAGTCGAGCGTCGCCTGCGCCGCGTTCATGCGCCCCACGACCTCCCTCACGCGGGCCGGATCCGACTGCTGGCTGAGACACTCGTCGCGCAGCGCCACGC
>JAUVTV010000084.1 GCA_030601305.1 Candidatus Eiseniibacteriota bacterium | reverse complement strand
CTTCTTGCCCTTGGTCGCCACCTTCGTCTCACCGCAGAACCGAGCGGCGATCAGGAGCGCGAGCGGGACGGGTGCGAGGAGAAGCGCGAGATTCACGACATCCTTCCAGTGCACCCAGGAGAGCAGGCCCTGGACGCCGCGGAGACCTACCAGCACTGAGGCCGGCCCGCCCTTGCCACCGAACTCGTAGTTGAACCACTGGCGGTTGTACCCCGCGGCGAGGAGGATGACGAGGCCGAGCGCGGTCAGCCCGATCACGGGGAGGGCGGCGCTCAACAGGCGCCTCGGCCAGGGCGCCGGATCGCGCGCCGGGGGCCACAGCACCGCGGCAAGCAGGAGGGGCGCGAGGAACAGCGCATCGAGATGGAAGATGAGCCCCAGCCCGAAGAACGCGCCGGCCACACGCATCGAGAGTCCGCGCCGGTAGTACATCGCGAGACTCAACAGGAAGAGCAGCGTGCACACGAGCAGAAGGGCATAGCCCTCGACATACCCCATGAACATCTGGACCGGCGCCGCGCACACCAGGAGGCCGTAGAGAAGCACGCGCTCGCCATCGTCATTCGAGAGGTTTCGCGCCCCCCAGGCGGCTGCGGCGAGGTAGAGCATACCGGCAGCCACGCTCACGAGGGCGTAGAGCTGGAAGGCACCGGCCTCGCCTTCCAACCCGAGCCATTGGAAGAGCCGCACGTGAAGGTGATAGTCGAGAAGCTCGTAACCGTGGAAGGGATGGCGCCGGGCCACGAGTTCGCCCAGCAGCCAGCCGTCGCCGAGAAAGTGCGTCCTGCACCGCGCGAGCCAGAAGATGAGCCCCCCCACCAGGGGTGCCGCGCCGTAGGCCAGGATCGGACGGCGCAAGAGCCCAGCGACGGCTTGCGCGACCCTTCGCCCCAGCACGCCTCCCGCCGGCGTCCAGATGAGGAGCAGCCCGGCAAGCGGCAGAGCGAAACGCAGCAGCGCGGGCGCGTAGGCCAGGTGATGCATGCCCCAGAGGATCGGACCGGCCAGGAGGCCGCCGGCGAGTTGCAGGACGAAGAGGACCGAGAGCGGCAGCCGGACGCAGAGACGATCGCCGGGGTCCGGCAAGGCATCCGGTGCGGTTGGGCTCATGCATCTCCCCGGCGGTATGCAGCGCTTCGGCCGACGGCACGCAGTGTACGCAGAATGCAGCAGCGTTGGGCGGCAATCAAGGCTGTCACGCCGGAACCGGCCGGCCTTGACGGCCGTAGTGTAACTCCATAGGCTTGCAGCGTGTTGCTCACCCAAGCAGGAGGAATGCCATGCCCATGCGCTTGACCGCTGTCCTGTGGGTGCCCGTGGTTCTCGCCGCCTGGCTCGCCGCTGCCGGCGCACCGGCGCAGGCCCAGGACGTGTTCGCCGGTGCGACGACCGCGATCATGAACGGGGATCACGAGTTGGCCATCCGGGAGTACGAGACGTTCCTCGCGGATCACCCCGACCATCGGCTCTCTCCGGTCGCCGCCATGGCGGCCGGCAATGTCTACCAGCTGGTCCTCAAGGATCCCGAGCGAGCTCTGGCTGCCTTCGAGCGCGTTCTCAGTGACTACCGGGAGACCGCGTGGGCGCCGGAGGCCGCGCGCCGGAAGGGCGAATGCCTACAGGCGCAGGAGGCCTGGGAGCCGGCGGGTGAAGCGTACCTGGAGGCCATTGAGCTGGCCGGCCAGCCGGCCGCATCTCCAGGGTTCGGCGGGGAGGGTGAACAGACCTCTGCCGCGTGGATCAACGAGGTCTCGCTGTCCGCGGCGGACTGCTTCTACGAGATCGGCGATCGCGAGCGGGTGATCGGCACGTACGAGAAGGTGCTCGCGGGCGCCCTCCCGGCCGAGGCCGCCGGGACCACGCTCTACCGCCTGGCGGACTGCTACGAAACCGCCGGCGAGCTGCAGCAGGCTGCCGAGCGCTACGCCGATCTCATCGAGAACTACCCCTTCGCGAACGAGTTCGGGTCGGCCCTCGCCAAGCGCGAGCTGATCGAGCCGCAGCGCAAGCTGGACTGGGCGACGTACGATGCGTTCGCACGCATGATGCAGGCGCGGCAGCAGCGTGACTTCCCGACCATCATTCAGGCCGCCGACGAGGTCCTCGCCGGCGACGGCAGCGAAGCGGCGCGCACGGGGGCCGCCTACAACAAGCTGCTCGCCGAGACCATCCAGGAGGGCGACTTCACGGACGGCATCCGTCGCCTGCGGGAGTTCGAAGGCCGCAACCCGGCGGCCCGCGAGATCCCCGGCGCGCAGCGAACCATGGATTACCTCACGAGGGTGGCCGATGCCGAGGCTCGCGTGCGGCGGAGTCCCGAAGATGCGGATGCGGTGCGCGCTCTCGGCCGCCTGTACCTGCAGACGCAGATCCCGCACAAGGCGATTCAAACGCTCGAACATGCGGCCGAGTTGGACCCCGAGAGTCCCGAGACGCAACTCAATCTCGGATACGCTTACGCGTCGGGCGGCCGCAACGCGGACGCCACCGCCGCGTTCGAGCGCTATCTAGAGGACCGACCGGATGACACCGGCGCTCTCAACATCATCGGCTACACTTATCTGAATCAGGGCGAGCCGGACAAGGCAATCGTCTATTTCGAGCGCTACGCGAAGCTCGCGCCCGACGACGCCAACGCGCACGACAGCCTCGGCGAGGGTTACCTGCGCGCGGGACGGCTTGAGGACGCCGCGCGGGAATACGAAACCGCCATCGAGCTGGACAACTCGTTCAGCAATTCGTACTTCATGGTCGCGGGAATCTACAGGCAGCTCGAGCAGCCGGACATGGCGGCCGCAGCCTATCGCCGGCTCATCGAGCTGACGCCCGGCGGCGTGCAGGCCGAGCAGGCGCGGGCTGCGCTCGCCGAACTCGAGGCGGAGTAGACGAGGTTTCACGACGGGAGGAGACAATGCGGGAACGCGACGGGCTCTCGAGAAGGACGTTTCTCAAGGCAACTGCGACGCTCGGCACGGGTGCGGCGCTCGCGCACCTCGGCCTCGGCTGCAGCGGCTCCGCGCACGACATCGTCGTCGCGAAGGGAACCTCGCCCGAGCGCAACTGCCTGGCGGCTGTTGAGGCGCTCGGGGGCTTCTCGCGCTTCGTCCAGGCGGGCGACGTCGTGGTGGTCAAACCCAATCCCGTGGGGAACCGTCCCCCGGAGGAAGCCATCCACACCCACCCCGCCATGGTCGCGGCGGTCGTGCGCGGTTGCCTGCAGGCCGGCGCCGGCGAAGTTCGCGTGATCAGCCACGACGGTCGACGCGGCATGGTCGTCAACGGCACCGCCGCGGCGGTCGACGAAGCCGGCGGCACGCTCAAGGCTCTGTCCAACCACGACGAGTTCCGCGACGTCGTCGTTCCGCGCGGGAAGATCCTACGCACCGAAGGAATCGCCGTCGATCTGCTGGAGGCGGATGTCTTCATCAACATGCCGATCGTCAAGCACCACGCCGGCGCCGAGGTCACGCTGGCCATGAAAAACCTCATGGGAATCAACTGGGACCGAATCCGTTTCCACCAAACCGATCTACAGCAATGCATCGCCGAGCTGGCGGGTGCGGTCCGTCACGATCTGATCATCATGGATGCCAATCACATCCTGCTCACCAACGGACCCGTGGGCCCCGGCGAGGTGCTGAAGGGTAACCAGGTCATCGCCGGTGTGGATCCCGTGGCGGTGGATGCCTTCGCCATGCGCTTCTTCGAGAGACCGCCGGAATCGATCGGCCACATCCGCATCGCGCATGAACTGGGCATCGGTGAGATCGACCTCGCCAAGCTGCGTATCCACGAGTTCCAGGCCTAGAGGCCCGGAGGGTCAACGGCGGGCGCTACCGGGACGTCTCGAGATAGGCGCGCAGGCGTGTCAGGTCTTCCCTGGCCGCCGCATTCCCCGGGTCGATGCGCAGCGACTCCTCGAGCTGCTCGATGGCCTCCTCGTGCTTGCCCAGGTGAGAGAGCGCGAGGGCGAGGTTGTGCCGGGCGCGCGCCGATTCGGGCGCCAGCTGAATGGCACGGCGGTAGTGACCCACGGCTTCTTCGATCCGTCCCTGCTGCGCCAGCACCACCCCCAGGTTCGCGTGCGCCTTGGCATAGTCGGGGCGAATGCGCAACGCTCGCCGGTAGTGGTCGGCGGCCGATGAGAGGTCTCCGGTGCGGATCAGCAGATTCCCCAGATTGGCGTGGGCCTCGGCGTAGTCGGAATCGATCTGCACGGCGCGGCCGAGGTGGGCCCGGGCACCCTCGAAGTCGCCCAGCGTTTCGAGGAGCAGACCGAGGTTGTTGTGCGCCTTCGCGAAGTCCGGATCGCCGGCGATGGCGCGCTCGTAGTGCTCGCGCGCTCTCTCGTACTCCCCTTGCTGGACGAGGACGTTCCCCAGGTTGTTATGTGCCTGAGGGTAGTGCGTGCTGGTGGCCAGGGCGCGCCGGTAGTGCGCCGCCGCGGCATTCAGGTCTCCCCCCCGCTGCGCGTGGACCCCGAGCTGGTAGTGAGAGATCGCGTCGTTCGGTATCATGCTGACGGCGCGCCTCGCCGCGCGCTCGGCCTCCTCGGCCTTCCCCGCCCAGCCGAGCACCTTGGCCAGGTTGCGCATCGCGATGCCGTGGGCCTCCGGATCGAGGCTTCCGATCACCTCTTCGGCGCGCGCATCGAGCGCCGCCCGATCCCATGCTCGCGGAGGTGGAACCCACCCAAGCGCGGCCATGCTTTCCAAGATCGCGAGCGCCAACATCCGGTGCCCCTCGATCGTGGGATGGACGTGATCAAGGAAGAGGTTCTCGCCCGGAATGCCGTTAGGCGAGCGAGCGGCAAGCAGGGCGGCGAAGTCAATCAGAGGAACATCCTCGTCGCGGGCCACTGCGGCAACTCCTGCCTGCAGCGAGGACAGCGCGCGCAGCGGACAGATGTCCTCGTCGCGTGCCCGCCGGTACGCCTCCTCGGCCTCGCGGAATTCCCCGAGCTCGTCCAGCGTGCGGCCCCACAGGTACTGGAGGTCTGCGTTCCGTGGGTCGCGCGAGGTGGCGGCATCCAGCGCCTCGCGGGCCTCCGCCAGTCGACCTTCCTCGCGCGCCCGTGTGGCCCGCTCCGCAAGCTGCGCGCAGTCCTCCGCGTCGCTCGCGCTCAGCCCCTCGGTGGCCTCGCTCTTGAACGGCGCGCAGTCGCGCAGGTTGCACGCCGGCGTGACGAGCAGCGGCGCCGCGCCTACCGAGCGGGCGATCGCGATCACGCGCCTCAGATTGTGTTCATAGTGCGTGACCACGTGACGCTGCAGCTCGTCGTCGCGCTCGTAGGCCTCAGGCCCCACGGCATCGTCGAGCAGCGTCTCGACTTCCGCCGACAGCTGCTCGCGCCCCCGGGTCCCCCCATCCGGGCCCGCCCGCGGAGCCCCGCGCAGGAAACGCTTCCCCAGCGTATAGAGTCGCGTGCGGCTGAGGAGACCGACGAGATTGCGCAGCACGGCTGGCATGTCGATCAACCGGGCGTACGTGCGCCGTTCGAGAAACTCGTTGTGGCCCGAGTAGATGATCAGCACGTCCGGCTGGTAGCGGATCAGCTCCTCCGTGAGCATGGCCACGCGATAGCTCGCGTAACTGATGCCGCCGGCGTTGATCACGTCCCACCGGTGGCCCGGCGCCACCACCGGGAGCAGTTCGCGCAGCCAACCGCAGAACGACGTGGCGTCATTGTACGGGCGGCCGTAGGTCGTCGAGCCGCCGACGCAGAAGATGCGCGTCGCGCCCCGCTCCTTCGCCTTGGGGAAACGCTGCTCGTTGAACCAGCGGCGCTTGTTGCGCGCGGTGACCATCCACGCAGGCGCGCCCCCCCCCGCCTCCTCGACGAAGAGCGGTACCCGGGAGGAACAGCCGAGATACGGATCCTCGTCGTAGAGGACTGGCCGGACGCCCGCCGCGGCGAGGATCACCTCGAGCACCAGGAGAAGCAGCCCGGTCAAGACCGCGGAGAAGAGAACCTTCTTCCAAAGCGGCAATTCGGTTACCGCGGGGGGCGAGCTCGGCGCTCGCCCCGCCTTTCTGTGCTCTTTGTCAGCGGGCATGCTTCCCCGCCCTGATGCCCGCCTGGCAGCCCGCGGCAGAAGCCATCCTGGCTGCTAGCGCATCAGGAGCAGCCGCCGCACCTGCTCGTAGGGTCCGGCGTTCAGCCTGTACAAGTAGACGCCGGCCGCCACCGGTCTCCCGGCGGCGTCGCGCCCGTCCCAGACCGCGTGGTGCGTTCCGGACGTCATCTCGCGATTCTCGATCACGTGCCGCAGCACGCGGCCCGTGAGGTCGATGACGCTCAGGTTCACCCCTGCGGCGTGCCCCAGCGAGAACTCGATGTGAATCGGACCGGTCTGCGGACTGCGCACCGCGCTCAGATTGAACGCGACCCGCGGATCGGCATCCTCCATCCCGGAGAAGGCCTCCTCCACGGTGACCGATCCCAGGTGCGGCACGAAGTCGCGCTTCGTGACCGTGACCAGCATCTCGCCTTCGGTCGCCGGTTCAGGCCCGAACGTCGCGTTGCCGCTCGCGTCCGTCGTCTGCCGTGCGTAGACCTCCTCCCCCATCCAGATGCAGACCAGGGCGCCCGACTGCGGCGCGCCGCCGGCGTCCTCCACGTGCACGGTGAACTCTTCGCAGCCGGTTTCGATGACGTCCGGATAACTCGCCACCATCACGTGGGGGTCATCCATCCAGACGCAGAGCTGCGGATCGCCGAGCAGGTTCAGCTCGGTCCAGATGTACTTGTAGTGGTTGTCGCTGGGATAGTAGTCGTTCTTGTGGTCCGAGAACGCCTCGCCCACGACGTAGTGTTCCTGGTCGACGAGCGAGCGCCAGAAGTAACGGTCGTAGCGGAACGAGTAGGCCGACGTGCTCCCCGAGTAGAACCACCCGTACCGCGTGTTTCCGGCAAAGACGATCGCGCCGCCGCCTGCGTTTCGCACCCAAGCTTCACCGATACACTGGTTGTAGTCGTAGGCGTTCGGCCAGCAACCCAGGGTGTAGAGGATGCTCTGGCGGTCGGCGTTGGTGAAGTTCGAGGCGTGGCCTGTGTAGATGTTCCAACCGTGATGGTATGAACCCATCCCCATCGACTCGTAGTAGCAGTGGTCGATGTGGTTGATCAGGTTGTGCCCCGCGTTGATTGCGGCGATGGCATTGGTCAGATGGCTGCCGCCGTGGCTGTCGTAGACGCGCGTGATCGACCAGCCCGACGGGAAGTAGGTGCTGTAGATCTGGTCCTTGCACGATTCCCCATGGGTCCAGTTGTCCAGGTCGAAGCCCAGCATGAGCACCTTGTGGCCGTAGGAGCTGAGCGGGGGATCCTGCTCGTAGGTCAAGACCTTGTCGATGAAGGTCGCGATGCCCGTCTCGCCGAAGACCGAGGCGCGCCCGACGTTCACCTCCGCGGTCCAGTCGCCGTCGAAGGCGGAGGAGTAGGGGTCGTTGGGGATCATGTACGGCCCGATCGTGGTGCTGGCCGCGTTGTAGGGGACGTACCCGCTGTCGCCGCCGATCAGGATGTGGGTCGTTCCCCAGGTCCCGTAGGCGTCGGCGACGAAGGAGCGGATCTTCGAATCGTTGGATCCGGAATAGCCACCCTCGTTGTAGATCCACTCGGTGGTCACAACCGTGGCCCGAACACCCTTGCGCGTCTTCCAGTCGGCCAGGATCTCGAAGCTCGGGACCCAGGATTGCGGCGTGACGATCACGTAGTCGTAGTCGCCGGCCGGCAACCCGACACCGTGCGGCGGCTGAAGCCCAAGCGCTCCGATGCGCGCGTGCTCGGGGTTCACCACCCACTCGCGAAGTTGGGACTCGATCTGTCCCCGGCGTTCGGCCGATAGATGCAGCGGCGGCGCGTCCCCGCACGTGTAGCCCGGCGCGCACGTCACGACCAGTTCGAGACGCGTGTGCAGGGTGACGGTTCCCCTGAACGGATCGTACGCGAGCGGACAGATCTCCACGACGGCCATGCCCTGGCCGGCCAGATCGGTCATTCCCAGCAGACGAACCGGTTCGCCGGGATACGTGGTTCCCGCGGCGTAGGCCGCAGGATCCGGATCCACCCAGTGCGCCTCTGCATCCCGCGTGCTGACCGGCAGCGGCCGCTGCGCGGGACAGAGTTCGAAGGTCCCGGGGAGTCGCACCGATGCGCGGCTGACCAGGGAGACCTGGCGGGCAGCGAACCCTTCGGGCAGCGCGATCCTGAACTGCATGCAGGGCAGCCAGGGCGCGCCCGCGTCCCCGCTCAAGCCACCGTCCGGCAGCTCGATCAGATCGCACCCGCGCAATTGCCGCACGGCCAGGTCCGCTTCCGCGAATTCGATCTGCCCGACAACCTGCTGGTTCCCGTCCTGCGCCGGTCTGACGATCCACGCTCCACTCGCCGTCGTCACCGAGATCGCCATGAGTAGACCCACTGCGAGAGCCATGGCACCGATTCCTGGTCGCTGAGAAGTCATCCTCGCCTCCTGTTTGAACCTGTTTCCCGGAGCCCGGGGGCCGTTCGGGATCACGAGAAGCCGGCAACCCGCGGGCAGCCCTGCCGGCTCCACCATCCTCGCCTTATCTGAGAAGCGTCATCTTGCGCGTCAGCGTGCGCTCGGACGTCCTCAACCGATAGAAGTAGAGACCGCCGGCCACCGGTTGACCGGCGTCGTTCTGGCCGCTCCACACCGTGGTGTGACTGCCCGCCTGCGTGCTGCCCGAGAGCAGCGTCGCCACGCGGCGTCCGGTGACGTCGAAGATGGACAGCTCGACATCATCGCGTGCCGGCAGATCGAAGCGGATGACCGTCTCCGGACTGGCCGGGTTGGGGCGGTTGGCCCAGAGAGCGAGCGGCAACCGAACCTCGTCGTCCGGCGCGCCACTCGTCTCGGCCGGGTACGTCAGGCGCACGCACCAGCTGTTGAGCGTGCCCTGGTCGCCGCCGGCATGGTCCTCGACGATCAGCGTCCAGGCGCCCCGGCTGCTCTCGCCGACGAACGCCTCCAGGCTCTCGGCCGGCTCCAGCTCGCCGGGGTACCAGCCGACGATGTTGTCCGTGGACCCTCCGCTGCGGTCGTGCAGTCTGACCGTTGTACCTTCCGGCGACCTGATGTCCACGGTGAGGTCACCCTGATAGGTGTGCGTGATGTTGACGTAGATCTCCACCGCGGTCAGTGGCACGTCCATCAGGAAGAGGATCGCGTCGGTGACCGTCTGGTAGTCCCCGATGTAGGCGTTGGGATCCCGGCAGGTTTCCTCCTGGGCCGTCGGATACAGCACGTGGTGGACGCCGGTCAGGTGCTCGCCCGGCTCGGGGTAGACCTCCACGACGCTCGTCGACCAGCCATCCTTGGTGGCCCTGATGGTATAGGGTCCCGAGTAGAGGTTCTCGAGCGTGTAGGCGCCCGTCGACCCCGCGTACTGGCCGAGGTTGCGGTAGTCGGCCACGTTCAGCGCGCCGCGGTCCTGCGTGACCGTGCCCTGCGAGCCGCTCCGGGAGCCGATGATCACGTCGTCGTCCACCGTGACCGTGCGCCCGGTGAAGTTGTTGGTCATTCGGACCGTGCCCGCGCCCTCCTCGCCGACGATCAGGTCGCCGTGCACGTGGAGGTCGACGGGACTGTTGCGGTCCCAGTGGATCCCGCCCGACCCGCCGGGCGTGGCGCCGAGGTAGAGCGTTCGGACGTTGGCGGTTCCGCTGTATCGGATGGCCGCCTCGCCGCCGTTGTCGATCGCGGCGTCGTCGCCGGCGCCGGGCGGGGTCATGTCGGTCCAGTTCGACTGGCCCGCGCCGCCGTCGTACCACGTCCACGAGCCGGACGCGGTGCCCGTGTCGGGGTTGCTCCAGACCTTCGCCGCCGGCAGGAGCGTCACGGCGTCGAGCGAGAACTCCGTGCTG
>JAUVTV010000142.1 GCA_030601305.1 Candidatus Eiseniibacteriota bacterium | reverse complement strand
CCGCTCGATCGGTGGTTGGAGGCGCTGGCGGCGCCGGACGAGGAGCCGGCTCTGAGGCGCACGGCAGAGGAAGTCGGCCATTCCGGAGCCCGGCTCGAGCCGGGGCCGCGTCGCCGCTGGATGCGGCTGCAGGAGCGCGTGCAGAGTGCGATCGCCGGTCTCGATCATCCCGTCGAGCACGTGGGCTACGCGGCGCGCCGTGCGGGGGGCACTCGAGCGGCAACCGCGCGCGAGAAACCGGTGGCCGGCAAGGGAACGGCGCTCGTCCGCGCCGGCATCCACCCCCGGCACTACGAGCTGCCCGGCGGCTGGGTCGTGCTCGTCGGCCGCAGCAACCAGGAGAACGACGTCCTGACGCACAAGGTCGCCCGGCAGCGCGACATCTGGCTGCACGCGCGCGGCGTCTCCGGCAGTCACGTCGTCCTGCAGCGCGGGGGCCACAAGGACAACCCCAGTCGCGAGACGCTCACCCAGGCGGCGGGCATCGCGGCCTACTACAGCAAAGCCCGCACTTCACGCATGGTGCCGGTCATCTACACGGAGAAGCGCTACGTGCGCAAACCGCGCAAGGCGCCCCCGGGGCTGGCGGTTTGCACGCGCGAGAAGGTGCTCATGGTGAGGCCGCAAGTGCCTCCCGCCTGAGCCTGCCGGCCGGCGTCACCGCGGTCACGAACCGTCCTCGGCTTCCGATGCGCGCAATCGCGGACCGGGCACGCGCACATCGCCGCGCCGCTGCGTGACGCGCGTCTGGTCGAGGTGTTCGAGCAGCGGCACCGCCTGCTTGCGGGTCACCTGGAGCAGGCCCTTGAGATCGGCGACGCGCATCTCGTCGTGATCGCGGAAGAACTGCCGCACGCGCTCTGCCGCCTCGCCGATGAGCTCGGCGGAGAAGAAGAAGTGCGGCGGCACGCGCGCGATGTCACGGGACTCGCTGAGCAGGAGCAGCAGCGCATCGATGTCTTTCGCGAGTCTATCGGCCGGCATCGCCCGCAAGGCCTTCGCGCCGTCTCCTTGCAGGACGCCCCCCTTGACGCGGGCCAGCGCCTCCGTCTGCAGCTCCTTGTGCGTGCGCCCCGAGAATCCGGCCTCGCGAACGTACGCGTGAATCACCTCGCGCAACGCCTCGTGCTCCGGCAAGAGCTCCAGCCGATCACTGCCGAAGCGCAGACGGTCGCCACGGACCGACAGACGCCCGGCGCGGCTTTCCTCCTGGACCCAGGCCTCCACCAGGTCGGCATGGATCGCGGATTCGACCCGCTTCTTGAGCTCGCTCTTCAGGATGCCCCAGGAGAGCCGGTGGCCGCGCTGGTACCCCTCCAGGATGCCGCGCAGCCGTTCGGCGGCGGTCGCATAGCCGCCCGCAGCGACGATCAGGCGCTTGCTCACCTCGCGCGCCTGGGAAGCGGCAACGAGGGCGGCGATCGCGCCGGCGACTTCCTCCTCGGTGCAACCGCTTTCCTTGCCCAGCTCGGCGCGGCCCGTGCCCCGCCCGCCGTGGCGGGCAAGCGCGGCCGAGACGCGTTCCTCGGGGCTCCCCGACGCCGCGTGCCGCAACGCCTCGAGGTCTTCCTTGCGATGGCGGCGCCGGCGCCCGACGCCCGCCGTGACCACGACACCCCCGGCCACGGTGTGCATCGGCGAGTAGGTGCGCAGCACGAAGCGATCTCCGCGTTCGGTGAGGATCGCCTTTTCGAGGCGCAGCTGGACCCAGCCTTCCGTGCCGGGAGCCAGTTCGTCGCCGTCGAGCAGGACCAGTCGGCCGAGGAGCTCAGCCGAGCCCAAGTGGAAGCGCACGCGCTGCCCGTTGGTGAGCGGCTTCTCCGCCGAGCGGAGCACGCGCACCTGAGCATCCACGAGCGGGGTCGCCTGCGTCGTCTCGTCGCCCGCGAGGACCCAGTCGCCCCTTTGGATGGACGCCTTCTCGACACCGTGCAGCACGACCGCCACGCGCTGGCCGGCGAGCGCCTCGCCCACCTTCTGGTTGTGCACCTCGAGCGATTTGATGCGCGAGGTCAGACCCTCGGGAAGGATGCGCACGCTGTCGCCTTCACGAAGACGTCCCGCCCACAGCGTGCCGGTGACGACGGTCCCGAAACCCTCCATGATGAAGATGCGATCGATCGGCAGGCGCGTCAGGTGGCCGCGTTCGCCGAGGTGGACCTCCGCGCTCACCTTCTCGAGCGCCGCGAGGATCTCCTCGCGCCCCTCGCCCGTCGTCGACGAGATACGGACGACCTGCGCGCTCTTCAGGCACGTCTCGTCCAGATACTCGCGCACCGTCTCCTCGACGATGTCGACGAAATCGGATTCGACCATGTCGACCTTGGTGAGCGCGACCACGCCCCGCTCGATGCCGAGCAGGTCGATGATGTCCATGTGCTCCCGCGTCTGCGGCATGACGCCCTCGTCGCCGGCGATGACGAAGAGGATGAGGTCGATGCCACCGGCGCCGGCGAGCATGTTCTTGATGAAGCGCTCGTGGCCGGGCACGTCGACGACACCGAGCAGCTGCCCGGAGGGCAGCGTCAGCGAGGCGAACCCCAGCTCGATGGAGATGCCGCGTTCCTTCTCCTGCTTCAGCCGATCGGTGTCGACACCGGTCAGCAGGCGGATGAGCGCGGTCTTGCCGTGATCGATGTGGCCGGCGGTGCCCACGATCAGCGGGCGATGTGCGTGACGCGTGGTCATGGTGCGGTGTGTGCCTACGGTCCCTCGACCCGGATCCTCTCTATCTGCGCCCCGAGCTGGGCGAGACGTGTCTCGATGGCCTCGTAGCCGCGGTCGATGTGATAGATGCGCGAGACGGTGGTGTGTCCCGCAGCCGCCAGGCCGCCCAGAATCAGCGCCGAGCCCGCCCGGCTGTCGGTGGCCATCAAACGCGCGCCCTGCAGCCTGGCGCGTCCCTCGACGGTGACCGCGTTGCCCGACAGCGTGATCCGCGCTCCCAGCCGCTGCAGCTCGGGCACGTGCGTGAAGCGGTCCGGGTAGATCGTGTCGGTCACCACCCCGGCGCCGTCGGCGACGCAGAGCAGCGCCATGAACTGCGCCTGCAGATCCGTGGGAAAGCCCGGGTAGGGCTCGGTGACCACGTCCGTGCTGCGCAGGCGTCCTTCGGGAACGGTGATCCGAATGCGATCGTCCCCGACCTCCAGCCGGCAGCCCATGCGCTCCATGAGCGCGAGGACCATGCTGAGATGGTCAGGGCGCACGTGCGTGACGGTGACGTCGCCGCCCGTGATGGCGCCGGCCGCGAGGAAGGTCCCCGCCTCGATGCGGTCGGGGATGTTCACGTAGTCGTCGACCGGTTTCAGCTCAGGCACCCCTTCGATGGTGATCGTCTTGGTGCCCGTCCCGTCGATCCGCGCGCCCAGCGCGCAGAGAAAATCCGCGAGCGCTTCCATCTCGGGCTCGCAGGCCGCGTTCTCGATCACCGTAGTCCCCTCGGCGAGCACGGCTGCCATCATGGCGTTGCCCGTCGCGCCGACGCTCGAGATGTCGAAGGCGATGCGCGCCCCGCGAAGCCGCTTGGCCTCGGCGACAACGTAGCCGTGGTCCAGCGCGAGCTGCGCGCCGAGCGCGCGCATGGCGTCCAGGTGCAGGTTGACCGGCCGCGGTCCCCAGGCGCAGCCCCCCGGGAGGGAGACGCGCGCCTTCCCGAAGCGCGCCAGCAGCGGTCCCAGCACGTAGATCGAGGCGCGCATCTTCTTGACGTGGTCATAGGGCGCCTCGTGCGAGGTGACGCGTCTCGCGTCCAGGAAGAGGCTGTGATCCTCGTAGCCGCCCGCGACACCCATCTCGCGCAGGAGCGCGAGGAATGTGACCACGTCGCGCAGGCGCGGCACGTTGCGGATGTGGATCGGCCCCGGCACCAGCAGGCAGGCCGCCATCATGGGCAGCACCGCGTTCTTCGCTCCGCCGACGGCGACCTCACCCTGGAGTGGTCGCCCACCTTCGATGACCAAGGCTTCCATGCAACTTCCCCGCGCGTCCCTGGGACGTCGAACCAGATCGCAGCCTAGCAGATGATTCCGAGGCCGGCCAACGAAGATGGCTGCACGGGCTACGATTCGACCAGCACCACCCGCGGGCGGCCGGCAAGGTCCGGTGTGATCGTGGCGGACGCGAGAAGCCCGCGGTGTGCAAGTTCGTCGCGCACGCCGGCCTCCTGGGTTGCCCCGATCTCGAAGCAGAGCAGCGCGCCGCTCTCGAGGAAAGGCGCCGATTGGTCGAGCAGCTCGCGGATGGCCCCGAGCCCGTCGGCGCCCCCGTGCAGCGCCTCGTGCGGCTCGTACTCACGGATCTCGGCGGGCAGATCGGCCATCTCCGCGGTGCTGATGTAGGGCGGGTTGCTGACCACGGCGGCCACCGGAGCGCGCTCCTCCACCGCCGTGACGAGATCGCCGAGGAAGAGGTGCGGCCTCGGGCGCCCGTTGCACTCGGCGTTCTCGGCGGTGACCCGCAGCGGGGGCATCGCGATGTCGATCCCCAGCGGACGGAACCAGGGGTTCCGCGCCCCCCCGGCGCCCTCCCGGTCCCGGCGCGCCTCGTCGAGGAGCCCGAGCAGGATCGCGCCCGACCCGACTCCGACGTCGATCACCCACGGGCGGTGCGCATCGGCGCAACCGTGGGCTGCACGCCAGCGCAGCAGCGCCTCGTACGCGCGCTCCACCAGGATCTCCGTCTCCGACCGCGGAATGAGCACGCCCGGGCGGACGCGCAGCGTGAGATGGCGGAAGATGGCGGTTCCCAGGACGTACTGCAGCGGCTCGTGATCCAGCCGGCGGGCGAGGAGTCCGCGGAATGCGCGCTGCTGCGCCTCCGTGAGCTGCGTCTCCGGATGCGTGAACAGGAAGGTGCGCGTCCGGCCGAGGGCGTGGGCGAGGAGCAGCTCGGCCTCGAGGCGCGGATTGCCCGCGCCGATCGCCTCGATGCCCTCGCGCGCCTCCTGCAGCAGTCGTAGGATCATGGCTTGCGCGTCTAGAACCGCAGGCCCACGAGGGCGTAGATGCAGCGGGTCTTGATGTTCGGTTTGGCGACCCTCGAGGCGCCGGGGAGGCCCTCATCCATTGTGAGATTGTCGTTGATGTCCGTCAGGCCGTGCGAGTAGCGACCCTCGAGGAGGAACGAGATGCTCGGCGAGATGGGGAACTGAAGCCCGGCTCCGATGTTGGCGGCGAAATCGGTGCTCTTGAGGTCGTCCTTGATGTCGTCACTCCCGCTCTGGCGATCGCCGACGAGGGCGATCTCGTGGTGGGTTCTTGCCTTCATCAGGAAGCCGACCTCCACCCCACCCAGGAAATAGGGCCCGCCCTCGGCGCCGAGCGGCGCGTAGCGCACCATCGGGGCGAGCACGATGTAGTCCAGCTTCCAGTTGGCGGTGACGGTGACCGGGATCACGTACTCCTCGTTGTCCTCCTCGACCAGCACGGTGATGCGTCCGTCTTGCTTGGCCCCCTTTTGCACGTACAGAACGTCGGCGTCGAGAGCGAGTTCGGGATTGAATGCGAGACTCAGGGTGCCCCCGGCCCCGAAGCGGAGGTACCACTCGGACTCAAAGGGGTCGTTGACCTCGAACCGAGCGGTCCAGCCCGGTTCGTCGATTTCCACGTCCTCCAATCCCTGGGTGAAGTCCGGCAACCCGTCGAGATTCGCCATGGTGAGCCCCCCCTTGACGGCGAAGCCGAGTTCGAGGGCCCGAGCCTGACCCGAACACGCCAGCAGGACTAGCGCGGCCAACGCAAGAACCACTCTTGAACGCATACCAGTCCTCCTTGGCTGCTAGCCTGGATGGTTTCTGCTACGGGCGGCTAGCCCGGACTATTCACGAACGGCCGTCGTG
>JAUVTV010000127.1 GCA_030601305.1 Candidatus Eiseniibacteriota bacterium | reverse complement strand
GCCCGCACCGCTCTGTTGTCGGCGATTCCCTCACCCGGGTGCCATCCGCCGCTGCCGACACGCTCGCCGTGGGGCCTCAGTTGCCCATGATGCCGCCCGATTCGCTCTCCCCATCCATGCGGGCCGCCGAAGAGGCGGAGTGGGCCCGCCGGGACGAGGAGGAGCGGGTGCGCCGGCAGAAGGCCGCGGCCGATTCGGCTGAGGCGGCGCGCAACCGCGCGGTGGGAGATTCGCTGGCCGCCGCCCGCATGGCCCAGAGAGAGGCCGCGCAGCGACGGAGTGCGCAGGCGGACTCGGTTGCCGCTGTGGCTGCCCGCGAGGCGGCGGCGGATTCCGCCGCGGCCGACAGCGCCCGGGGAGACGACGGGAGGCAAGAGAATCCTTGAGGCCTCGGCGCGAGGGGGGATGGTGATCGAAACCGGACAGGGAGACCACATCACGACGTGCCGCGCCGAGATTCTCGGCAACCGGCAAGTGGCCCGCAATCTCTTCCGCCTGCGTCTCGCGCTGCCCTCCGATTGGGGCCCGGCCGAACCGGGGCAGTTCGTCAACGTGACCCCTGAGCCGGCGTGGGAAGAGAACGTGCCCGGGGATGCCGGTGGATCCCTCCTGCGTCGGCCCTTCAGCCTGGCAGGTGTGGGGCACGAGGGAAACCGCACGGTCATCGAGATCCTCTATGCCGTCGTCGGCAAGGTGACCCGGCAGATGCAGCGGCTCCCGCCGCGCGCCCATCTCGACGTGCTCGGCCCGGCGGGCACGGTCTTTCCCATCGATCCCGGTGCCCACAGCCTGCTCGTGGGAGGAGGCCGCGGGATCGCGCCGCTTCTCTATCTGGCCGCGGAGCAGCGCCGCCGGAAGCTTCCCTTCACCCTCGTCTACGGCGTGCGCACCGCCGAGGAGTGGGCGCCCCTGGGCCCTCTGGCGCGCGGTGCTCTCCTGACGGCCGAGGACGGCAGCGGTGGGCTGCGCGGGACGGTCATCGACGCGCTCGAGCAAGCGCCGGCGGAAAGCGGTGCCGCGGTCATGGCGTGCGGACCGCACGGCATGTTGCACGCGGTTGCCAAGTGGGCCCACGAGCGAGGGCATACCTGCTGGGTATCGGTGGAAGAGGTCTTCGGGTGCGGTGTCGCCCTGTGCGGGGGCTGCGCGATCCCCGCGCGCGGCGGGGATGGCGAGTACGATCGTTATCTGTGGGCCTGCCGTGACGGTCCCGTCGTGCGCAGCGAGCGGATCGACTGGGAGGCCTGGCGACAGCTGGGCGCCGCAACCCCACCCGCGGGGCCATGAGTCGCCCGGGTCCGAGGGAGGCAGAGGTGTCAGGGCACACAGCGCGCGAGGTCGATCTGAGTGTGGACCTTGGATCCCTCGAGCTGAGCAATCCGGTGATGTCGGCTTCGGGGACCTTCGGCTACGGAGACGAGGACCCCGAGCTTACCCAGGTGCGGGCGCTGGGTGCGCTGGTCACGAAGACGGTCACGCTGAATCCGCGTGCGGGGAACCCGCCGCCGCGCCTCTGCGAGACCCCGGCCGGGCTCCTCAACTCGATCGGCTTGCAGAACGTCGGCATCCAAACCTTCGCCCGCGAGATCTTGCCGCGGCTGCAGGATCTCGGCCCGCCGGTCATCGTCAGCGTGGGGGGCAGCACGGCGGACGACTACGCACGCTGCGCCGAGATCCTCGATCGCGTGGAATGTGCGGCGCTCGAGCTGAACATCTCTTGCCCCAACGTGGCGAGCGGGCTCGAGTTCTCGCGCAGCCCCGCCGAGGCGGCCAAGGTCGTGCGCGGGGTGCGCCGCCGCACGAAGCGACCGATCTTCGCCAAGCTGAGCCCCAATGTCACCGACATCGTGGCCGTCGGCCGCGCGTGCGTCGAGGAGGGCGCCGACGGGCTCGTGGCGGTGAATACCTTCCTCGGCATGGCGGTGGACGTCGAGCGCGAACAACCGGTGCTGCCGCGCGTCGTGGGCGGGCTCTCCGGCCCGGCGATTCGCCCGTTGGCGTTGTGCCGGGTGTGGGAACTCGCGCGGTGCCTGCCGTGCCCGGTGATCGGCGTCGGGGGTATCGTCACGGCCCGTGACGCCCTCGAGTTTCTCTTGGCCGGCGCGCGTGCCGTACAGATCGGCACCGCGAACTTCCGCGAGCCGGCGCGCGGCGCGAAGGTCGTCGCCGGATTGCGGACGCTCTTGGACGAGAAAGGGGTGAACCGACTGCGCGATTTCGTCGGTCGCCTCAGGCTCCCCCCGACAGAGGTGTCCTGACCCGAGAGGAGGCAAGGCTCCATGGTGCGTGATCCGCGTGAAACCCTCGTCGTGGCCCTGGACGTCGGCGGGCTGGCTGCCGCGAGCGAGTTCGTCGATCGGCTGGGGGAGACGGTTCTGTGGTACAAGGTCGGGTTGGAGCTCTACTCCGCGGCCGGACCGGAGGCGGTCGCCATGCTCAAGCAGCGCGGCAAGCGAGTTTTCCTGGATCTCAAACTCCACGACATCCCGAACACCGTGGCACGAGCCGTCCGGCAGCTGGCTCATTTAGGCGTCGACATCGTCGACATGCACGTGACGGCCGGCGCCGAAGCGATCGCTCGCGCTGCGGAAGCGCTGCGCGAGTCGGCGGGAGAGGGCAGACGCCCGCGGCTTCTCGGCGTCACCGTGCTCACCAGCGCTGCGCGCGGACTCGGCGGCGCGGAGCTGACGCGCGAAGAACTGGTTGCCGAGGCCACGCGGCGGGCGAGCGAAGGCCACGCGGCCGGGCTCGACGGCGTGGTCTGTCCCGCCGCCGCGGCGACGAGCATCCGCGCAGCCTGCGGTGCGGAGTTCGCCCTGCTTGTTCCGGGCATCCGCCCTGAAGGAAGCGAAACAGGCGACCAGCGCTGGGTGGCGACGCCTCAGGCGGCGATACGCTCAGGCGCGCGCTGGCTCGTCGTGGGGCGACCCATCACCGCAGCTCCCGATCCGGTCCGCGCCGCCACCGGTATCCTCGAGGAGATCCGCGCGGCGGCGTTTGACGGGGCTGCCCGGGGTGGGCTAGCATAGGTTCTTTTGGGCCAGGCGCCGGGAGCGCCGCGTGCGGAGGGGGAGCGGATGCAGCGTATTTGCATGGTCGGCAGCGGGTATGTGGGGCTGGTCACCGGAACCTGTCTGGCCGACTTCGGCAACCAGGTTGTATGCGTGGACACCGATGAGGACAAGATCGCCCAGCTGCGCGAAGGCCGGATTCCCTTCTACGAGTTCAGCCTGAAGGAGCTCGTCGATCGCAACGTGAGCCAGGGGCGCCTCGCCTTCGACACGGACATCGTTCGCGGCATTCGCAAGAGCCGCGTGGTCTTCAGCTGCGTCGGCACGCCGTCGGACGCGCGCGGGCGCGCCGACCTCAGCCAGGTCTTCGCGGTCGCCCGCACGGTGGCCAAGAACCTCAACGGCTACAAGCTGTTCGTGCAGAAGAGCACCGTCCCGGTGGGCACCGGCGATCATGTGAAGGCGCTCATCGAGCGGCATCGCGAGAAGAGCATCGCCTTCGATGTCGCCTCGAATCCCGAGTTCCTGCGCGAGGGCTCCGCGGTCGAGGACTTCCTGCGCCCCAACCGCGTGGTCATCGGCACCTGGACACGCAAGGCCGAACGGGTCCTGTCGGAGATCTACCGGCCGCTGTACCTCAACGAGACGCCGATGGTGAAGACCACCGTCGAGAGCGCCGAGCTGATCAAGTACGCCGCGAACGCCTTTCTGGCGACAAAGATCTCCTACGTGAACGAGCTGGCGCTGCTGTGTGAGAAGGTGGGCGCCGACGTCAAGGTCGTCTCGCGGGCCATGGGTCTCGACCGGCGCATCGGATCGAAGTTCCTGCATGCCGGCGCCGGCTACGGCGGCTCCTGCTTTCCCAAGGACACGCGTGCGATGTCGGGTTTCTCGCGCGAGGCGGGCTTCCGCTTCTCGATCGTCGATGCGACCATCGCCGCCAACAAGTACCAGCGCCGCGAGATGATCCGCCGCGCGCTGGACCTGCTGGGCGGTGCTTCCGGCAAGACGGCGGCCGTGCTCGGCCTCTCCTTCAAGCCGGAGACCGACGACGTGCGCGAATCCTTTGCCCTGAGTCTGATCCCCGCGCTGCAGCGCAAGGGCGTCACCGTGCACGCGTTCGATCCGGTGGCCATGCCGAGGGCCGCGCAGAAGCTGCGCGGGACCGAGTTCAGCCGGGACGCGTACGCGGCCGTGCGGGGCGCGGATCTGCTGGTGCTCGCGACCGAGTGGAACGAGTTTCGCATGCTCGATATGAGCAAGATCCGCAAGTCGATGCGCACCCCCAACCTGCTCGATTGCCGCAACCTGTACAATCCCGAGCGGATGACGAAGCTCGGCTTCCGCTACGTCGGCGTCGGGCGGGGAAGTTCCCCGGCGAAGGGCCGGGGCAAAGGGCGCGCCAAGCAAAGGGGATCGCGATGATCAAAGGCGTGGAGATCAAGAACCTGCGCGTCATCCCGGACGAGCGCGGATTTCTCATGGAGATCCTGCGCAATGACGACCCTCTCTTCGACACCTTCGGCCAGGTCTACATGACGGTGGCCTATCCCGGGGTGGTCAAGGGATGGCACTATCACAAGCATCAGACCGATCGCATGACCGTCGTGAAGGGCATGGCCAAGATCGTGCTCTACGACATGCGCGAGCAGTCCCCGACCCACGGTGAGATCGGCGAGTTCTTCGTCGGTGAGAAGAACCCCGTGCTGATCAACATCCCCTGTGGCGTGGCGCACGGGATGAAGGGCATCGGCACCGAGCCGGCCTACATGATCAACGTCCCCACGCACGTGTACGACTACGCACAGCCCGATGAGTTCCGCATCGCGCCGCACGGGGGCGAGATCCCTTACGACTGGAGCCGGAAAGATGGATAGGCAGGCGAAGGTCGCCACCGGGCGCTTCCTGGTGACCGGTGGGGCCGGATTCATCGGCAGCAACTTTGTGCGCTACGTCCGCGAGCAGTTCCCCGCAGCGCAGGTCACCGTCCTCGACAAGCTCACCTACGCCGGCAACCCCGCCAACCTGGAAGCCTTCGCCGGTACGCCCGGGTACGACTTTGTGCGTGGCGACATCTGTGACCCGCAGCTGATGAACGAGCTTCTCGCGCGCGGCTACGACTGGGTCCTCAACTTCGCCGCCGAGACGCACGTCGACCGTTCCATCGGGGATCCGGGGCAGTTCGTGCACACCGACGTCTACGGGGTCTACACGCTCCTCGAGGCGGTGAAGACGCACGGCGCCGGGCGCTTCATCCAGATCTCGACCGACGAGGTCTATGGCGAGGTGCTCGCGGATGCCTCGCGCGAGGACGCGCCGCTCATGCCGCGCAACCCGTATGCCGCCAGCAAGGCGGGCGGCGATCGGTTGGCCTACTCCTACTTCGCCACCTTTGGCCTCCCCGTGGTCATCACGCGTTGCAGCAACAACTACGGTCCCTATCAATACCCCGAGAAGCTGATTCCGCTTTTTGCCACCAATGCGTTGGAGGACCGGAAACTTCCCGTGTACGGCTCGGGTAAGAACTGCCGCGACTGGATCCACGTGAACGATCACGTTCGCGCACTCGTCGCCCTGCTGGAGACCGACGGCGTCGAGGGCGAGGTCTTCAACATCGGGGCGTACAACGAGAAGGACGTGCTCCAGATCGCCGATCGGATCCTGAGAGCCCTGGACAAGCCGGATTCCCTGATCGCCCACGTGGTCGATCGTCCGGGTCACGATCGTCGCTATGCGGTCGATTCGACCAAACTGGAGCAGCGGACCGGTTGGAGACCCGCGGTGGCCTTCGACGACGGCATCGCCGAGACGGTCCGCTGGTATCAGGAGAACGAAGCCTGGTGGCAGCCGCTGAAGAGCGGGGTGTTCTGGGAGTTCTATCAGAAGAACTACAAGTTCCTTGACCCGGGGGAGCCGGGCCCGGAGAGTTAGGCCTTCGGACAACAGGCGGGAGAGGCGTGCATGAAGGTACTGGTCACCGGTGGCGCCGGCTTTATCGGATCACATCTGGTGGAGGCGCTGCTCGCCCGGGGCGACGAGGTCGTCGGCCTGGACAACCTGGCCACCGGCCGCCGGGCGAACCTGGGGGCTGCCCGCCGCAGCCGGCGTGTCGCGCGGACCGTCGGCGATGCGCGGGAGGCGGAGGCGGGGCGCCGGAGCGCCCGCGCCGTCGATGCCGTCTACCACCTCGCCGCGCACGTCGGAGTGCGCCAGATCGTCGGCCACGCGTTGGAGAGCTTGCTCAACAACGTTCAGGGTTCGATGGTCGTCCTCGAAGAGGCCGCCCGGCGGGGCGTGCGCACCGTGCTCTTCGCCAGTTCCGAGGTCTACGGCAAGGGTGTCGGGGAGCCGCTGCAAGAGGAAGGCGACCGGGGGCTCGGGGCCTCCAACGTATTGCGCTGGTCCTATGCCGCCGG
>JAUVTV010000204.1 GCA_030601305.1 Candidatus Eiseniibacteriota bacterium | reverse complement strand
GCCACGGTCGAGATCCTCCCCGAGGGCGACTACGCGGTGACCGCCATGTTCGTGCCCGGTCCGGTTCCCGACGACGCGATCGTGATCAACGAGATCAACTACAACTCAGCTGACGACTTCGATCCGGAGGACTGGGTGGAGCTGCACAACGCGAGCGATCAGCCCGTCGACCTCAGTCAGTGGGTCTTCAAGGACGAGGAGGATGCGCACGAGTTCGTGATCCCCGAAGGCACCGTGCTCCCCATCGGCGGCTACCTGGTTCTGTGCGCCGATCTCGCCGCGTTCACAGCACTCTTCCCGAATGCCGAACCGGTCCTGGGAGACCTCGGGTTCGGACTGAGCGGCGGGGGCGAACTCCTGCGCCTCTTCGACAACAGCGCCGCGCTCCACGATTGGGTCTCCTACGACGATCAGGCGCCGTGGCCCACGGAGCCGGATGGCAACGGCCCGACCCTCGAGCTCCGCAATCCGACCTACGACAACGCGCTGCCTCAGAACTGGGCGGCCTCCGACGGCCACGGGACCCCGTGCGCCGTCAACAGCACGTACGAGTCCACGGACGTCACCGAGGGACCGGATGGCGCCTGGAGGGTGGATCTGGGACGGCCGCAGCCGAACCCCCTGGACACCCGAACGCAGATCGCCTTCTCGCTGGGACGCGCCGGCAAGGTGGATTTGAGCGTCTACGACGTCTCCGGCCGTCGCCTGGCCCGCCTGGCGGGCGGGCGGTTCGATGCAGGGGTCCATCGCCTGAGCTGGCAGGGACTCGACGACCGCGGTAGGCGGCTCCCTCGTGGGGTGTATCTGCTGCGGCTGGAGGCAGGGGAGGCCCGGCTGTCGCAGAAGGTCCTGATCGTACGCTGATTGAACGATTTTGGTGCAGTCAGATATCTTCAGTTTGCATCGAATACGCTCATGTCAAGTGGCCGACAGCCGCCACTTACGCCGCCTCGCAGCCATCTTATGATGTAGTAACCTGCTTTGTCTATGATAGTTACGTCCATGGACCGCCCGACCATGGCACTCGAACCCCTTTCTCCCATGCTATAATTGTCCTTAGTTGCACTGCCCCTAAGGCATCCGGAGTTTGGCACCTTGGGTAAGGGGGACGGCGATGCTGCAGCGCTCAATCTCGACACTAGGACTGGCATTGGCCCTCGCGGGCGCGGCCTCGGCCGCAACCTACGTGATTCTCCCCGACGGAACCGGGGACTATGCCACCATCCAGGCGGCCATCGACGCAGCGGCGCCCGGAGACGTCATCGAGCTCGCCGATGGCATCTTCAGCGGCCCGGGCAACCGGGACCTCGACTTCGGCGGCAAGGCGCTCACCGTGCGCTCGCAAAGCCTCGACCCCAACACCTGCATGATCGACGGCGGCGGCGTCGCCCGCGGCTTCCACTTCCACTCCGGCGAGGGCGCGGATGCGCTCGTCGAGGGCATCCTGATCACCAACGGATACGCGGCCACGGGTGGCGGCGGCATCTACTGCGAGGTCTACACCTCCCCCACGATTCGCAACTGCGCGCTCATCGGCAACCGCGCCTCCGGCGGCGGCGCGATGTGGCTCTACAATCACTGCGATCCGCAGGTGATCGACTGCACTTTCTCCGGCAACACGATCACCGGGCAGAACGGGGGCGGACTGCTGATTGGGCTCTCTTCGGCGCCCAGCTTCGAGAACTGCCTCATCTTCAGCAACGCCTCGACCGCGTTTGGCGGCGGCGCGTTGTGCTACACCGGCTCCTCGCCCGAGTTCACCGGCTGCAGCTTCATCGACAACACGGCGAGCGTGACCGGCGGCGGCGTCTACTGCGGCTGGGACTCCGATCCCACGTTCACGAGCTGCATCTTCCAGGGCAATACCGCTTCTCTCGGTGGCGGCGCCGTGCGCTGCTACGAGGATTCCGACGTGGTTCTGGTGAGCTGCACCCTGGTCGGCAACGGCGGTGCGTACGGCGGCGGCGTCTACTGCACCGATGGCTCGCACCCGGTTCTGGAGAACACCATCATCGCCTTCAGCACCGAGGGCGAGGGCCTCTGCTGCGGCGGCGGCGCAGCGGCCACGCTGACCTGCTGCGATATCTACGGCAACCCCGGCGGGGATTGGGTGGGCTGCATCGCGATGCTTCTCGGCGTGGACGGCAACATCGGCGACGACCCGATGCTCTGCAATCCCGACGACCGCAATCTCAACCTGCAGGAAGACTCCCCCTGCGCGCCCGACAACAACCCGGGTTGCGGGCTGGTGGGCGCCCTGCCGGTCGGCTGCGAGCCGATGGACGTGCCCCACCCCTGGGACATCCGCGACGGCGCGCTGATCGTGTACGCCTCGCCGAATCCGTTCTCGCAGCGGACTCATCTCACCTATCACGTGCCCAGCGAAAGCCACGCGGGCGTCACGCTGAGTGTCTACGACCCGAGCGGACGCCTCGTGCGCACGCTGGTGCAGCAGCACATGCCCGCGGGCACCCACACGGTCGCATGGGACGGCACCGATCGCTGGGGTAACGCCGTCCAAGCGGGCATCTACTTCTACCAGCTCAGCCTGGGCAAGCGCACCACGACCCGGCGCGTGGTCTACGTCCGCTAGCTACAGAGGGGGACGAGATGACGGGCC
>JAUVTV010000217.1 GCA_030601305.1 Candidatus Eiseniibacteriota bacterium | reverse complement strand
GCCGACGGCTACCGGCTGCCCACCGAAGCCGAGTGGGAATACGCCTGCCGCGCGGGAAGCACAACCCCGCTGACCAACGGCGAGCTGACCTTCCCGTCCGGGTGTGACTCCCTCGATGTGCTCCTCGATGAAGTCGGCTGGTATTGCGCCAATGCAGACATCGGCGTCGGCCCCAGGACGCAGGACGTGGGCGACAAGGTACCGAACGCGTTTGGCCTCTACGACATGCACGGCAACGTCCGGGAATGGTGCTGGGATGTCCATGGTGAGTATCCTACGGGAGCGGTCACCGACCCAATCGGCCCCGATGGATTTCCCGGGGACAAGCGCGTATGCCGCGGCGGGAGTTGGTTCTACTTCGCTCGCGAGTGCCGCAGCGCGTCCCGTCGGGACTATTATCCGGCCTCTAGGGACGCCACGGTGGGATTCCGCCTTGCGCGGAATGTCGTCCCTGGCGTAGACCGCCGCGTCCGGCCCCGTCGGCTGGGCGAGATGGGCGAGGCGGACTAATCCGCCTCCTGCGCGAGGATGAAATCCCGCAATACGCCGGCCGCAATGCGGTTGGCCTCCGGGCTGTAGTGCGCATCGTTGATCGCCGCCCACAGCTTGCCCGGACTGTGCTGCGAGAACGCGGAGAGCGGATCCACGAAGGCCATGCCGTTCTGCTCGCAGAACTCCGCCACACCCTCGTGCAGCGGACGGTAGGGATACGCCTTCCAGTTGAGCAGCGGCACGATCATGAAGACCGCCACACGCGCGTCGTGCTCGGCGGCAATGTCCCTGATTCCGGTCAGCGCCGTCTTCGTTCCCCGAAACTGGTTCGGATCCAGGAACGCATCCGAATGCCACGTGAACGCGCGCGGCGGCGGCACATACTGGATGAGCCAGGTTTTGTAGACGCGGTACAGCCAGGAGAAGAAGGAACTCCGGTCCTTGAGCCTCCAGGTCCACTTGCGCGCGAAGTTCCGCCCCCGGGTCGTGAAACTGCCGGAGCCGCGCCTTGCGTCCTTCGTTTCCTTCGCGCTTTCCCCGTCCTCCACGATGGGCACCGGATCCGCATGGTTCTCGCGATAGCCGCCCGCCACGTCGCCGGGGTGGAAGCCCACCACGACCCAGCGCGGCGAGTAGTGCGGGAGGATCCGCGTGAGAAGCCGCAGCTCGTGGAGCGTGCTGTAACCGGGGACACCCGCGTTGATCACGATGTAGCTCTCTTCACCGGCCGCGTCGTTCAGCAGCCGTTCGAGCTGCCGCGGATAGGAATCCTCGTCCTCGACGCCGAACCCAAACGTGAAGGAATCTCCCAGAATCAGGATCTGCGTGCTATCGGCGCTCGTGTGGGGCGATCGCGGATCGCGGAGACCCAGCTCGTTGGTAACGACGCGCTTGCCGGCATGCTTGCGATCGACGTTTGCCAGGAGGGCGTGTCCGCCCTTCTCGCGCCGAGCGATGACATCGCCGTGGGTGGAATGCGTGGGGCCGTACAAGACCAGAAAGAGGAGTTCCACCAACGCGGCGAAGACGACCAGGCTCACGATGCTGAGCGCGATGTTCTTCAGGAACGACTTCACGCGGACCTCTGCTCCCGCGGGGTGGATCTACCCGCCCAGATGACTTCTGCCACGAGCTGCTAGAACCCGTCCGCCATCCAGGGCAGCGGTCCGGCGAAGACGGCCTGCAGCGCCTGAGCCTGCGCCCGTGTGGCCTCAAGGTAGCTCGTCATCTCCAGGAGAGCCAAGGCATTTGCGTGGCCGGTGTACAGGCTGGCCAGCCCGCGAATGTCGATCCGGATCGCTCCGCGTCCGCCGCGACGCACGTACGCGCGGCCTCCAGAGACCTCAAGGACGAAGCGGTCGTTGTTGTCGCGCACTAGATCGTCACGCACGTCCAGGTGGATGGCCGCTTCCACACCCTTCCCATAGCCGCGCTCACCGAGCGCCTTCGGCACGTCCACGATACGCAGCATCCAGTGGTCTCCCAGCTTCACGCGATAGGCCGGATCGCCGAGCTGCAGGAAGAGCGGATCGGCCGGGCTGCCGTACCAGATCACCATATCGATCAGCGAGCGGTGGTCGACCAGGTAGGTCAGCAGCCGCAGAGAGGCCGCCGGTGTCGCCGCGGCAAACGCGGTGATG
>JAUVTV010000206.1 GCA_030601305.1 Candidatus Eiseniibacteriota bacterium | reverse complement strand
GCGTGGTCCGACGCCACGGAGATCTTCATCGCTCCCCCTTCCCCGCGAGCTTCATGATCGCGGGCAGAGCCTTCTTGAGGTAGCCCTCCATCATCTTGAAAACGGACTCGTAGTCCTCTCTCGGGGCGCCGATCGGATCCGGCACGTCGACGTCGCTGCCGTCCGCAAACTCCGAGAGGAGAAACGTGCGGCCGGCGGACTCGGGATCGATGGAGGCGATGTACTCGCCGTGCGTGTGGGTCATCGCAAGAACGAGGTTCGACCGGCCGAGAAGCATTCTCGTCAGGGCGCCTGACATGTGCGAACTGATGTCGATGCCGTGCTCGAGGCACACCGACTGGGCGAGCTCCGTGGCCGGCACGCCCACGAGGCCCGCCGTCCCGGCGGACTCCACCAGCACGTCGCCGCGCCGCGTATCCGGGATCAGGGACCTCAGGATTCCCTCCGCCATCGCACTCCGGCAGGTATTGCCGGTGCAGACGAGCAGCACTGAAAAGGACATCGTCACCTCATGGATTGGCACGCAGACTGGTAGTGTACTGGTTGGTGGAGAGGCCAGTCAAGAATCAACCGGCGGGGCCGGCTCGGGACGCGGCGTGTGCCGGGGGCGCTCGACCAGGCCGCGGGCGGAAGCGCCTGCGCCCTTACGCGCGGGCGGAGGGCGCCCGCCGCTACCGGCCGAGGACCTTCCCGACGTCGGCGGCGGGAACGGTGCCCTCCCGGACAATGGAGAACCCGTCACCCGTGAGGTCGACTATCGTCGAAGCCGCGGTGGCCGTGGCCGGGTACCAGCGGACCGCGATCTCGATCCAGTCGCGCAAGGGTGCTATGGCCTCGTCGACCCTCCGGGGCGGATCGGCGCCCTCGATGTTGGCGCTCGGGGCAACGATCGGAACCATGAGCTGCGAGAGCACTTCCAGAATGACCTCGTTGCGCTCGACGCGGACGGCGACCGTTCCCGTGCCGGCGGTGACCTCGGTCGGGAGTCGGTCCGATGCCCGGAGCACGTAGCTCAGTCCCTTGCTGCCCAACCTCCACTCGAGGTCCTTCACTGCAGCGGGGATCTCAGAAACGAACTGCTTCATCATCCCGAGTGAATCCACAAGGACGACGAGTGGCTTCCCGGCATCCCGCTTCTTCGCGGAGAAGACGCGCCGCACCGCATCCGGGTTCGTCGCGTCGGCCGAAAGCGCGTAGTACGTGGTCGTGGGCAGGATGACGAGCGACCCGTCCTTCAGGGCGCGCACCGCGGGAGCCAGAAGTTCCCGCGTGCTCTCGTCGCTTCGCGCCGTGAGGTCTATTTCCCTCATCGTGCCGCTCCCTCTCTTCACGTCGCGCCCGCCCGCGCGCTCCTAGGTCCCGGTGGAACCGGCGCTGCTTCTCTCGAGCGCCCGGTGTCCGATGTCCGTCCTGTGGTGCGCTCCCGCGAACTTGATGACGCGCACACCCTCGTACGCGAGCACGAGCGCCGCGGGCAGACCGTCTGCGACCCCGGTGACACCAAGAACGCGGCCTCCCGAGGTGACGACGTCGCCGTCTCGCTCAGCCGTGCCGGCGTGGAACACGACGATGTCGTCGAACGCGCCCGCTGAGGCAAGCCCGCCGATGACCTTCCCCTTCTCGTACGAGCCGGGATAGCCCCCGGAGGCCATCACCACGCAGACGGCCGAGCCCGGACTCGTCTTGACGGCGGACGGGTCCAGCTCGCCGCGGGCAGTCGCGACCATCACCTCGACGATGTCCGCCTCGAGGAGCGGCAGCGTCACCTGCGCCTCGGGATCCCCGAAGCGGCAGTTGAACTCTATGACCTTCGGGCCTTTCTCGGTGATCATGAGGCCGGCGTACAGAACGCCGCGGTAGACGGTGCCGTCCGTTTCGTGGAGCGCCCGAACCGTCGCATCGATGATGTCGCGCTTGATGGTGCCGAGCATGGCCGGGGTCACAACGGGCGCCGGCGCGTACGCGCCCATGCCCCCGGTGTTGGGCCCCTCGTCCCCGTCGAACGCCCGCTTGTGGTCCTGCGACGGGACCATCAGCGCGCTGCGCTCGCCGTCCACAAAGGCCAGGATCGAGGCCTCCTCCCCCTTCAGGCACTCTTCTATCAGGACCTGTTTTCCCGACGCGCCGAACCGCCCGCGCACCAGCATGTCGTCTATCGCGGCCTCGGCCTCGGCGGCGCTCTGTGCAATGACGACTCCCTTGCCGGCGGCGAGGCCGTCGGCCTTGATGACAACGGGGTAGCCCAGTTCGTCCGCACGCGACAGCGCGTCCTCACGCGTGTCCGCAAGGTACGCGGCGGCCGTGGGTATGCCGCCCTTCTGCATCAGCTCCTTGGCGAACCACTTGCTGCCCTCGATGCGGGCCCCGGCCGCGGACGGTCCGAAGACGGGGAGCCCGGCGTCGGCCAGCCGGTCAGCGAGCCCCATCGTCAGGGGGATCTCGGGTCCCACAACCGTCAGGTCGACGCGCTCGTCGGCAGCAAGCCGCACGAGCCCCTCGATGTCATCCGCGGCGACTGCGACGTTCCTGGCCAGTGCAGCCGTGCCGGCGTTTCCGGGCGCGGCGAGTATCTCCCCTGCCAGGGGGCTCTGCGCGATCT
>JAUVTV010000039.1 GCA_030601305.1 Candidatus Eiseniibacteriota bacterium | reverse complement strand
CTGAGGAGGCTGGGACGATCATGAAGGCCAACCATTTCTACGTCACGACCCCCATCTACTACGTCAACGACGTGCCCCACATCGGCCACGCCTACACCACCATGCTGGCGGACGTCCTGGCCCGCTACCACCGCCTCCTCGACATGCCCACCTTCTTCCTGACAGGAACCGACGAGCACGGGCAGAAGGTCCACAATGCGGCCTCCGAGGCGGGGATCACCGCCCAAGAGCAGGCCGACCGCACGGTCGTCCGTTTCCTGGAAGCCTGGAAGAAGCTGGGCATCGCCTACGACGACTTCATCCGCACGACGGAGAAGCGCCACACTGCCGTCGTGCAGGACATCCTCAAGGATCTCTACGACCGTGACGAGATCTACCGCGGCGAATACGAGGGCTGGTACTGCGTCAGCGAGGAGCGCTTCTACACGGAAAAGGAGCTGGTGGACGGCAAGAGCCCCGAGGGCAAGCCGGTCGAGAGAATCGTCGAGGTCAACTACTTCTTCCGCATGGGCAACTACCAGGAATGGCTGATCGACTACATCGACAAGCACCCCGAGTTCATCCAGCCCGACTTCCGGCGCAACGAGACGCTCGGCTTCCTGAAGAAGCCGCTGGGCGATCTGTGCATCTCGCGTCCCAAGACGCGCCTGCCCTGGGGCATCGACCTTCCGTGGGACTCAGACTACGTCTGCTACGTCTGGTTCGACGCGCTGGTCAACTACATCAGCGCCGTGGGCTACCTGCGCGACGATGACCAGTTCAACCGGTGGTGGCCGGCCAGCTATCACCTGATCGGGAAGGACATTCTGACGACGCACACCGTCTACTGGCCGACGATGCTCAAGGCGATGGGCATCGCGCTTCCGCAGACGATCTTCGCCCACGGCTGGTGGCTGGTCGGCGGCGAGAAGATGTCGAAGTCGGTGGGTAACGTCACTGACCCGATGGAGATCATGGATCTCTACGGGATCGACGCGCTGCGGTACTACCTGATGGCCGAGATGACCCTCGGGCAGGATGCGACCTTCACCGAGGGCAAGTTCATCAAGCGCTACAACTCGGATCTGGCGAACGATCTCGGCAACCTGGTAAGCCGCGTGCTGAAGATGATCGCGCGCAACGCCGGCGGCGCGATTCCCCGGCCGGGCGAAGCGGGGGACGCCGAGAACGAGTTGCGCGCGCAGACCCTCGGCGCCGTCGAGGCGATGGAGGAACACCTGCGCGGCATGAGCCTCGACCGCGGGATCGGACGCGCGATCGACGCCGTGCGCGCGGCCAATCGCTACTTCGACCAGATGCAGCCGTGGAAGCTCGCCCGGGAAGGCGACACCGAGCGTCTGGGCACGGTGCTGTACAACAGCGCCGAGTGCCTGCGCATCGTCTCGGGGCTGCTCTATCCGGTCATCCCGACGAAGATGACCGAACTGCGCCGCTCACTCGGGCTTCGCGACGACGAGATCGAACCGCACCTCGCCTCCCTGCGCGAGTGGGGCGGGCTCGAGCCGGGACGCGTCCTGGGATCTGTCCAGGCGCTCTTCCCGCGCATCGAGAAGCCCAAAGAAGCAAAGCCGGGTGCCGCGGCGGTCCCGAAGCCCAAGGAGAAGAAGATGCCGACAGAAGAGCCGGAAGCCGAGATCATCGACATCGACACCTTTGCCAAGGTGCAGCTCAAGATCGCCAAGATCCTGCGCGCCGAACGCGTGCCCAAGGCGGATCGCCTGTTGCGGATGGACATCACCCTCGGTGACGAGGAGCGCCAGATCGTGGCCGGGATCGCTGAGCACTACGCCCCCGAGGATCTTGTCGGCAAGTCGATCGTGGTGGTGGCGAACCTCAAGAAGGCCAAGCTGCGCGGCCTCGAATCGCACGGGATGCTCCTGGCGGCGAGCGGCGCGGGCAAGGTGCGCCTGCTGACCCTCGACGAGGAGCTGCCTCCGGGAAGCTCGGTGTCCTAGGGCTTGTAGCCGAAGCGCTTCAACACGCGCCGGTCGCGGCGCCAGTTGCGCATCACCTTCACCTTCAGCGAGAGGAAGACCGGGCGCGCGAGGAGCTCCTCGATGGCGATCCGCGCCCGCTGTCCCAGTCGCTTGATCGCCTGCCCGCCCTTGCCGATCACGATGCCCTTTTGCGACTCGGTCTCGACGTAGACGGTGGCCTCGATCACGTCCTTCTGGCCGGGCTTCTCCGTGAAACCGGTCACCTCCACCTCGGTGCCGTACGGAACCTCGTCGCGAAAGAGGTCGAAGACCGCTTCGCGCACCAGTTCTCCCACGAAGAACCGCTCGGGGTGCTCGGTGAGCTGGTCGGGCGGGTAGAACGCGGGACCTTCCGGGAGGAGCGACTCGATGCAGGCGAGCGCCGCCTCGATCCCGCGGTCCTTGAGAGCGGAGATGGCAAGGAAGTCGCGGAACTCGCCCTCGGTGCGCAATCGGTCGATGAGCGGCAGGGTCTTCTCGGGCCGGCCCGCGAGATCCGCCTTGTTGAGCAGCACGACCACCGGCTTCTTGCGGCTCGCCGCCGCCACGCCGGGCGCCATCCGCGGGCGCTCCAGGTCGACCAGGTAGGCGAGCACATCCGCGTCCGCGATGCTCTGGCTCACCTGCTTCATCATCGCGGCCTGCAGGCCGTACCGTGGCTCGAGGATCCCGGGCGTGTCGACGAAGATCATCTGGCTGTGTTCCGACGATCGGATTCCGAGCGTCTTGCGGCGCGTGGTTTGCGGCTTGGGCGTCACGATCCCCAGGCGCTGGTGGAGTACCGTGTTGAGAAACGTCGACTTACCGGCATTGGGATAGCCGCAGATCGCGACGTATCCCGAGCGAAATCCAGGCGCCGCCATGGAACCTCCGTGCTTCCGCCGGATACGAGCAAGATTGTCCGGCTGCTCTGGGTGCAGTTTGCCTTACAATTGGGGTGATGGCAAATGCCCGGCGCGGGGCATCCCACGCGCGAAGTGAGGCCGTGGAGGAAGCACGCGGATGGAGACCCAGGCTCCCAGACGCTCCCCTTGGGCCGCGCAGGCCCTGCTGGCTCTTGATCGGGAGGGCCGCTACCGGGATACGTGCGGGCTCGACCTGCGGCTCACCCGCGCCTTCGGTTTCTGCCAGGGAGTCCAGGTCGCGGTCGCGCGGGCCACCCGGGCCGCCGAGGAGCTGGCCGCGCTGGGCAAGCCCGCGAGCGAGCGGCCGCGGCTCTTCATGACCGGCGAGATCATCCACAATCCCCGGACCAATGAGCGTCTGGCCGAAGCCGGCGTGACGATCCTTCCGCAGGGCAACGGACTCGGCCGGCTGGCCGTTGTTCGTCCCCACGACTGGGTCATCGCCCCCGCATTCGGAATCACGGCGGCCGAAGAGGCGGAACTCGAGCGCATCGGCTGCCGCGTGATCGACACGACCTGCGGCTGGGTGCGGCGGATCTGGCAGGCCGTGCGCACCTTCTCGGAAGACGGGCTGACCACGGTCATCCACGGCAAGGTGGAGCACGAGGAGACGCGCGCCACCGCGTCGCGTGTCGCAGGGGCGTTCGTGATCGTTCGCAATCTGACCGAGACGCAAGCGCTCGCCGCGGCGATTCGCCGCGCGCCGTTGTCGCCGGATGGTCCCCGGTTCGCGGACACCTTTTCCGGGAAGTGCAGCCCCGGGTTCGACCCGGAGCACGATCTCGTGCGGTTGGGACTCGTCAACCAAACCACCATGTTGAGCAGCGAGACCGAGGCGATCGGCGAGATCCTGCGCCGCGCGGTCGACGCCTCGCCGGCCGAAGGGCACTTCCGCATGTTGGATACGCTCTGCCCGGCAACGCAGAAGCGGCAGGATGCGGTGCGCGAACTGCTCGCGGGCGGTGCGCTGGATGCCTTCATCGTCGTCGGCGGGTTCCGCTCCAGCAACACGGCGCACCTCGCCGGACTTGGCGTCGGCCGGGTGCCGACCTATCACGTCGAGGATGCCGCGTGTCTCGTCAGTCGCGACGAGATTCGTCACCTGCCCCCGGGCGGTCACGAGGCTGCGGTGAGCCGCGGGTGGATGCCGCCGGCGCCCTGCACCGTCGGCGTCTCCGCGGGCGCCTCGACACCGCAGTCCGAGATCGAGGGCTTCTGGTTGCGCCTGATCGCGCTCTATCGAGGAGAGGTGCCATGAAATGCGCTGCGGGGTTCCTCCTCGGCACGCTGCTCGCCCTCGCCCCCGGCGCGGCGGCGCAAACGGGCGACGACCCCCTATTGCACAAGGCGCGTCTTGCGAGGGAGGACGGCTGGGACACGTGGGAATCGCGCGAGCTTTGGGATCCGGACACGACCGGCTACGACGCGCTGCACGTCCAGTTGATCGTGGAGCCGGACATCGCCGCGGAGGGTTTGGACGGCCGGGTCATCTGGACGCTGCGCATCACCGAGTCCGACGTTTCGGCGCTCGCGTTCAACTTCTTCGACAACCTGGACGTCCATGCCGCGATGGTGAACGGTGCCCGCGTTCACGTCGCACGCGAAGGGGATGTCCTTAGGCTGCCCCTGTCCGACAGAATCGCCGTAGGGGACACGGTGCGCGCGGAGATCGTCTACGGCGGCCTGCCGGAGCATGGTTTCATCTGGGGCTTCGAGTTCAACGAGCACGACGGGGTCCCCATCGTCTACACCCAGGTCCAACCCGAGGCCTCCCGCACCTGGTGGCCGTGCAAGGACCGTCCCGATGACAAGTTCACCGCGGAGCTCTCGTTCATCGTCCCGGACACCTTGCTGGCGGCATCGAACGGCCTGCTCGTGGAGACGCGTCCCCTCTCCGGCGGGCGCATGCTCTATCGCTGGCGCGAGCAGCACGCAATCGCCACCTATCTGGTCAGCCTGGTCGCAACCAACTACGCCGCCTTCGAGGGCATCTACGAAGGGATCGATGGAACGGAGATGCCCGTCACCTACTTCGCCTATCCCGAGCATCTGGATCAGGCGATCGAGCGTTGGACGTTCACGCCCGAGGTGATGACCTTCTTCGCGCACCTCTTCGGCGAGTACCCGTTCCTCGAAGAGAAGTACGGCATGGCCGAGTACCCGTGGGCGGGGGCCATGGAACATCAGACCCTGAGCAGCATGGGCAGCTACTTCTTCAATCATCCCGTGAGATCCGACTGGGTGGTCGTGCACGAGCTGGCCCACCAGTGGTGGGGCAATTGGGTGACCTGCGGCACATGGCGCGATATCTGGCTGAATGAGGGCTTCGCCGTCTACTGCGAGGCGCTATACGGCGAGCACCTCGCCGGGCCTGACAGCTTGCAGGCCTACATGCTTTACTCGAAGCGCGATCACTTCCCGGGCTCGGTCTACGCTCCCGACTTCATCTTCAACTCGACCGTCTACCGCAAGGGCGCTTGGGTGCTCCACATGCTGCGCCGCGTCGTGGGAGATGCGGTCTTCTTCGACGCGCTGCGCCTCTACGGCCAGAGATTCGCGTATGGCAACGCGATCACCGAGGATCTGCGCGTGGTGTTCGAAGAGGTCTGGGGGCAATCGCTCGGGTGGTTCTTCGAGCAGTGGGTCTATGGCGAGGGGCGACCGCTGTACGGCGTGTTCTGGGACCCCAAGACCCCCTCTTCGGGAGGCGACCCTACCGCGGTCGTCGAGCTCGTCCAAGAATGGACAGGACCTCACAGTTTCAAGATGCCTCTCGATTTCCGCTTTCGCCTGCGTGACGGCAGCGATTTCCAGACGGTTGTCTGGGACAGCCTCCCCTGGCAGCGTTTCGAGATCGCGCTGCCGGCGCCCGCTGAATCGCTCATGGTCGACCCGGACAACTGGGTTCTCACCAAGATCTTCTACGGTCGGATTCCGTCGGGGGCCGGCGAGGACGAGGTCCACGTAGCGCCGGGCGACGCGCGCATCACACTCGGATACCCGAGACCCAATCCCACGGCGGGGAGTGTGCGCCTTCCGATCACGTGGCATGCCGGCGGTGCGCAGCGCGTGCCGCTGCAACTTGCCATCCACGATCCCGGTGGGCGATTGGTGCGCCTCCTCGAGACGGAACCGGATGCATCCGGCAGCTCGGAGTTCAGGTGGGACGGTCGCGATGGAGAGGGTCGGCTCGCTCCGTCAGGTGTCTACTTCGCGAGGCTGCGCCTCTCCGGGGGGCACGACGAACGGGCCGCGAGAGAGGCGACCCGTCGTGTGATCTTGCTCCGCTAGCGGCGTGTCGACCCATCAGGTCCCGTAGCGGCGATGCTCCTCCGAATAGCGCGAAACCGGTGGGTCGATCGAGCGACTGCGCTCCTCTTCCAACGCCGACTCGATGAGCGATTCCGCGGTGAAGAGGCCCCCCCGGGCGCGTCGCGGCTGCTCCTTGGACTTCTCGATGCCCTCGACTTGAATCGTTCGCGCGGCCACGTCGAGGTCCTGCGCGAGCTGGCTGAGCTCGGCCACCTGCTTGCGCGCGCTGTCGACGGTGCGGTGGCGCAGGCTGGGAACGTCGCCTTCGCCGGCCTCGAGGAGCGTGAGATAGGCCTCGAGCGAGTCGACGCCCTTCTCCATCCGCAGACGGATCTCGTCGAGCGCCGTGACCAGATCCTTCCACCAGCGCAGCGCGCGGCGGTTGGCGTCGTAGACGCGCAGCTGCAGGCGCTGGTACTTGACCCAGTGGCGCAGCGCGCGATCGATGTTGAACGGCGTGGCGTTCTCGCGATAGATGAGGTCCGACATGCCGCAGCGCATCCACCGCTCCGGCTTCTTCAACTCGTGCGAAGCGACACCCAGGATGGGGAAGGCACTGCGCGAGACGAAACGGACGCGGCTCACGAAATCGGGATCGCAGAACGCGCGATCCTCGATGTCCACCAGCATGATGTCGCCGGCGCCCGCGTGGGCGAGATCCAGGCATTCCTGCTCGGTAGCCACGTGGCGGATGCGCCGTCGGCGGGGCACGCGTTCCCGCAGGAACCGGCTCTCTTCGGACTCGGCTACCAAGACCTGCAACATGCGCTTCACGGTGAGACCCTCCCCCTACTCATGTCGGCAGGTTGCGGGAGTGGCTTCACCCAAACGGGTGCGAGCGCTCGAAATCGGGCCGGTAGGTGCGCTCGGATTCGAGGTCTTGGATCCAGCCATCCTCGAACCCCAGCTGCTCGACCAGCGCGCGCACGCGATCGTACTCCGCGGGGCTCAGTGGGCGCTGGAGCAGCGGGTGCCGGCAGTCGGCCGCCGGGTAGAACTGCGCCATGAGGGAGAGCGCCGGCCGCGGGACCAGCCCGGCCAGGAAACTGAGGACCCGCTCGGAGCCGGCGAGGTCGTTCGGCAGGACCAGGTGCCGGACGATGACACCGCGGCGGGCGACGCCGTTCGCGTCCTTTTCCAGTCGGCCCACTTGGCGAACCATCTCGGAAACGGCCGCCGTCGCCCGTTCCCAGTAGTCTTCCGCGTTCGAGAGGGTCGCGGCGGTCTGCGGATCCGCGTACTTCAAGTCCGGCAGGTAGACGTCGACGATGCCGCCGAGCTCGCGCAGCACGTCAACAGCTTCGTATCCCCCGCTGTTGAAGACGATCGGGAGGCTGAGACCGTCCGCCGCGGCAATGGCCAGCGCATCCAGGATCTGGGGTACGACGTGCGTCGGCGTGACGAACTCGATGTTGTGACAACCCTGCCGCTCGAGATCCCGGATGTGGTCCGCGAGCTGCGCGGCCGTCACCTCGGGCATCACGATGTCGAGGCGGCTGATCTGATGATTCTGGCAGTACGCGCAGCGCAGGGAGCAGCCGCCGAGGAAGATCGTCCCCGCCCCGCGCGTGCCGGAGATGGGCGGCTCCTCCCCGAAATGCGGCACGGCTGCGGCAACCGGCGCATCGGCGGCCACGCCGCAGACACCGCGCTCGCCACGCAGGCGGTTCACCCCGCAGCGCCGGGGACAGAGGTCGCACGAAGCCAGGCGCGCGCGCAGAACGGCCGCACGCGCGCGTATCTCTTCAGCCGAGCAGTTCATCGATTCCCGCCGTTGCCTCCCGGCCGCACCTCCCGCGCCTCCTCGACCAGCGCGACGAAGAGGCCCGCCACGATGCCGTCGGTGGTGAGTTCCGGGTGGAAGCTCGCCCCGAGCACCCATCCCGATCGCACCAGGACCGGCGCGTCCTCGTGACGCGCGAGAACCTCCACGGAGGGACCCACCGCATCGATCCGCGGCGCGCGGATGAAGACGAACTCGGTCTCCTTCAGTTCCCCGCCGCCCGGCATCCGGACCTGTCCGGGGACCACGAAGGAGTCCACCTGCCGGCCGTACGCGTTGCGGCGCACGACGACCGGCAGGAGACCGAGCGACTCCTGCACCGGGTCCACCACCTTCTTGGCAAGCAGGATGAGTCCGGCGCAGGTCCCGAAGATCGGGCGCCCGGTGCCCGGCGCGCGGATCAGGACGTCCCAGAACCCCTCCGCGCGGAGCAGCTTGATCAGCGTGGTCGTCTCGCCCCCCGGGATCACGAGGCCGTCCGACTCCGCGATCTCCGCAGGACGGCGGATCTCGCGTACGTCACATCCCAGCGCCCCAAAGGCCTTCGCGTGGGCGGCGCAGTCACCCTGCAGGGCCAGCACCCCGATGCTCACCGGCTTGGTCACTCGCCATCCCTCCCTGAGCGCGCCTCGCTACCAGCCGCGCGTTTGGAGGAGCTCTTCTTCCTTCAGCTTCGAGACTTCCAAGCCGCGCATGGCATCGCCCAGCCCCGCGGAGAGGACGGCCAGCTTGTCGGCATCCTGGTAATACGTCACCGCCTTGACGATCGCCTCGGCGCGCTTCGGCGGATCGGTCGACTTGAAGATGCCACTGCCCACGAAGACGCTCTCGGCGCCGAGCTGCATCATGAGCGATGCATCCGCCGGCGTCGCGATGCCGCCCGCGGAGAAGTTGGGTACCGGCAGCTTGCCGTTCTCGGCGACCCAGCGCACCAGCTCGTAGGGGGCGCCGAGCTCCTTGGCCTTGGCCATCATCTGCTCGGGGCGCAGCTGCGTGAGCTCGCGGATGCCGCCGACGACGGCGCGCATGTGGCGCACGGCCTCGACGATGTCGCCCGAGCCGGCTTCGCCCTTCGTGCGGATCATCGCCGCGCCCTCGCCGATCCGCCGCAGCGCTTCGCCCAGGTTGCGGCAGCCGCAGACGAAGGGAACTTTGAAGGCGAACTTGTCGATGTGGTAGTGCTCGTCGGCCGGGGTGAGCACCTCGCTCTCGTCGACGAAGTCGACCCCCAGCGCCTCGAGGATCTGCGCCTCGGCGAAGTGCCCGATGCGCGCTTTGGCCATCACCGGAATCGAGACCGCCTTCATGATCCCCTTGATCTTGGTGGGGTCGGCCATGCGCGCGACACCGCCATCGCGACGAATGTCCGCGGGAACGCGCTCCAAGGCCATGACCGACACGGCTCCGGCATCCGCGGCGATCTTGGCCTGCTCGGCGTTGGTGACATCCATGACGACGCCACCCTTGAGCATCTCGGCGAGGCCGGTCTTGACACGCAGCGATCCAATCTCCATCTCGTCCTCCTCTCGGGTCTCCCGATGTCTAAAGGAACGGCACGGCATCCGCGGGAGGGTCGGTTGCCTCGCCCCGCGCGTCCAGCCGTTCGCGAATCATTTCTCCCAACAACGCGATGCCACGCCGGATCCTCCCCTCCCCTTCGCGGATGAAGGTGAGGCGCATGGCGCTCTGCCCGCCACCGTTCGCGTAGAAAGCCCTCCCCGGCGTGAAGAGCACGCCGCGCGCCGCCGCCGCGCGGAACAGTTCCAACGTGTCGATGGTGCCCGGCAATTCGGCCCATAGGGTCATGCCTCCCGAGGGTCGCGTCCAGCGCGCCTCGGGCGGGAAGTGCTTGTCGAGGGCCTGGAGCATGGCGCGCAACCGCTCTCCGTTGATTTGCCGCAGGCGCTCGAGATGGTTCGCGAGGCGTCCGCTGCGGCAGAACCGCTCCATGACGCGCTGGGCCAGCATTCCCGAGGAGAGATCCGTGGCCCATCGCAGGCGCCGCACGCTGCGCCTGAGTTCCTCCGGCACGACCATCCAACCCAGGCGCAGCCCCGGGAACAGGATCTTCGAGAAGGTCCCCAGGTGGATCACCTGCCCCTGCGGCTCGTCGGCCAGGAGAGGTCGCGGCGCCGCACCCGAGTAGTGGAGGGCGGAGTGGTAGTGGTCCTCGACGATCGCCAGACGCGCCCGCCTGGCGATGCGCAGCAGTTCGATGCGTCGCGCACTGCTGAGGCTCACCCCGGTGGGATTCTGGTAGCACGGCATGATGTAGAGGAACTTGGGTCTCTCACGCTCCAGACAGGTTTCCAGGTGATCCAGGCGCAATCCGTCAGCATCGACCGGCACCGGGATCAGGCGCGCGCCGGCTTCCCGCAGGACGACCGTGGCGCCTGAGTAGGTCGGGCTCTCGACGACGACCGCGTCACCGGGAGCGATGACGAGGCGCGCGATCAGATCGATCCCATGCTGCGAGCCACTGACGATGAAGACGCGGCTGTTGCTCACGCCCCCCACACCCGTCTCCTGCAACCAACCGCCGAGCCAGGCGCGCAGGGCTTCGTACCCTTCGGGGGGGCCGTACTCGAGCACCTGCGGATCGGCCTCGCCAAGCACCTCCTGCACGCAGGCCGCAAACTCGTCCATCGGGAACTGCCGGCTGTCGGGCACCGCGCCATTCAGCAGGATGGGCGCCGAGGCCATGTGCAGGTGGCTGGGCCGCAGGAGCTCCATCGGGTCCGGATCGATCTCGGGGCTCCTCCGCAGGAGACGCTGCCACGAGAACGGCAGCTCCTCGTCCGGCCGGTGCGGCGATCGCGGTCGTGCGATCTCGGCATCGGGTCCCCCCACCGGCGGTCCACAGACGAAGGTCCCCGCACCGACGGAGGAGCGCAGCAAGCCCTCCTCCTCCAACCGGCGATACGCGGCGACCACGGTGTTGCGGTGAACCCCGATTTGCGCGGCGAGCGTCCGCGTGGCGGGAAGCCGGGTGCCGGGCGTGAGATCAGCGTCGAGGATCGCGCGGCGGATGGCGCCCGCAATCTGTTCGTAGAGCGCCTCCGGTGCGCGCTTGTCGACGCGGATCTCCATCTCACCCCCCCACGGGCACCGATCCCGGATTCGCCCGTCACCCTCGTGAATCGTCCGATGGCCCGTCCATTTTAACCTTATTGGACCTAATATCAAGGGCCAATTCGTGAAAATATCGGATAGATCGACTTATTGGACTGGTCCAATTCGTTCCTAGGGTCCAGTGTGTCCATCCCTGCTCTGCCTCCGACCGCTCCCCGCCGCAGAACAGGATCCCTCGATGCGACGGGTTCCGGGTTTCCCGTTGCCCTCTCCGAAGCCATCCCGTAACTTGCTGGCGAGAGGGTCACCTACGGAGGGTGACCGTCGCAAGCAGCAGTGTGTCGGCCTGGTGCTACGCGCCCGGGGGACCACACGGCGACGACAGCGCGCTCGTGAGGAGGTCAGCCATGGAGGCACTTCGCGTCGTTGCGAACAAGCAGATCAGCAAGCTCGTGCTCCGGGGGGTCCCCGACAGCCCGGGAATCGCCGCCGAAATCTTCGGCATCCTGGGAGGCAGGGGATTCAACGTGGAGCTGGTCGTCTCGACCGGTGGCGCACGCGGAACCGCAGACATCTGTTTGGCTGTTTCCGAGATGGAGCAGGACCAGGTTCGCTTGGCCATGGAGAAGGTCCGCGAGGAGGTCATGGGCACCGACGTCGTGGTCGATTCCGATGTCGCCCTGGTCTCGATCGTGGGCCCGAATCTCGCCAAGGTTCCCGGCGTCGCCGGGAGGATGTTCAAGTCGCTTTCGGGGAAGGGCATCAACATCGAGATCATCTCCACGTCGCTGTCCTCGGTCACGTGCCTGATACCGCGCGAGAAGACCGAGGAGGCCGTGGCCGCACTCGAGGGGGAATTTCTCGACGAGACCTCGGCAGGCTAGGGAGCCCGGGGACTCGACGCACCCACCCGGTCTTCCGTAGCCCGCACCGGCTGGCGGGAGCCGCCAGCGGAAGTCCTCACCAGAGCAAGCGCTTGCGGGGTCAGAAGTGCTTTGCTAGGGTGAGAGTTCTTGGACATCCGCAAGCCCAGGAGTCGGTACGGACCCGTGCGGGTCGGTGAACGCGTTCTCGTGATCTGACACCAGCCGCTCGGCCCACGCGCGCGAGCTTGCGATCCCCCGATCCCAGCACAGGGGGCAACGGCCTTCTCAGGTACGAAGAGGAGGATGCATGGCAGATATGAACTCAGCGAACCCGCCCGCCACGACCTCCCGGTCCGCCGACCAGGCCCCGCCGGCCGAGCCGCTCTCCGAAACGTACTCGGGAATCCCGCTCAAGGAAGTCTACACGCCCGAAGATCGTCGGCCGCCCCTTTGGGAGGCGATCGGCGAGAACGACGACAGCGCCCCGGGGCGCTACCCCTTCACTCGCGGCATCCACGCCAACATGTATCGCGGACGTCGCTGGACCATGCGCATGTTCGCCGGTTTCGGCACGCCCGAGGACACCAACCGCCGCTTCCGCTATCTCCTCGGTCACGGGCAAACCGGTCTGTCGACCGCCTTCGACATGCCCACGCTGATGGGCTATGACCCGGACCATCCGATGAGCGCGGGCGAGGTCGGCCGCGAGGGTGTCGCGATTGCCTCACTCGACGACATGAAACGGCTCTTTGACCGCATCCCGCTCGACAAGGTGAGCACGTCGATGACGATCAACGCCACGGCGGTCATCGCACTCGCCTTCTACGTCGCGACGGCGGAGGCCCAGGGCGTGCGCCCCGACCAGTTACGGGGCACGGCGCAGAACGACATCCTCAAGGAATACATCGCGCAGAAGGAGTGGATCTGCCCGCCCGAGCCGGCCATGCGCATCATCAAGGACAACCTGGCCTACTGCGTCGCCGAGATGCCGCTGTGGAACACGATCTCGATCAGCGGCTACCACATCCGCGAGGCGGGAGCTTCGGCGGTGCAGGAGCTGGCGTTCACCCTCGCGGACGGGATCGGCTATGTGCAGGCGGGCATCGAGGCGGGACTCGATCCGGATATCTTCGGCCTGCGGCTCTCGTTTTTCTTCGACGTGCACAACGATTTCTTCGAGGAGATCGCCAAGTTCCGCGCGGCGAGGCGCATCTGGGCGAAGGTGATGAAGGAGCGCTTCGGAGCCAAGAATCCGCGCGCTTGGCTCCTGCGCACACACGCCCAGACGGCCGGCGTGTCACTCACCGCTCAGCAGCCGTACAACAACGTCGTCCGCGTTGCACTGCAGGCGCTGGCGGCGGTCCTGGGGGGCACGCAGTCGCTGCACACCAACTCGCTCGACGAGACCTTCGCGCTCCCCACCGAGGGGGCGGCCAAGATCGCCCTGCGCACGCAGCAGATCATTGCGGACGAATCCAACATTCCCACGGTCGTCGATCCGCTCGGCGGAGCGTACTTCGTGGAGAAGCTGACCGACCAGGTCGAGGAGCAGGCCTGGAAGTACATCCACCACATCGACAAGCTCGGGGGCATCGTGGCCGCCGTCAACCAGGGCTACCCGCAGAAGGAGATCGCTCGCTCGGCGTACGATTTCCAGATGCAGGTGGAACGCGGTCAACGCGTCATCGTGGGCATCAACAAGTACCAGGAAGAAACCGAGCAGGATCCGGTCCCCACGTTGAAGATCGACCCGGAGGTCGAACGCCAGCAGATCGAACGGATCCAGAAGTTACGGGAGACGCGGGATGCACAGGCCGCTCGCGACGCCCTCGATGCGGTCAGACAGGCCGCCGCGGGCAAGGAAAACCTCGTCCCGCGGATCATCACGGCGGTGAAGGCCGGCATCACGCTCGGCGAGATCAGCGACGTCTTTCGCGAGGTGTACGGGCAGTACCGCGACCCCGCTTTCTTCTAACGGATCCGGCCCCGCACGGAGGAACGGGCAGCGCGTGGGGATGATCCCGGGTGGATCAGGAGGTCAGGGATGGACCAAACGGGAGAATTGTCGGCCGTGGTCGACGCGATGCGTCTGGGTCTCGAGCCGGATCGGGTGACCCGCTTCAAGACGCACTTGTCGCTGTACCCGGAGACGCTGACCATTCGGGCAGACTCGGACGAGGAACGCCCGCTGCTCGTCTGCCTGCATCCTCCCAGGCTCACGGAGTTCCAGTTCGCCCATCGCATTCGGGGGCTGGTGTGCCTCGACGCCGGTCTCGCGTTCCCCCGCGGTCTGCACGCCCAGGAAGTGGACCTGGGCGGCGCGCGCACGGTGGGCTACGCCTGGTGTCACTACACTGGCGACAACCCTCCCTTCCGGGCCGGACTGGCGCAGGCCACCGAGTACATGGACCGGGTGATGGAGCGCGTTCTGGACGAGCTTCCCGTGGACCGGCGCGCGATCTACCTGCTGGGCGGCGAGGGCGCGGCGCTCTTCGCCTCGCTCCACGCGGTCTCGCGCTCGGAGACCTTCGCTGGCGTCATCTTGGTCGGCGGGCTCCTCCTGCCCGAGATCATGGCGGACCTCGCTCCCGAGAAACGCCGCATCCCCTTCCTGTGCATCCAACGTCGCCGTTCACGACCCCAGCACGCGGTCGAGGGCACGCGCCGCATCGAGGACCTGCGCGGCCTGGGTTTCCCCGTGGACCTCGAGATGTTGAAAGGCGACAGCGAGCCCTGGCACGAAGAGGAGGCGCTCATCATCTCCTGGCTCTCCCAGAAAGCCGGGATCGAGGTTCATGAGTAGGCCTCCGACGCCGGCCGAAAGAGCCCGAGACGTTTCATCTTGCCGATGAGCGTGGTCCGACTGAGACCCCCGAGCAATCTGGCCGCCAGCGTGCGGTTCCCACCGGTCTGTGAGAGCGCCTCCCGGATCAGATGTCGCTCGACGCCCGCGAGGAACGCGTCCAGGCTCTCTCCCGAGGGCAGAACCAGCGGCCCGGCGGGCGCCGGCAGGTCACCGGGAGAGCCGCTGCTGCCGCCGGTTTGCGGCACAGGCCCTTCGGGGCGGCAGAGCATCTCCGCGGAGATGGAGGCTTCACGCCCTCCGTTGGAGAGGGCCACCGCGCGCTCGATCACGAACTTCAGCTCGCGCGCGTTGCCGGGCCAGTCGCCGGCCAGCAACATCGTCCGTGCGGCCGGGGTCAGGGAAGGCGGACAGGGCGCTGCCTTGCGCAGGAAATGATGTGCCAGGGGGAGGATGTCCCCGCGTCTCTCCCTGAGCGGCGACAGCTTGATGCGCACGGCGCTCAGGCGAAAGAGCAGATCCCGCCGGAAGCGTCCGTCGCGCGTCGCCTCGTCGACGTCGCAGTTCGTGGCCGCGACGATGCGCACGCTCACGTGACGCGTACGGACTTCCCCCAAGCGGCGCAGCTCCCCGGTCTCCAGGACACGGAGGAGCTTGACCTGTGCCTGCGCTTGCATCTCCCCCACCTCGTCGAGGAAGAGGGTTCCCTGGTGGGCCGCTTCGAACAGGCCTGGTTTCTCCACGGTCGCCCCGGTGAATGCCCCACGCGCGTGGCCGAACAGCTCGCTCTCCTGGAGTTGCACGGGAATCGCGGCGCAGTTGACGGCCACCCACTCCCCCTTCGCCCGCTTGCTCAGTTCATGGATGGCCCGCGCCACAATCTCTTTCCCCGTCCCAGTTTCACCCTCCACGAGGATGGGCAGATCGGTCGGGGCGAGTTTCTCGATGGCGGTGAATGCCCGGATGAGCCGTGCATCCTGCGTGATGAATCCCACGCTGGCCGGCCGCCGGAAGGTGGCCCCACCGGGTGTGTCCGGGCCGTCCTCGGCATTGCGGTCGAGATCCGGCCAGAGGGACAACTGTCCCCCCCGGCCGGGTGGCCTGTCGGCGCGCGCCAACGTCGCAAGGATGCGCAGCCAGGCAGCGATCTCCGGATCGCCGCGCTGCAGGACCCGCAGGAGGTGCGCGAGCGCGAGGGTGGCCCGCTTCCTCGCCCGTGGCCGATCGCCCACCGCGAGATCGCGTTCCGTCAGATTCCTGATAGCGCCCAACCGGCTCAGCAAGTCATGGCTGTCCACAGGATCGGAGTCCTTCCCACTCTGATGTGACCGTTCATTCGCGGACAGTGAACCGTTCGCCTGCGCGCGGGTTCGGGAGGAAGAACCGCGCGCATCGCGTACCCGAGGGACCTGGCCTGTGGACCTACGGTTATCCGCTCGCCGGGGCAGCTCCCGGTCGCGCGGCAACCGCGCTTCTTCGTTGGGTATTGCAGAATCGGTGCCAGTTGAGCGAATTGCACGCTCCGCCGGAGACCTCCGCGAAACGCGGCCTCCAACGACCGTCGCACCCCGCGGGCTCACCGTGCCGGGCGATTTCCCCAATCCCTTGAGAGGCATGCAGATATCCCCTCCGGGACGCCGGAACAGCTCCTCGGGTGCGCCTGAGGTGGCGCGTGTGGAACAGGGAGTGCAGGGAGGGGCGCTGTCAACTGCGGTCCGCACCGAACGGCGGGCCGCGGCGAGCCCGGCAGGCCCGGACTCGCCAACCGCGCATGGGAACGGCTCCGTCGGCGGCCCTCCGGGGACTGGCCGACACCAACCGTGAGGAGAACGTCTGTAATGAAAGGCACCTCCCGTCTGCTGGTCATCGCTGCGGTTATCGGGGCGCTCGCCTGGCTTGCCGCGGGCCCCTTGGGGTGCAGCACCGACACGACCTCGGCACCTGAGCCAATCGTGGAGGAACCGGAACCGTCAGGGAATCCGGGGAGTTCGGAGAAGTCGCCCGCCTTGGAGCACGATGGGATGTCCGATCCCGACGACCAGCGATAACCTTTGCCACCGGGGGGCATGGAGCCCGGTTTTCCGGCGGTCGCGAGCGCTTGCCGCTCGCAGTGGGCTTCCCCGCCTCCTCACATGCCCTTTGCCCCGAGGGCCCACAGGCCGCCGGAATCTTTCCGCAGCAGAGAGAGGGTCCCCCCAGCGGGCCCTCTCTTGCTGTGCCTCCCGCCAACTCGCCGTGAAACTTGATGCTTCCGCCTCCGTACCTTATCTTCAGAAGA
>JAUVTV010000218.1 GCA_030601305.1 Candidatus Eiseniibacteriota bacterium | reverse complement strand
GCTTCTGCGAGCTGCTGCAGGTGTTCGACTTCCCCATCGTCTTCCCCGAGATCAACTCGCTCCAGACGGCCGTGCGCCGGGTGGCGCACGAGTACCTCAACGAGGCCGAGGACTACGGCTACTCGCCGGACATCTGCGGGTATGTGAAGGCCGACGTGGCGACCCAGCTCCGGGGTGGCGAACTGCCGATGGGCCGCATCCCCAAGCCCGCCATCGCGGTCTACACGAACGCCTGCAACACCTCTATCAAGTGGGCGGAGATCTGGGAGCGGATGTACGGCGTCCCGACCCTCGTGCTGGACATTCCGGGCTCCCGAGCTGCCGGCGCCCAGACGTGGCCTGGCGATCCGGACTTCGAGAACGACCGCCGCTACGTCGCCGCGCAGATCAAGGATTTGATCCCGGTGCTGGAGCAGGTCTCCGGCATCAGGTTCGACATCGACAAGCTGCGCGAGACGATGACGCACGCGAACTCCATGAACCGCTCGTGGAAGCGCGTGCTGGAGCTCAATCAGAGCCAACCGTCGCTGTTCAACGCCCTGTCCGACGGCACCATCTACCTCGGCGTTGCGAACGGCTTCAGGGGGACCGAGGCGGGCGCCGCCTACTTCGAAGACCTGGTCGAGGAGATGGAGTACAAGGCCGCCAGGGGTATCGGGACGCTCACCGACGAGCTGTATCGGCTCATCTTCGTGGGCGTGCCGTGCTACCCCATCTTCCGCCGCTTCACCGAGCTGTTCACGGAGCTGGGCGGCACGTTCGTCAACTCCACCTACCTCTGGTTCGCCTCCGGTGGATCCAACCTCGGATTCCAGTACGATCTCGCCGATCCGATCGAGAGCCTGGCCGAGGGCGTGCTGGTCAGCGTGCGCGACGCCATGGACAGCATGTTCTTCCAGACGAAGATCCTGTCCGACATGATCGACGACTTCGGGGCGCACGGCATCGTGTACCACCCGATCAAGAGCTGCCGCACGGTCTCCACCGGTCTCGCGGACAGCCGCCGGGCATTGATGGCGCAAAGGGATATTCCCAGCCTCTTCATGGAGTCCGACATGATGGACAAACGCGTCGTGTCCGAAGCGCAGCTCAAGAACCGGGTGGACGCGTTCTTCGAGGGACTCGCGACGCGCCGGCGGCACGCCGCGATGCGGCAGCCGTAACGCACCAGGGAAGGAAGCTCATGGCCTACGCAGCCGGTGTGGACGTCGGGTCCACCCAAACCAAGGCAGTCATAATCGATGAGCGCAAGCGGATCGTCAGCCGCTCGCTCACCGAGACGGGAGCGAACGTCATCCGGGCCGCCGAGAGCGCGTTCGCCGAGGCGCTGGTGAGCGGCGATCTCCGCGAGGAGGAAGTGGAGTACATCGTCGGGACTGGGTACGGGCGCTACAAGGTCACGTTCGGCAACACCCAGGTGACCGAGATCAGCTGCCACGGGCGGGGCGCCGTCCACATGTTCCCCGCGACGCGCACCGTCGTGGACATGGGTGGCCAGGACACCAAGGCGATCCGCGTGTCCGCTACCGGCGAAATCGTGGACTTCTGCATGAACGACAAGTGCGCGGCCGGAACGGGGAGATTCCTTGGCGCCGCGTCTGCCGCGTTGGACATCCCGCTCGACGAGTTGGGGCCGACCGCGCTCCAGGGTGAGCGGCCCGTCAAGATCAGTACGACGTGCACGGTGTTCGCGGAGTCGGAGGTGCTGTCCTGGCTCGGCAAGGGCAAGAAGATCGAGGACATCCTGCTCGGCGTGCACAAGTCCATCGCTGCGCGGTCCGCCGGCCTGCTCAGGCGCGTGGGCATCGAGGACGAGGTGACCTTCACGGGCGGCGTGGCCAAGAACACGGCCATGGTCGCGACACTCAACGAGCGGCTCGATGTCCATGTCAACGTGAGCGACGACTCTCACTACATGGGGGCGCTGGGCGCCGCGCTCTTCGCGCTCGACCACATCCTGGCCAGCCGGGCGCCGGCCAAAGCGAGGCAGGACGCATGATCTTCACAGCCGGGATCGACGTCGGCTCGACCTACACCAAGGCGCTGTTGCTGAGCGCCGACGACGAGATCGTCGGCCGGGCCATGGAGCCCACCGGGTTCAAGTTGACGGAGGTGGC
>JAUVTV010000168.1 GCA_030601305.1 Candidatus Eiseniibacteriota bacterium | reverse complement strand
GCACCTCCCGCTGCAGCCGGCTCAAGGCCCGCGGGTACGCCGGATGATCGTCGGAGTGGAGCACCAGGTGCTTGCCGGCCACCGCCTTCAGCAGCGGTCGCAGGAGCTCGGTCATCCCCCGCTCGACCGCCTTGGGGTCGGGCCTGCCGTAGAGCCGCTCGAGCTCCGCGCGCCTCTTCTTTTGGGCGTCGGTCATGCGACCCTTCCGTCGCAGGGGGCTGTCGGTGAAGTGGTAGATGAACCAAGACTCTCCCCCGGCGGCGAAGTTGATGTGGAATGGGAAGTACTGGGAGTACTCGAAAGACTCGAAGCCGTCGATCACGAGCGGTTCCTCGATCTTCTTGTCCTCGAGGAGGTTCCGGTGGAAGAGCATGCAGTGTCGGCCGAGGCGGGCCACATGGCGGGCGACGGTGGTATGGGAGGTGCCGAGGATGCGAGCAATCTGGCGCAGGCAGGGTCCCTCGGAGATCATGCTGGCGATGGAGAGGAGCAGGTCACGGCGTCGCAGACAGTAGGTGGGGTTGAAGGTGCGAGCGGAGAAGAAGCGTCCGCAGTGTCGGCACCGATAGTCTTGAATGACGCGGCCGTCGGAGAGGCGGATGTGATGGCCGTTCTTGACGAACTGCCAATCCGGGTGCGGCTTGTGAAGCGCACACCCGGGGTTGGGGCAATGGGGCGGTTGGAAGCCGCCGCGGCGCCTCTTGGGATGTCGGGACGATCGGGTCACCACCCATGGGACGTAGCCATCCCGGGGCCACAGGAGCGCCGAAAGAAGAACTCGGGAGCATCCGTGGGCTATGTGGAAGTCGTGGAGCGAGTCTCAGGGGGGGGATCAGGACTCTTCGTTCCACAACCTTCAGGCCCCAGGCGGGCGATGAGCCCGCTCGAAGAAAGACCCGCAACCAGCGGCAAGCGCACCACACGCCCACCATGGTCCTCAACCGCCTCCCGCCCCACGATCTCCTCCAGAGCGTAGTCCTCCCCCTTGGCGAGCACATCGGGAAGGAGTGCCTCGATCAACGCTTGCGGCGTGTCCTCGTCGAAGAGGACGACGTAGTCGACCGCTCGCAGGGCCGCCAGGAGGCGCGCCCGCTGCTCCTCGGGGACGACGGGCCGCCCCGCGCCCTTCAGCCGGCGCGCGGAGACGTCACTGTTGAGCCCCACGACGAGCAGGTCGCCCAACGCGGCCGCCGCCTCCAACAGCGCCGCGTGCCCCGCGTGCAGGATATCGAAGCAGCCGTTGGTGAAGACGACCGTCTGTCCCTTCGCGCGCAGCGCCTCGAGGATGCGCAGCAGCGCCTGCCGATCGAGGATGCGCTCAGGCGTCGTCACGATTCCCCCGGCTCAAGCGCGGCGGCCCTCAGCAGACTCTCGAGAATCTCCGCGCGCGACGTGGTGGCCGTGCCCACTTCGCGGATCACCCGACCGGCGGCGTGGTTCGCGAGCCGCGTCGCATCCGCCACCTCGAGTCCCGCCCCCAGCCCGAGCGCGAGGACGCTCACCACGGTATCGCCGGCGCCCGTGACGTCGTAGACGTCGGTCCCCACGGCGGGGATGTGCAGGCTCGGCTGGCCGCGGCGGAAGAGACTCATCCCCTCCTCGCCCTGCGTGATCAGCAGGCTGTCCGCTTCCAGGCTCGCCAGAAGCTTCGCGCCGGCCTGCTGCAGCGTCGTCTCGTCGGTGATCGGCTGGGCGGCCGCGAACGAGGCCTCCTTCACGTTGGGCGTCAAGATTGTCACCTGCTTGTAGCTGTGGAAGTGGGTCTCCTTGGGATCCACGCAGATCGGCACACCCGCCTCGCGAAAGCGCGGCAGCCAGCGCTCCAGAAGCTCGCGCGAAATGCCTCCCTTGCCGTAGTCGGAGATGAGCACCGCCTGGCTGCGTGGGAGGGCCGTCCCCAGATGCGCTTCGAACCGCTCGCGCGCGGCACGGCCGAGTGCGCCGCTCTCCTCGTGGTCGATGCGCACCACCTGCTGGCTGCGTGCGATGACGCGCGTCTTCTTGATGGTCGGTCGCGCGGGATCCGTGACCAGAAAGTCGGTTGCGATGCCGTTGGCCGCCAGGGCGCCGCACAGTTGACGGCCACCCTCGTCGTCACCGATGACCGCAACGAGCAGCGGCTCGCCACCTAGCGCCTTGATATTGTGGGCCACGTTCGCGGCGCCGCCGAGGCGCGAACTCTCGCGCTGCACGCCGACCACCGGGACCGGCGCCTCCGGCGAGATGCGGGTGGTCTCACCCCAGATATAGTGGTCCAGCATGGCGTCGCCGAGCACCAGGATTCTCTGGCCGGGAAGTCGGTCGAGCCCTGCGCTGAGGCGTTCGCAGCTGTCGTCCATGCGCGCGCCCTCCGGTCACCCACCCGCGGTTGCCGCCCTAGGTCGACTGGAAGGCCTTCAGCGCCTCCGTTTCCTCGTAGTAGGAATCGAAGACCTGCAGGAGCTTGGTGACCACCATCACGCGGGAGACCTTCTCGTTCGCGTTGCAGATCTTCATGGTGCCGCCCGCATTGCTAATGCTCGTGTAGACCGTAACGACAATGCCGATACCGGTCGAGTTGACGAAGCCTACCTTGTCCATGTTCAGCAGAAACTTGCGCTCGCCAGCCTCGATCTTCTCCGTGATCGCGTCCCTGATCTTGCTCGCGTCGGGTCCGCCGACCAGATCCCCCTTGAAATCGAATACGCTGACGTCGTCCACCTGCCGCGATGAGAACTTCATCCGCCCCCCCCCGTGCTACTCCATTTGCGCCAACTCCGCCTGACTCAGATAGAAGGCGATCTGTGTCTCGATGCTGCGGATCCCGAGATCGCGCGCGCGCTCCAAGATGATCTGCGCCCGGGCCGCATCCGACGCGCGCAGCGCGCTGCGTCCGGCGGCGACCAGATCGTCGCCCTCCAGCGGCGAGTGATGGTCCGCCGCGCGTTCGTAGGCCGCCGAGGCCTCGGCGTACCGCCCCAGAGACTCCAGCGCCGCGGCCTCTCCGCGCTGGGCCGCCACTTGAAGCTCACCCGAACCGATCTTCGACAGCGCGTCCTGGTAGGCCTCGAGCGCCTCCTCATTGCGACCCTGCGCCAGGAGGGCGTCACCCAGGTAGATCCGGGCCGCGCGCCCCGATCGCGCGCCGCCATGGCTGCTGAGCAGATCCCGCAGCTGCGATTCGGACTCCGCGTAGTTGCCCTGCACGAAGTAGCTCTGGCCGATGGCCAGCTGCGCACTGGCTTCCGCTTCGGCCCGTTGGCTCGAGCGCTGCAGCATGACCGCGCCAACCACGATGACCGCGAGGGCGGCCGCACCCAAAGCGAGCCAGCGCCCATGCCTCTCCACGAAGCCGAGGAATCCCTGAACGGCTTCCAGGACGGGATCCTCGCGAAGCTCTTCTTTCGTCATTCGGGACACGTCTGAAACCTCCTCCCACCCCACGCGCCGCTGCGGCGCTACCTCTCCGCCACCTGGCTGGCCAAGGCACCGGCGTCGAAGCCCGACACTCCCCAGACGGCCAGGAACTCGTCGAGCGACGCTCCGTAGCCCTTGCGCGCCCCCGCCTCCAGCTTCTCGGCGAGCGCCTCATTGCGGAACCACTCGGGACCCCACTGGTCGATCAGGGCCTGACGGACCTGCGCGGCGATCACGTAGCCGAGCAGCAGACCGCCGCTGCGGTAGTCGTCATTGCTCGCGAGATAGGCGTCTGCGTCGTTCCCGGTGCGCTTCCAGCCCAGCGCCTGCTCCATGAGATCGTTGTAGGCATCCGCCTCGATCCGCGGGTTTTCGTGGAGCTTGAGCTGGAAGATGAAGTTGCCGGCCGCCTTCCGGATCCTCAGCAGCCTGCGGAAACGAAGCGCCTTGGACACCTCGTCCGCGGACACGCCCTCCAGCTTGAGGTGCGCCGAGATCCACGCCGGCTCCTCGGCGACCATCTCGAAGAGTGCCCGGTAGACGCTCGGGTAGATGTTGGTCCCGACAAAGGCTTCCTCGAACGGCACCTTGGGCGGGATCCGGTAGTAGAACTGGGCTTCGCCGATCGCTCCCATGGCGTCCGGAACGTCGCTGAGCTGACCGGTGGGAATCATGGTGACCTCGGCCTTGCCGTAGCTCAGCGGATGGGCCTTCGCTTCCGGGTTGCGGCCCTTCTTCTCACGCAGATCGCGCCTCAGGCTGCGCTGCTTGCCGAGGTTGACGCCGCTCTCCTCGCACGACCTCTCCAGGAGCTTCTCCAGCTTGACCGCCGAGACTCTCTCCGAGATCGTGGGGAAAAACAGCAGGCGGTCCACATCGTAGGTCCGCCCCTTGCGCATTTCGAGCCCCAGTTCCTTCTGTGCGTACTCCTCT
>JAUVTV010000105.1 GCA_030601305.1 Candidatus Eiseniibacteriota bacterium | reverse complement strand
CCGAGCCCTCCGAGCTGCCAATCCAGAACGAGAAGGGCCACGTCCGGATGGTGTGCGCGGAGAACCTCGAGCACCTCGTCGCCGGCGCCCGCCTCCAGGGCGCTGTGTCCCAGCACGTCGACAGCCCCTCGAAGCGCCGCTCGCGTCGCGTCCGAGCTGTCGGTCAGGAGGATCGTCATGGCTGCCTCCGATAGGCGGTGCAGTCACCCAACGGCACGGCCGCGAAAACACTCTCCGCGGGCAACTCCTCGCTCTGGCCCAGGAAGAGCAGACCTTCGGCAGGCAGCGCATCGGCGACGTTCGCCAAGAGGAGCTCCTGCGTGGCGGGCGAGAAGTACTCGAGCACATGGCGCAGGAAGATGAAGTCGAACGGGCGATGCGCCAGCTCTCCGAGGGGATCGAACAAGTTGTGCTGGCGAAAACGGACGCGCTGGCGGACGGCATCCGCCAGACACCAGGTGCTTCCCGCCTGGTCGAAGTAGCGTTCCCGCAACTCGTCGGCAAGACCCTGGGCGATCGCCTGGGCACCGTAGCGGCCGGCGACCGCCAGGAAGAGCGCCGCTGGCGAGACGTCTGTCGCGACGATTTCGTACGAGTCGGGAAGGGCCGGATCGAGATCGGCCTCGCGCCGGCGCTCGATCAGCGACATGACGAGCGAATAAGGCTCCTGACCCGTCGAGCATCCCGCGGACCAGATGCGAACCCGCGCATCTTCCCGCTGCGATGCGCGCGCCTCGCATTCCGGCAGGGCCTGGGTGACGAAGGCGGTCAGCGTCTCCGGATCACGGAACCACCAGGACTCCCGGGAGACCATCGCATTCACCAGGTCATCGCGCAGCCCCGCCTCCGGGTCGCGGGCCTGCTCGAAGAACTCCTCGAAGGACGACATCCCCAGCTTTGCCATCAGGCGGGCCAGTCCCTCCTCGACGCTCGTGTGCAGAGCATCGCCCACCCGTATGCCGCAGCGTTGCTCGAGGAGATCCCCGAGCTGCCGTAGCTGATCCACCGTGATTGTCAACGCGGTCGTCATCGCTACCGTTCGCTCCGTATGTGCTCAGGCCAGCAGGCCGCCTTCCGGGCGAAGGCCGCGAAGCCGGTGCGGCGTGAGGTCACGCCGCCTGCGACGAGTCGTTGCGGATGCACATCCGCATCAGAACCGGTTGTTCATCCGCGTCGATCCACACCTCCGCGCCCGCGGCGTTCTCGGGAAACGGTTCCAGGTTCGCGAGCGGTGTGGGCGTTCCCAGATCGAAGACCGGATCTTCGCCCGCCAGCTCCGTGAGCAGCTTTCCACACAGGATGCTGAGGGTCTCTTTCAGCGCACCGAGGCCACTATCGGTCGCCCCGTCCGCGTCCTTGTCCTCACCCAGGATGTTCGCCGCGAGGGATTCGATCATCGCGTCCGGCGCCCACAATTCGCAGTAACCGTCGAGCGGACCCGTAAACGTCAAGCGGGCCCCGGTCGCGTGCCACTCGGCGAACGCCGGGGGCTCCTCTTCACGTGGCATGGCGAAGACGAAGGCGGCGTCTTCCAGAACGTGGGCGGTCACCCGCTCAAGCAGATCCTTGCTCGGCTTCATCTTCCCAGTCCCCCCAGGCTTCTCGCAGGGCGTCGCGAGCCGCCTCGGGTGTGAACGGCTTGGTTGGTCGGGGGGACAGACCGCTGCAAGGCCTTTGTCTCCCATGAATTGCTTCGGCAGGCGGGTCCGCGTTCTTTGTGGAATTCCGCGCGTGGACGGGCAGCAGTGCAGGCCGGAGGTGCAGCGCGGGGACTCAATTGGGCGGGGCGTGCTAGGATTCCGTCGAGATCGCGGGACGGATCCCGACCACCGGTGTCGCGCGCGGGAAGGCCTCCTCCACCCAATGACCGAACCGGCGGCACGTCTCCCTCTGCTGCGCCGCAGGTGTTCCCGGCGGAACGACCAGGTCCAAGATCACCTTGAATGAATCGCGCGAAGACTCCACGAGTCGGAGATCCTGGAATGCGACGATGGCCGGGTCCCGCTCGACGACGTCGCTGACGAATGCCTGGACCTTTCCGTACAGCGGGTGGTCCTCGCAGACCGGATCGGCGTGGACCACCACGCTGCCCCAGGCTTCGCCCTCCAGCCGGCGCTCGACCTCCTCGGACACGGCGTGAACGTCGCGTGCGGAGAGATCTCCCGGAATCTCGACGTGCAAGGAAACCCAGCGCGAGACGCCGTAGCGGTGGACGATCACGTCATGCACGCCCGAGACCCCTTCGACCTCCCCGGCGAGGCGCACGATCTCGCGCACTTCTCCCCGCGTGGGCGCCTCGCCGAGCAGCGTGCTGACCGACTTGCGCAGCAGTCCGAAGCTGAGCCATCCCATCAGGGTGGCGACACCCAGACCGGCTACCGGGTCGAGCCAGGCGGCACCCAAACGGCCTCCCACGAGCCCGACGAGGACGAGGGCCGTCGACAGCGAATCGCTGCGGTGGTGCCAGGCATCCGCGCGGAGCGCGTCCGAGTCGATGCGCCGACCCAGGCGGTTGGCGTACCAGAACAGGCCCTCCTTGACGCCGATGGTCAGCAGGAGGACGGCCAGCATCCAGATCGGGGGATCGAGGTGCACGGGGGCCAAGAGCCGCTGGATGGAGACCTTGGCGAACTCGTAGGTTGCGATGGCGAGAAGCGTGGCCAGCAGCAGGGTGGCGACGTGCTCAGCGCGACCGTGGCCGAAGGGGTGTTCGGGATCGGGAGGGCGTCCGGCGATGCGGAAGCCGATGAGGACGACAATGGAGGTGAAGGCGTCCGTGAGAGAGTGGAAGGCGTCCGCCAGGAGACCCACGGAGCCCACAGTGGTCCCCAGGGCGCCCTTGACCAGAGCGAGGCAGAGGTTGAGGACCACGGAGACGCCGGCGGCACGCATGCCCAACCGTGTGCGTTGCTGAGCCTCCATCGGCCCTCCTCGGGGTTGACAGCTCTTCCCTGGGGCGGGAGAATCCCCGCCTGTGGTTTGGGTGGATGATTCTGAATCCGATGAAGTGCTGCAACCCAAATCAGACTCTGGGTGGATGGGGGGTGTGGACTTAGGGGCCGCCGCCCCAGGCACGGGGCGGCGGCCCTTTGTGGACCGGACCCCGCAAAATCATGGCATCAAGATCTTCACAGGTGGACCCCGAACTCGTCCGCAGCCCGGAAGGCCGGACCGTAAACCGGACGCAGATGCGGGTCCGCTACGCCGAGACGGACCGCATGGGCATCGCCTATAACGCCCACTATCTCACATGGTTCGAGGTTGGGCGTACGGAGTTCATGCGGGCCGCGGGTCTCCCGTATCGCGAGGTGGAGGAGCGCGGGCACAACCTCCCGGTGGTGGAGGCCGCCCTGCGGCTGCGCATCTCGGTCCGCTACGACGACCTCGTGACGATCGAGACCCGGGTCGAGCAGATTCGTTCCCGGACGGTGACCTTCGCCTACCGGATCCTCGTGGGTGGGAAGGTGGTCGCCGATGGGCGGACCATCCACGCCTGTGTACGTGCGTCAGACTCCCGAGTGGCGAGTTTGCCGCCCTGGTTGCAAGGAAAAATCGCCCCGCTTGTCTCTTGATCCCGGGGCCTCCACCGGTCGATTCACCGCTGCAATCCCCCGGCTGAAAGTTGGTACGAAAGCGGCTTTTACGTGGTACAATGTTGCCCGAGGGACGGGGCCCAACGATGTGGATAACTTGTTGGCGGGGCTCTTGGCAACTTCTGCTCGCACGCTTAGACTTGACACCGCCGGGGCAATCTGAGAAAGATTGACAGCCAACAAGGGCGAACCAGGGACGGTTCGCATCGTACGCCTTCCCCCAGGTCGCCGCTTGATGGCGAGTTCAGGGCAGTATGCGGGGGTCACAACTCTCAACGGTATAGCACGTTATTGAGCCCGATCCAGTTCTGACGGGGTTGGGTGAGGTAGGTGCACTGCAGGCAATCCACGATTGCCGCGGTGAGCCTGCGCGAAGCGCGCGAGCCTCACGGCTCTAGAGGTGTGGGGTGGAGGGATGTGGAAAACCAGAAGTGGTTTTCCACATGACAGATGGCACCTGTGGATGAGGGTGCCGGGGAAAGGTTGGGACAGGGACGAAATGGCGAATCCGGTAACGTCGAGTGCAAACGAAGCGAGAGAGGCTAGCATCGGGGCAGAGCAGCTGGGTGGTGGCAACGGAGACCGCCGGTCGGACGTCGTCGAGCAGATGACGCCGGTGGCGGCAATGGTCCGTGTGCCGATTCGTGAACAGGTCGATCGTGCACTGCAGTGCGACGATCTCGAGGTCATGGTCGCGGCGCTCGTGGCCGTGTCCTGGCGTCGCTCCGCTGCCGAGGCGGAGGTGCTGAAGACGTATGTCTTCCAGCAGCTCTTGTCGCGGACGAACGATCCGGTCGAGCGGCGTCGCCTCTGGACTTGGACGCGGCTGTCGGCCGCGCGCCCGGAAACCGAAGCGCGCGAGATGGCCTGCGCACTCCTCGACACGTTTTGGAAGGACCACCGCAAGGATGTCGAGCGCATCACGCTGAACCTGGCGCGCGATGAGGACACGGAAGTGCGCCAGTACGCGGCCGGTACGATGGCGCGCATCGTGCGAGCCAACTTCCGCTCCCGTTTCCGTTACCTTCAGAAGTGGAGCCGGCACCCGGACCCATCGGTGCGTCGGCAGGTGATCATCGCCACCGTGGGTGTGGCCGATCCCGAGCACCCCGAGCGCGCCAAGCAGCTGCTCGACCTGCTCGAACCCCATCTGACCGACCGCGATCCCTACGTTCGCCGGAATCTGGGCCCCTTCGCCCTGGGACAGGGCCTCTTGCGCGTCTATCCGGAGGAAACGCTGGAGCGCTTCCAGCGCTGGCTGCCCTCAGAGGACGAAGTGGTGCGCTGGAATCTGGCCATGGCCCTCGCCGCGGGCGTCGCCCTCTCGCAGTGGGAGGCGGCACTCGAGGTGCTGCGCGTACTGGCGGCCGATCAACGGCGCTTCGTATGGGGTGCGGCCTCGACCGCCCTGGGGAACCTGGTTCGTCACTGCGCGGAGGTGCGACCGATCCTCCGGCACTGGATGCGGGACCCGCAACTACGCGTCGCCGTCACCTTTGCTCTTCGCAACACCCGTCGCTGACGCGCCAATCTCGACCTGACTGCTGCGGCCATCTTGACATCACCGTGCGCAGAATCCACACTTGCTCAGAGAGGGCGCGAGGGGGCGCAGATCGCTGCGCCCCGGTCGTCAGTTCGGCACAGGGAAATCACTCAGGAGTTGCTATGGCCGTACCGTCCAGTGAGGTGAGCTACCTACGCTTCGTCCTGTGTCCCGAAACCGACGGCATCCTCATGGCGCGAAGGCGCTCCGCTTCGCTGCCGCTTCCCGTTCCCGAAACGCGCGAGATCAAGGCGCTCCTGCGCATCCTCGTCGGGCGCGGGATCGAAAAGGTCCGTCTGAGCGGCAGTGACCCTGCCCAGCGCAAGGCCCTCTCGGGGATCGTGGGGATGGTCGCCGACCTCGACGGTATCCGCGAGGTCGCCATGACCACGGGCGGCGTGGGGTTGGACGGGCGTATCCACGAGCTTGCCGAGCAGGGCCTTCACTCCATCAACTTCGACATCGATACACTGAACCGGGCGCGCTACAAGAAGCTGACCGGATCGGAAGGTTTCCGGAACGCCTGGGATGCGGTGGACGAGGCGCTGGACGCCGGGCTGAAGACCAAGCTGAACGTGGTTCTGCGCCGCGGTGTCAACGACGACGAGATCGAGGACTTCGTCGCTCTGGCCAAGAGGAAGCCGCTCCACGTGCGTTTTGTCGAATGGAACGCCTGCGCAAACGTCATCGCTCCGCCGGAGCGATTCCTCTCCAGCCGCGAGGTGATGGCGGCGGTGAAGCTGCCGCTGGTTCCTCACGAGCCGGTGCTCCTCGACGGTCCCGCTCTGGTCTACACGATCCCCGGATACCTGGGGACCGTCGGGTTCATCCCCAACATCACCGAGCACTTCTGCAGCAGCTGCAACCGAATCGGGCTGACCGACCTCGGCGACATCTTGAGCTGCATTTTCGGTCGCGGGCTGAGCCTCGTTCGTCACCTCCGCTCGCCAGGCGGCACGACCAGCGTGGCCGCCTTTGTCGAGCGCGTCATGCGGCGCAAACTGCTCCTGGCCTCCAAGCTGGGAGACATCCCCGGGCTGGTGATCACCGCCGAACCTGCGGGGGCAACGCCGGCCTCCGGCTGAGGGCCGTCACCGTGAAGACCCTCCAGATCGTCGGCAGGAAGAACTCCGGCAAGACCGGTCTCCTGATCCGCCTTCTTCCGTTGCTGCGTGAGCGCGGCCTGCGCGTGGGCAGCGTCAAACACAGCAGTCATCCCCACTCGCTCGATCGTCCGGAGTCCGATTCGGCGCGCCATCGAAAAGCGGGCGCCGAGGCCACCCTGGTGATCACCGCGGCGGCGATCGCCCTGCACCTGCCCATCGCGGTCGATGAGGCGGGTGTCGAGGATCTCGTGCACCACTTCCTGGGATCGCTCGATCTGGTGCTCATCGAGGGATGGGCACAGCGTCGCGGTCCGAAGATCGAGGTGATCCCGCCCGACAAGCAGGGGGTCCCGCGACCGCCGCGCCATCTGGAGGGTGGTGATCTGCTTGCCGTGGTCCTCGCGCCGAACTACCGGCCTGCCGATGATCAGCTCGTTGCGGCGGGTTTCCATCTGCACACCGGCGTGACCGAACCGCCCGCAGGCACTGCCGCAGACACCCCCGCCGGCACCCCCGCCGGCATCCCCGTCGGCATCCCCGTCGGCATCCCGTGCTACCGCTGGGAGGACACGGGCCCCGTCGCGGACCTGGTCATGGGCTGGTACGCTGCCTCTGACGATTGAGGGTCGGGTCCATCAGGGCCCGGCGCTCTGCAGTCCTCGCTCGCCCGCGGGGCTCGCCGCGGAACTCGCGCGGGCCCCGAGGGCACCCGACCCTGGGCGCGATGTCCTGTCAGGGAGAGCAGTCCTAGCCAACCTCGTTCCGAACCGTGAAAAGTCATGGGGTGATCTTCTAACTGCTTTCCACGGTGCGAACTAAAGTGTTGCCCCGGGGCAACACTGTAACTCATTGATATGTGGGCAGTTACAAGATCGACCCTTGGCATTCCGGGATGCGGCACGCGCCTGGCTAGCCCGGAGTCCTCGTACTCCGGGTCTAGTCGGAGACGAGCAGTCCACCGTCGACGACCAGCGTCTAGTCGGACACGAGCAGTCCACCGTCCATGACCAGCGTCTGCCCCGTCAGGTAGGAATTCTCCGTCGAGGTGAGAAACGAGGCCAGACGGCCGAGTTCGGTCGGCTCGCCGTACCGGCTCAGGGGAACGCGAGCCAGCCGCTCGCGCTGAACCTGCTCGAGACTGATGCCCTTGGACTGCGCGATCGCCTCCTGTACCTCGCGGGATCGATCGGTGTCGAAGAAGCCGGGCGCAATCGCGTTGACCAGGATCCCGTCTTCCGCGAGTTCGCGGGCCAGGTGGCGGGCGAGTCCCATGACGGCGGGCCGCAGCGCATTCGACAGCACCAGGCGCCGGACGGGCCGCAGCCCCGAGACCGACGTGACCATCGCGATCCGGCCGGCTTCGCTGGCGCGCAGCTGGGGTAGGCAGGCGCGCACCAAGCGGATGACGCTGAGCACGATGAGATCGTACGCGGTGTACCAATCGCTGTCGCTCAGCTCGGTGAAGTCGCCGGGCGGGGGGCCGCCGGCGTTGCAGACGAGGATGTCGAGGCCGCCGAGTTCCTCGCGCGCAGTTTGGGCGAGCCGCGCGGCGGCGTGCTCGTCCGCGACGTCGGCGACGCTGAAGACCGGCGGGTGCCAGCTCGCGACCCCCGGGTGCGGTCCCCGCTCGCGAACCAGGGACTCCATGCGGGACCTCGCTGCCGCAATGCGGTCCGCATCGCGACTGCAGATCAGAACCCGCGCCCCGCTGCGCACCAGTTCCGTGGCGATGGCTTCACCCAGCCCCGCGCTCGCGCCGGTGACGAGTGCGCGTCTGTCG
>JAUVTV010000035.1 GCA_030601305.1 Candidatus Eiseniibacteriota bacterium | reverse complement strand
CGGCGCATCCGCCGGGGGGCGCGGGAGATCGTTGGCCTCGCGACATCCCTCCATACAGGCTCGGCAGCCGATGCACTTCGTGAAGTCGATCAACAGGCCTTTGTGCATGGGCAGACCGCCGTGGTGAGAGGTCCCAGGACCAGCGCGGCCGCGCCCGGCTGCGCACCGAACAAGGGGCAGCATAGGCGAGGGACCTGAGGGGCACAAGCCGCAGGATCGGCGCTACCCGGGGAAAGGCGAGGCTTGGTCAAGCGCGGAGATCGGCCGACAATGCCAATGAAGACATTACGTTGCACCCAGACACCCGTCGAGGGGCCACGACCGGCATGTGCGATGACCACGAGACAGACGAATAACTACCACCACTCGAACCACCAGCGAACCCCGAGCGTGAGAAGCAGGTGCCTTCCCTTGACCGTGAAGGCCCGATCGGGCGTGAACTCCGGGGGATCCTCCGCCCGCGGCACGCTTTGGTAGGCCACCTCGGTCCGGGTGAACGACGTCACCAGCCCTAGCTCGAGCAAGAGGCTCTCGCCGATCGAGTAGTCGCCTCCCACGCTGATTTCGAACACGAACGACTTGTCGTGCGACACGTCGACCGGATCGCCGCCGGGCCCTACCCACGCCGAGTCGGCGTCACTCGGATAGAAGCGCGCCGCAGCCAAGCCGGCCCCGGCACACACGAAGCCGTAGAGTCGTTCGTTCAAGGCCGGTTGCCAGTATCCGAGCTGAAGGACGACGGGAACGAGATCGAGCGTACCCACATCCGGGGTGTCGTGCAGCGGCACGCGCAGAAAATGGGCTCGCAGCCCGAGCGTCATGCGCGAGCGGAAGGACCAGGCCAGGTCAGCCCACCAGAGTCGCGCGGAGAAGTGTCCGACCTCCGATCCCTTGGGGGCGCCGGAGACGTACTCGCGATGGAACAGGCCGCCGATACCGGTCCCCCCCGCCGCGCTGAAGCGGGGCAGATCCGCCTGGGCGAACCCTGCCGTGAGCGCAATCAGGAATAGCGCGGCCGCGATTCGGCCAGCAAGACAAGCGATGCAACTCCGGGTCGGCATGCGCCCATGCTAGGCGGCCGGCCGGCCCACCGTCAATCCCTCGGTGCCAGAGGCCTAAATCCCATGCATTTCAACCCCTAGGGCGATGGACGCCTACCTGCCGCGGTGGCGCCGGGGCTCACGATCTGCTAATATGTAACTGGTCGCTTGCGAATACTCCGCTTCGGGCCTCTGCGCGGACCGGGCGGGCCCGGGCTCTAGATGGATGTGCCGCCTCAGGCGGCACTGTGGAGGGGTGGCATGTCTCACGGGCGCGTCATCACCCTGGTGGGGTGCATCGCGGCCCTCGTGCTGGCGGGTTTCCTGGGAACGACGATTCGTCTGAGGGCGAGCTTCGAACAGTCGTGTCACCTGCTGCCTCAAGCCGAGTGGCTTCTCCTGCAGACCGCCCCCGACACGTTCGAAGCCCGCCTTCTCGATCGCCGCGTGGGCAACCGCACACAGACCGATCTCTTTCGGTTCCAGCGCGGTGATTTCGTGAGCCTGCGCTTGTCGGAGGGCATGACGCCGGGCACGCATATCGCGGCCGGATATCAAGTCGCGCTTCTGGACTCCTACGAGAGCCGCCAGACGGTCGGACAACTGGACCTGCGCATGCAGGAAGCCGTGACCGGCCTGCGCGCTGCCGAAAGCGGCGCCAAGGAGGCACTCGTGGCCCAGGCGCGCGATGGCGTCGCTGCCGCGGAAGCCGAAAATGTGCGCCGCGCCTCGATGTTCGAGCATGCCCGGTCCATGCTCCGGCAGGGCGTGATCAGCCACGAGGAGTTCGTTCGCCGCGAGGCCCGGCATCGGGAGGCGCAGGCCGAGCTGGAGGCGGCTCGCAATTGGCTGCGCGCGACCGAGGCGGGCGAGAGGGACGAGATCCTGGCCATGCATCGGGCGCGGATCGATTTGCTGCGGCAGCGTCTGGCAGACGCCGAGGAACGTCTCGAGGCCCAGCGCATCCGGTGTCCCATCGCGGGGGAGTTGGCGACGCTGGCCTCCGACACGGCCCTCGTGCGCGTCGCCAGCGTGGACACGCTGTACGCGTTCGCGCCGGTGCCCCCCTCGCGGGCGATGCATCTCGCGCCCGGCCACGCGGTCACGGTGCGGCCCTTGGGGACGCCCGGTGTGCGCGCCGCCGGACATGTGGTGCGCATCGATCGCCATGCGACCCAATACGCCGGACGCACCTTCTTCTGGGTATCCGCGGCGGTACCCAACGAGGACGGCCGTCTGGCCGCCGGCAACCGGGCCGAGCTGAGGTTTCACGCCGCCAAGATCAGCCTGTTCGCCTGGATCGTGGATAAGCTGTCACACGCATCGGATCGGACCTTAGGTGTGTAACCTGGCGGTAGGAGACAACTTGGAGAGCTGCACCCCATGGTTCAGGACCGCCTTGAACGCCACGAGCTGAAGTACTTCGTGCGACCGCACGAGCTGGATGCGGCCCGCGAGATGCTCGCACCCTTCATGCAGCCGGACCCCTATGCCCGCCGGTGCCAGGACGGACGCTACACGGTGCGCAGCATCTACTTCGACACACCCGATCTGCGCTTCTATCACGAGAAGCTCGCGGGCATCAAGGTGCGCAAGAAGCTGCGCGTACGCACCTACAACTGTCGGGACGCGGACTCGATCGCTTTCTTCGAGATCAAGCGCAAGGTGGGCAACGCGGTGTTCAAGGAGCGTGTTCGCGTGCCGTACGAACAGGCCGTCCAGCTGCTCGACCCGCAACGGCCGAGCTGGAGCGTTCGGTCCGAGCTGGAGGACACGCGTTTCAGCCACGCCGCGCGGGCCACGCTGGAGCGTTTCTTCTTCCTGATGAGTTACCTGCGGCTCAGGCCGACGGTGCTGGTCATCTATGATCGCGAGCCGCTCGTCGGCCGAGTCGATCCGCGCTCCCGCGTCACCTTCGACTTCCGCGTGCGCAGCGCCATCCGGCCGGAGATGGAGGAGATCTTCGCGGAACGAGACTTGCGTCATCTGACCAATCGCAAACAGATTCTCGAACTCAAGTTCGACCGGGTCATGCCGCAATGGCTGCGCCCCCTGACCCGGCGCCTGAACGGCAGCCATCGTGCCATCTCGAAGTACTGCCACGGAATCGATCTGTGGGATGCGCCGAGCTGCTAGCGCGGCAACTCGCGGCGGAGGTCAAACGGGAAGTGAGTGATCGAAGATGCTGAATGAGTTGATCGTGGGCGGAGAGAGATTCCTGCTGACGGATATCCTCCTGAATATCGCCATTGCCTTCGTACTCGGCGCCGCGGTGGCCATCGTCTATCGGCGCACGCACAGCACGTTCAACTACTCGACTTCGTTCGTGAACACGCTCGTCATCCTGCCCATGATCACCGCGGTGGTCATGATGGTGATCGGCAACAACCTCGCGCGGGCCTTCGGACTCGTCGGTGCGATGTCGATCATCCGCTTCCGGACCGCGGTCAAGGACACGCGCGACATCACCTTCGTGTTCCTGACCCTCGCCGCCGGCATGGCCGCCGGAACCGGCTACCACGTGATCGCGCTGGCGGGAACCGGCATGATCGTGGTGCTCATCGCGGTGCTCTACGCGAGCCACGTCGGCACGACCCACGGCGACGACCTATTGCTGCGTTTCACGATCGTTCCCGACGAACGCGGCGGCATGTTTCACGAGAAGACCTTCAAGAAGTATCTGAAGAAGATCACGCTGCTCAACATCCAGACCCGGCGGGATGGCGAGCTTCTCGAGCTGACCTACTTCGTGCGCCTCAGAGCCCCCGAGAACACCCGCGAATTCGTCACCGCCCTCGGCGGCATCGACGGGGTCGAGGGCGTCTCCCTCATCTCCATGGACGAGACCGCCGAGGCCTAGCCGCCCGTGGCATTCGGCCCTCCCCTGCTGCGGTTGAAATGGTCCCGAACCTCGTGTAGCATGGGCGGGTTACGATTTCGATTACGGCATATATCATTAGCACATAGAGGACACGACCATGGCGAAGCCACTGGCCATCACGGATACGGTCCTGCGCGACGCGCACCAGTCGCTGCTGGCCACGCGCATGCTCACCGAGGACATGCTGCCCGCCACCGCGGAGCTCGATTCTGTGGGCTTCCACTCCCTCGAGATGTGGGGCGGCGCGACGTTCGATTCGGCCATGCGCTTTCTGGGAGAGGATCCCTGGGTGCGGCTGCGCACGCTGCGGAAGGCCCTTCCCAACACGCGTCTGCAGATGCTCCTGCGCGGCCAGAACCTGGTGGGCTACCGTCACTATCCCGATGACGTCGTCGAGTCCTTCGTCGTCTGCGCCGCGAGAGGCGGCATCGACATCTTCCGCATCTTCGATGCGCTCAACGACGCCCGCAACATGCAGAAGGCGATGGAGATCGCGAAGCGCGAAGGCAAGCACGTCCAGGCGACCATCTGCTACACGCTCTCCCCGGTGCACAGCAACGAGAGCTTCGTTGCGCTGGGCGAGGAGTTGGCCGACATGGGCGCGGATTCGATCTGCGTGAAGGACATGGCCGGTCTGCTGAAACCCTATGCCACCTACGAGCTGATCGTGGCGCTCAAGAAGCGGCTCGCAATCCCGATCCAGCTGCACACGCACTACACGAGCGGCATGGCCAGCATGGTGTTGCTCAAAGCTGCCGAGGCCGGTGTAGACATCGTCGATACCGCCATCTCCTCGCTGGCGCTCATCACCTCGCAGGCCCCCACCGAGTCCATCGTCAGCATGCTGCAGGGTCAAGCGCGTGATACCGGGCTGGATCTCGGTCGCCTGGCGAAGATCGCGCGCCACTTCCAGGATGTGCGCAAACGCTATCAGCGCTTCGAAAGCGGCATCGCCGGTGTGGACGTCAACGTGCTCGAGTTCCAGATCCCCGGGGGCATGCTCTCCAACCTGGTTTCGCAGCTGCGCGAGCAGGGCGCCGAGGACCGCTACATGGATGTTCTTCAGGAAGTGCCCCGCGTGCGCAAGGAGATGGGCTATCCCCCGCTGGTCACGCCCTCGAGTCAGATCGTCGGCACCCAGGCGACGTTGAACGTCGTCTTGGGAGAGCGCTACAAGGTCGTACCCGAGGAGGTGCGCAATTACTTCCGCGGGTTCTACGGCCGGCCGCCGGCGGAGATGAACGCCGTGATCCAGGGCAACATCATCGGCGACCAGGAGCAGATCACGTGCCGGCCCGCGGATCTGATCGAACCGGGCCTCGCGAAGGCGCGCGAAGAGCTGGGCGAACTCGCAACCTCCGAGGAGGACGTGCTCTCCTACGCGCTCTTCCCGCAGGTCGCGCGCCCGTTTCTCGAGCTGCGCCAGAAGGGTCTCGAGCGCAAGGAGCTTCTCGCCGCGGCGGTGGTTCTCCGGTTGCTGAAGGACCGCGAGCAGAAGCGCAACGGCGGGCAGGCTGCCAGGGGAGCCTCCAGCCCGTGGAAGTGGGCCGGTCGACGGAACCCGGCGGGCGCCCCCTGGGGCATCTAGCTGACGCAAGGAGCATGGTCATGGCCAAGACCTTCACCCTCAGACTGGACGGCATCGACTTCGACGTAGAGCTCAAGGGCCGCGCGGTCATGATCAACGGCACGCTGTTCAAGCCCGAGATTTCCGGCGAGACGATCACCGTCGAGGGAACCAGCCACAAGATCGAGATCGAGGGCTCGCGCGTCTTCATCAACGGCATCGCCTATCCGTTCGAGACCGAGGGGCTCGAAGATCGCGCGACGGTCCCGCTCGGCGGCCCCCCCGGCGGACCGCAGTCCGCGGATGGCGCCGTGACCGCCATCATGCCGGGACTGATCATCAAGGTGAAGGTGTCCCCGGGCGACGAGGTCGCGGTCGGTGACGTGCTCGTGATCCTGGAAGCCATGAAGATGGAGAGCGAGATCTGCGCCCCCAAGGATGGCCAGGTGAAGTCGGTGGATGTCGCCGCAGGCGACAACGTCGCCCAGAATCAGGTTCTCGTCGTCATCGAATGACGCCCCTAGAGATTCGCGAGATGGAGGACGATCTGCGCCCGTGGGCCACGCGGCTCATCCGCGAGCACTGGGGCTCAGATGACATCGTCTCCCGCGGGCGCATCCATCGCGCCGCGGACCTGCCCGGTTTCGTGGCCCTGCTGGATGGCCAGCCGATCGGGCTCCTCACCTACCACCGGGAAGGCGATCAGTGCGAGATCGTGTCCCTGAACAGCCTGCGTGAACGGAGCGGCACCGGCAGTCGGCTCATCGCGCGCGCGGTGGAGATGGCCGCCGCCGCGGCCTGTCGCCGCCTGTGGCTGATCACCACGAACGACAACCTCGCGGCGCTCCGCTTCTACCAGCGCCGCGGGTTTCGCCTGGCCGTCCTGCATGCGGGCGCGATGGCGCAATCCCGTCGCCTGAAGCCGGAGATCCCGGAGGTGGGCATCGATGGCATCCCGTTGCGTGATGAAATCGAACTCGAAATGGTGCTGTGACCGCTTAGCAGCCCGGATAACTTCTGCCGCGGGCGGCTACGCCGGCCTTGCCTTGGCGGGCGGATCGGCCTCCGAGATACGCTCTTCCATGATCTGCTTCCGGCATGCGGACAGGTAGATCCGGACCAGCGGCTCAGGGTTGGGGATTCTGGCAAGCAATTGTAGTACTGCGTAAGCCTTAGACCATTCCCTCTGTCGGAACAACTCCACCGCTCCGCGAAAGGCCGCAGCAGCGCCGAGCCGTGCCGGGGCGACCTCGCCCTTGGGTCCCAGCATCTGGAAGATGCCCATGTCCACACCGTCGAGGGCGGCAAGTGTGCCGGGGGGCGCGCCCATGATCTCGTCTGCCTCCCGGCTGCGGAGAAATCCCTCGCCGTCGGCTGTAATCCTATCAATCTCAAGAAGTTCCAGGTTGTGCTCACCGGCCGCCGCGGTCTCTTCGTCCAGCAGAATCGCGGTCCCGTAGAACCGATTCGCGCGCTGGAGCAGATCGGCTCGGTGGAGCACCTGCTCCTCGGTCACCGGCGCTATGGCGGGGTTCTCCCCTCCCCCGGCGACCGGTTTCAGGCCGGTGGCGATGCCCATGCGTGGCGTGAGCTGGATACCGTGTTCGCGCGCTAAGGACTCCTGAAGACTTGCGACGTGGCGCATGAGCTCCCACCCGGTCCAGGAAGCCTGCTGTGCGGGCACACCGATCTCACCGCGCCAGACGAGGTGGAGCTGCTGCCCGTCGGCAGGGGACAGGGTCGCCCCCCGGCTCGATGCCGCCTCGACCACGTGGCGGTAGACGTGCGCCAGCACGCCCACCAGCTCCTCCGATCCAAGGGAGAGCGCTGCCGCGCGGAGCCCCAAGACATGCAGAGAGATGATCGTCATGCTCGTAGATCCTGCGGGCTTGATGAGTCTCACCTTGGGCGCCCTCACGTCGTCTGATACCCTCGGTCGTCTGGACATAGAATCGGCAGTCTGAACGCCATCGACACATTCTCGAATCGGCCCAGCCTGTGGCGGAACCGAGGCCTCCGGGCCAGGGTTCACGTCGGGGGGGGAGCGGGGTGGACGCGAGAGGCTGAGATCGAGATGAACTCCTTCCGAGATAATCACAACAGGGTTCGGCTTCCGCGAAGACGCGTGCTGCCGTCCATCCTGCCGGCGGCGCTGCTCCTCGCCGTCCTCTTTGCCGTATCCGTCCTGGGCGCTCTCGCGCCCGATCTGGGGATCGTCGCGGCGGCCGGCGCCGACGGCGGATCCGACGACGACGTCTGGCTGCAGAACCCCGAGTTGCGCGCGACCCGTGCGCCGGTGCACGCGGACAGCGCGGCGGCGGGCGCGAGTGCCGACGCCCCCGTCTACGACAGCGCCGACTTCCAGTGGATGCTCCTGCTCCAAGAGTCCTGGGACACCGCCTTCGTCCTGGACCTCCTGACCGAAGAAGTACTGGCCTACTCACCGGCGGCGGTGGAAGGCCCGGATGGCACGCTGCGGCAGCCCCCGGTGGAGGAAGGATTCTCCTGCGGCGTCTTCATTGGCCATGAGGATGGCCGCATGACCTTCGAGGCCGACGGCCACGCGTACGCCATCGAACCGCTGCCCCCGATGATCGGTCCTCTTTCGCGCGAAGACCTGGCCCGGCGACAGGGCGTCTACGAACAGCGGGCGGCGGCCTACGAACCGGATCCGGTGCTGATCGCGCGGATCGCCGGGGCCGCGGAGGAGATCGAGATCCTCGCCTTCTTCAGCGCCTGGTGCTACGTGTGCAAGATCCATCTTCCCGCGCTTCTGAAGAGCTTGGACGACGCCGCCAATGACCGGATCCGCTTGAGGCTCATCGCGCTCGACGAGGAGATGGCCCAACCGGCCGGCCTGATCGACGAGTACGGCATTGGCCGCACGCCCACGTTTGTCGTGCAGGTCGCAGGTGCCGAGATCGGCCGTATCGAGGAAGAGCCCCAGGTTTCGGTGGAGGCCGATTTGGTGCAGATCTTGTTCGGACCCGACGGCCGATGAATGCAACGTGGAGGCACATCGCCGCATACCTGCTCGGCCTGGTCGCGGCCGGTGCCCTGGCCACCGCCGCCTTTCACAAGGCGGGTGACCCGATCCTGTTCATGGATCAGATCAGTGCGCATCAGGTGACGCCCGCGTCCTGGTCCCCGGTCCTGGCCTACTTCTTCATCGCTCTCGAGCTCGTCACCGCGGCGGCGTTTGTGGTCTTCATCTGGCCGCGCCTCGTCTTCACCGGAACGATTCTCCTCATGGTCGGATTCATCGTGGTCACGGCCATCGCATGGAGCCACGGGAGCATCGAGGACTGCGGATGCTTCGGCCGTCTCGTGGAGCGCGGTCCGAAGACGGTGATCATCGAGGATGTGATCGTGATTGCCCTTGCGGCCCTGGGATTCTACCTGGCCCGCGGCTTCCGCACGCGCCGCCGGCAGTGGTTCCTGGTGGCGCCCCTGGTGCTCATCGCTCTGGCCCTGACCCTGTTTGGCACCGCGCTGCCGATCGACGGCATCGTCGTCGACATCAGTCCGGGCACCGACCTCTCCGACATGACCCTCCTGGGTGCGCGCGCACCGGTTGATTCGGGCCTGGTCCTGGTCGCGCTGATCGGCCCCGAGTGTCCCGCGTGTGAAAGCGGCATTGACCATTTGAAACAAGTTGTCGTCGAGGAGATCGTGCCGCATGTCGTCGCCGCCTACCCGGGCAACCGCGGAGAGGCTCAGGCGTGGCGCCTCAAGCACCGGCCCAACTTCCCCGTGGCAACGAGCCCCGAACGGGTCCTCAGGCAGTACTACCGCAAGCTTCCGGCCACGTTTCTCCTCGATGACGGCACGGTCCGCCGGGTGTGGTGGAACCGCATCCCGTCGTCTGCGGAAGTCGCCGCGGCGCTCGTCTCAGAAGGTGACTAGCGGCCGGCGATGAGTTTCGCTAGGATCCACCCTTCTGTGCCCGGATCCGCGCGGCGGGAGCTCGCGCTCCGGGTGTCGCTCGCACAGGAAGAGGACGCGTGGACACGCAGGATCAGAGACTGGACGTGAAGGGCCGTCGCCCCTCGCCCTTGGGCGAAGTGGTCCGGGCCCTCTACGGTCTCTTCAGCGACCCGCGCTTCGCGATCATCATCATCATCGCGGTGGCGATCGCCAGCATCCTGGGCATCCTTGTCGTCGACCAGGTTCCGTTTCGCGGAGAAGTGGCCCGGCAGCACTTTGCCGATCGGCAGAGCGACCCCATGGTCTGGCTGCTCATCCATGTGGTCCCGGCACACCCCTTCCGTTGCCTGTTCTTTCGCACCCTCCTCGCGCTCCTCTCCCTCAGCCTGCTCGCCTGTGTCATCAAGCGCTGGCGCCATCTGTGGCGACAGGCGCTGACCATTCCGTGGCCGCCGGCCAACGCCTTCGGCGGCCGCGGGGCGGTGGTCTGGCAAACGGATCGCGAACCGCTCGAGAGCGATGTCATCGACTTCCTCAAGCGGCGGCTGTTCGTGGTTCGCCAGCGGAAGCAGGACGGAGCGCTCACCGTGACCGCCGTGCGCTTCGGGATCGCCAAGCTCGGCGCCGTGTTCACCCATCTGGGATTCCTTTTCCTGGTCATCGGGGGCCTGTGGATGGCGTCCAGCGGGTTCTCGACCTACCTGTGGCTGCGGCCGGGGGATCGCGCGGAGATTCCGGAAACGGATGCCGTGATCGAATTGGTCGACTTCCGCATCGAGATGACACCCCAGGGGCGGATCGCCGACTACATCTCCGAGGTGCGGCTATGGGAGGGCACGCGGGTCATCCGCGAGATGGAGATCGAGGTCAACACGCCGCTGCGCTACAAGGGCCGCAGCCTCTACCAGAGTTCCTACCGGCAGGATCCAACCGCGGTGCGCTCCGTGGACCTGGTCTTCGATGCGCCGCTGGATCCGTCCGAGTCCCCCGTGGGACATCAAGGACTGCAGGACATGGATCGGCCTGCGGAGGGGCATCCGGATGCCGACTCCCCCATGCCACCGCACAAGCCGGTTACCGAGGTCTTCGCCAATCCGGTCACCGTGACCCTGCGGCCGGGGGAGCGGGTCGCACTTGAGAACACACCCTATGCCGCGGCGATCGACACCTTTCTGGTCGACTTCCGCATCGACGGCGGCCGGATTCGGCTGGCATCTCACGAGCCGCGCAATCCGGCGTTTCTCGTGAACTTCTTCGAAGGCGACAGCCTGATCGGCGGCACCTGGTACTTCCTGTTGCACCCGGGCATGCCGGTCGGCGACGGGCCCGACATCGCCATGCGCGTGGGGGGCTATGACCCGGTCATGCAGACCGGTCTGGAGCTGGCCACGCATCCTGGATCGGCGTGGGTCTGGCTCGGCATCGGCGTGATGAGTCTGGGCACGATTCTCAGCTTCTTCCTGCGGCGCGAGAGGGTCTGGCTGCGGGTGCGCGCGAGGGAAGGGGCCTGGGAACTCGCCTTGCTGCACGTGGGTACGTCGCCCCAGGATCCGGGTTTCGCCCGGGCGGAGTGGGAGAAATCCGTGACGTCCCTGGCGGTGAAAGCGGTGGACAAGTGGAAGCCGCCGGGCGGCTCGCCTGACCGCTGGCCGGGACAATCTCAAGAGACTTGAGGAAACCGTGAATCAGACGTTCGACGTCACGCTGTTCACGATCGCCTTCGCGGTCTATGTCGCTGTCTTCGCGGGTTTCTTGCTGCGCAACCTGACGCGCCGAACTGTTTTCGGCTGGATCGGCGTCGCCGGGCTGCTGGTCGGCTCGGTGCTGCAGATCATCGCGTTCTTCGTGCGCTGGAACCTGTCGGGACACATTCCACTCGTGTCCATGCACGAGTACTCGAGCGTGATGTCCTGGATGGCCGCCGGCACGCTCGCCATCACCATCTTCCGCACGCGACGCTTCGAGCTGGGCACCTACGTGAGCCCGATCGTGATTGCGATCATGGCCATGGCCTCGCTGCTCCCCACCCAGATCAACCAGCAGCTCGTCCCCGCACTCCAGAGCTATTGGTTGTACATCCACGTGTCGATGGCCGCCCTTGGCGAGGGCGCGTTCGCCGTTTCCTGCGGCATATCCATCTACTACCTCGTGCGTGAGAGACGCCGGACGGCGACACCCGCCGAGCTGGCGCGGATCGACGTGCTCAACCACCGGGCCATCTCGATCGGCTATCCTCTCTTCACACTGGGCGGGCTCTTCGCGGGGGCTATCTGGGCATACAACGCCTGGGGTACCTTCTGGAGCTGGGACCCCAAGGAGGTCGGCTCCTGGATCATCTGGCTCTTCTACACCGGCTACCTGCATGCGCGCTTCCAGCGCGGCTGGCGTGGCCGGCCAGCTGCCATCCTCTCCATCATTGGCTTCGCGATGGTGATCCTCTCCTTCGTGGGCAACCTCTTCCTCGGCGGCAAGCACGCCTATGAGGATGTCGGGTAGGTCGGTGGATCAGCCTGCCGGCCGGGCTAGGCATCCGATCCTGATGGGGGCGAAAGCATGAGGCAGCCAATTCCCGTTCTGTGCCTGGCAACCGCGTGTCTCCTGGCGTGTGTGTCCACGGGCTGTGACGATCGCTCCTGTCCCACGGAGTCCGAGGGAGATACCGATGGGGTCCTGGTCAAGCCCGACGGATCCGGGACGTATGCCACGATTCAGGCGGCGATCGACGCCGCCGACTCAGCGGACGTGATCGAGCTGGCCGACGGCGTCTTCCGCGGCGACGGCAATCGGGACATCTCGTATCGCGGCAAGGCGATCACGGTGCGATCGCAGAGCGGGAATCCGGAGGACTGCGTCATCGACTGCGAGGGCAGCGCAGACGACATGCACTACGGCTCCATCTTCGCGAACGGTGAGACGGCGACATCGGTGCTCGAGGGGTTGACGGTTCGCGGGGCCTACGGTGTCACGGGTTCCGCGGTGGTCTGCTCCGACGCTTCTCCCACGATCTACAATTGCCGCTTCGAGGAGAATCGGGCTGAGGTGGGCGGCGCGATCTACTGCTCGCACGCATCGCCCGCGATGCTGAACTGCGTGTTCGTCGCCGACTCGGCCAGCGCATCCGGGGGCGCCATCGCAAGCGCGCACGGATCGCCGCACCTGCGCGACTGCACGTTCACCCAGAACTGGGCGGGTGAGGCCGGGGGTGCCATTCGCTGCTTCTACGACGAGGGCACCGTCCTCGCCGACCTCACGCTGATCCAGAACCGCGCCGGCGAAGTGGGCGGCGGGATGAGTCTCGAGGACGTGACCCTCATGCAAGTTTCCGGCTGCATACTGACGGAGAACGACGCCGCGGGAGGCGGCGGGATCCACACCGCGGGCGACGTCAGCATCAGCTTCACCACCCTGGCAGAGAACACGGCCGAGTTAGCTGGCGCAGCTATCATGCACCTCGGCGGACCCTTGAACGTGACCAACTGCACGTTGTCGGACAATGCCTCACCCTACGCTGCCGGGCTCTCGGTCGGGGGCAGCGGTCGAGTGATCGTCTCGCAGACCATCATCGCGTTTGCCTCGGAAGGCCTGGCCGTCCTCTGCGCCGGGACTGCGAGCATCCAGCTCACCTGCTGTGATCTCTACGGCAATGCCGGCGGAAACTGGACGAGCTGCATCGAAGATCAAAGAGACGCCTACGGGAATCTCTCCGCGGATCCCCTCTTCTGTGATCCGGAGCAGGGCGACTACTCGCTCGCCCGCACTTCCCCTTGTTCGTCGGACTCCTGTGGGGTCATCGGGGCCTGGCCGACGGCCTGTGATCCGCTGCAGTAGCCGCACCGCACAGGCGCCCACCTCCCGGCTTGTCCCCGCCTACGCCCGCGCCTATGCTTTCGATGTGCGTCCATGTCGGAAGACGGGAGGTTCACGTGCCCCCGGAGCAGGACTTCGAACGCGCCTGGCTCGCCAAGCTCGCGAGTCGCCTCGATGAGGTCGCCGGAGAAGAGATCCAGCAGGGCGTCATGCAGGGCAGCGAGGCGCTCTCGTCGGCAACCCGTCGCCAGGAGGTGATCGACTGGACGCGGAACGCTATGGCCCGCCTCGACGAGCTGCTGAGCGATGAGGACCGGCAAGCGGTCCTGCTGGGTTGCGCGTGCCATTATCCGAAGTCCGGCCTGCAGCCGATGCGTGTGAAGTACGCCGAGACGGGCGATGTCGGTCTCGTCCATCGCATGCTCCAGGAACAGTTCGAAACTTTTTTGCGCAACACGCTCGAGCTACGCGAGGCGATCATCGCCGAGATCGTGAGCCGCGGATGGGGCGCCGCCGGCCGTCTGCAGGGCGACACGATCATCGCGACGAAGATCCCAAAGAGCGGCAACCTGTTGCAGTATCTCCGGGAGGAAGACCCTGTGAAGAAGCGGCAGCACTACTGCCACTGCCCTCGAATCCGCGAGGTCCTCATGACCGGCGCGACGATCTCCCCGACCTACTGCTACTGCGGTGCCGGGTTCTACAAGGGCATCTGGGAAGAGATCCTGCAGAAGCCCGTGCGCCTGGAGCTGCTGAAGAGCGTGCTGGCGGGCGACGACGTCTGCGCGTTTGCCATCCACTTGCCCACTGAGGACTAGGGGCATCATGAAACGGGTCGCCTCCATTGCCGTGCTCTTGGGATGCGCAACGCTCCTGGGGTGCGCCAGTGCGCCCCGCGGGCCGCTGGATGAAACCGGGGCTGTCCGGGATCCCTGGAACGCACCCGGGCAACCGGAGCCCCAAACGTCCATCCGGCTCGTGCCGGAATCCCTGGACGGCGGCCCGCTGCACTCTCCCCCCGTGCTCATACACGGCGTGTCCCCCGAGTACCCCGATCTGGCGGAACGGGGGGAGGTGGAGGGAACCGTGCGGGTCGAACTGGTCATCGACGCGGAGGGAAAGGTCACGTCCACCACCGCTTTGGAGGGTCACGAACTGCTGACGGAGGCGGCGGTGACAGCCGCCGAGCAGTTCCTCTTCAAGCCGGCGACCCGCGATGGTCAGCCGGTCCCGTGCCGGCTCGTGATCCCCTTTGCATTCTCCATGCGTTCGAGGCTCGAGTAGCGTCACGGAGGGCAACCTCGCCGATACCTGAATCGTGCTATGCTTCACGGACAGGAGGTCGTCATGACACGCAAGTGGATCGCGCTCCTGGGAATGCTGATCGCCTTCGCCATCGGTGGCGCCGCCAGCGCCCAGCCCGAGTGGGCCCTCTACCAGAACGATCCCAACCCGTTCTGCAACGATCCGGGCTCGCGAGACGTCACCATCATCGCCTTCGCCCTCGCGGAGTCCGCCCGGGTCTCGCTGGAGGTCTTCGACCCCGATACCACCGAGGTGGTGAAGGTCCTGATGTACGGCGAGCTGAACGCGGGGCAGTACCAGGTCGTCTGGGACGGAACGGATGACGGCGGGGATCCCCTTCCCGAGGGGTCGTACCCGTACGTTCTCACGGCGAACGACATCGACACGGGCGCGGCTCTATTCGAGGATGCGCTGACCGCGACGATCTTCTGTCCCACCCTGTCGGATGAGGAGAGCTGGGGCCAGATCAAGCGGCGCTTCGGCGCGGAGTGACGCGGTCGCGGTCACCCGGCCTCAACCCGTCTGCGATGCTCCTTTTCTGAGGCATGGTTCGCTCATTGTCACTCAGAGAGGTGCAGCGTGCCAAGTCGGGAGCTGGCGAGCGGGTCGCCTTCGCGTAAGCAGAAGACGCGCCAGAAGAGGGTGCCCTGTTCCGCGGCCAGCTCTCCGAGGGTCTCGGGTGTAAGGAGGAGGGAGGTCTCGCCGCCGGCATCGAGACGCGTGATCTCGGCGAGGTTCACCCCATAGAGCGCGACCTCGTAGCGGTCGGCGGCGGGCACGTGCTGCCAGGAGAGGCCGATGCCGCCGTCTTCGAGCAGTCGCGGTTCCCCGGTCACCAAGCTCTCTGTGCCCGTCTCCGCACCCCGCAACGTGATGGTCCGCTCCGTCCCGCCGGGAGGCTGGTGGGTGTTCCGGATGACGATCGCCAGGAGGACCACGGCGGCCACCGCCCAGACCGGCCTCAGCGCGGGCGCCGTCAGCCGGTCGAGCAGGGAACGAATGGGGTTCGCAGCCGACGTCTCGCCACCCGGGGCCTCCGCCCCGAAGATCTCCCGATCGAGCGCGGCTCCCAGCTTGGAGCGGGCATCCGAGAGGTCGGCCTCGTCCGGAAGACCCTCGGTGTTCATGAAGGCCTCGTACGAGGCGAGGTTGGCCTGGCATCGCGGGCACTGATCGAGATGGGTCCGCCCGGGATCGCCGGCCTCGAGGCGGGCGACCTCCAGCAACTCCTCCATCTGAAGGCATGAATCGCTCATGGCCCGATCTCCACGCTCGCCCCGCGCTGCTGCGACAGCGCAACCCTCAGACGTCGCCGCGCGCTCTGAAGCACCCCCCGGGCGCCTGAAACCTGCCGAATGCCAAGCACCTGCGTGATCGTCTCGACGGGCATTCGATCGATGCAGCGCAACCAGAGCACCTGTTGCTCCTGGGGCTGAAGATGTCTGCGAATCAAGTCGAGAAACGCTTCTTCGTCCAGCTTCTCCTCCAGCGCTTGCGCCGGATCGGGACCGCTGCCGGTCAGGCTGTCCGGATCGCGCTCTTCGTCCAACAAGAGCCCCGGACGCCTGAGCTCGCTCACGCACCGGTTTCGCGCGATGCTGAACAGCCAGCAGCTGAACCGGGAGTGCCCCCGGAAAGCCTTCAGGTTCCGGTAGGCGCTGATGAGGACCTCCTGCGCCAGCTCCAGGGCCCGGTCGTGGTCGCGCACGACGCGATAGCACCAGGCATAGACCCGATCCTCGTAGCGCGAAAGAAGCTGCGAAGCAGCCCGCTTCGCGGCCGCGCTGTCCGGGTCGGCCTGTGCGGCACGAAGCAGCGCCAGGTCCGGGGCTGATTGGCGGTGGGTCCCGCTACCCATTGAGACGCTCATGCAGGGGTTCGAATCACAAGAAACTGATCCGAGAGCGAACCACCTCCGAGATCGAGGGGGAACCCCCGCCACGGAAGGTGGGGCTCTCAGAAGACCTATCTAGTACGAGGATAACACAATCGGGAAGCGGGAGGGGGGGAACAGCGAGGGGGGGACAGCGAGGAGGGGGACAGCGAGGAGGGGGAACAGCGGGGGGCGATGATGGGGCTCGGATGGCTGCTCCGAACCTGATCACCGCCCCCACGTCTTGGCCTCGCACCAGGGATCCGGCAGGGATTACTCCGCCTTCTTCGGAATGGGGTGCGCGATCGCCGCCAGCTTCTCCGCGTACTTGAACGGCTTGTAGGTCGGGCTCTCCTCGTTGTGGCAGGTCAGGCAGACCTTCTCGTCCATCGGCTGAACCATGCCGAGTTTTGCCGCTTCGGCCGGGTCCTTCTTGTGCACCTTCTTCCAGTCGGCCCCCGCGCCGTGGCACCCTTCACACGTCACGCCCTCGGTCTGGTCGTACTTGGGACCGAGTAGCTCGGCTTTGGCCCCATGACCGGTCACGTGGCACTTGAGGCACTGGGCCGCCGCTTCGGGAGCCTCCTCGATGCCCATCTTCTTCGCGATCTCCTTGGACTGATCGGTCAGCAGGCTCTTGTAAGCGTGAGCGTGCGCGCTGGCCTCCCACTTCACGAACTGCGCGCCCTTGGACTCACTCTTGTGGCACATCTTGCACTGTGATGCGCCGATGAAACCGTGCTCCGTCTTCTTGGCCTCGGCCTCGGCCTTGACCTCGGTCTTGACCTCGGCCTGCTCCTCCGCCACCGCCGTCATCTGGCCGCCGTAAACCCAGACCAGGCCGGCCAGAACGAGAAGCGCGATACCCAACCATCCCAGTTTCCTCATGCCATCCTCCTCGAGTAGATCCTCACCGTCATGTCCCAGGCAGTCTAGCATCTGCGCTACCTATTTGAAAACCTCTTCCGGGCGCGGGTTCCGGAGGAAGCACATTCACAACCTACTGCACTCTAATGAGTTCGTTGTGGAACGAAGAATCCTGATCCGTCCCGTGGGACTCGTTTCAGAGCTTCGACATAGCCCACGGATGCTCCCGAGTTCTTCTTTCGGTCCCCCTGTGGCCCTGGGATGGCTACGTCCCATGGATTGTGACCCGATCGTCCCGACATTCCAAGAGGCGCCGCGGCGGCTTCCAACCGCCCCATTGCCCCAACCCCGGGTGCGCGTTTCACAAGCCGCACCCGGATTGGCAGTTCGTCAAGAACGGCCATCACATC
>JAUVTV010000166.1 GCA_030601305.1 Candidatus Eiseniibacteriota bacterium | reverse complement strand
CGGCAGTCTACCACACGGAAGGCCACCGTCAAGGGGCCCGGCACCCCCCCGGGGGGGGGCGGGACAGGAGGTTGTCAGCGGTCAGGCTGGCTATGTATAGTTATGGTAGGGTTCTGGTCTCGTGCGCACGGCGCAATCCCCCGGGCCCGATACGGACACCCTCAGCTGGAGCAACTCAGGTCGGCATCATGAGGAAGCAGGTCTCGACAACCTATCCGGCACTGCTCACCCGCATCTGTGACAGCGCCCGACTCCCGGCGGCTTCCGTCTCCCACCTGAGGCGTCTACTGCGCAGCCGGCAGACGATGGCAATCGCCTTCGCGACCCACGAGGAGGTGCGCCATCTCGTCCGCCGTGGAACCTTCACCCTCCGCGAAGGGCGGCTCGATCAGCCCGGGGCGCGCATCGTGGCGGCCGACAACGAGCGGGGGCACCTCTATGCGCTTCCCGACCTCGTGACCGCCTCGTCCGCCGCCCTGCACTTGCCCCTCGACCCGGCGCTCGGCCCGGGCCCCTCCTTCGACGCCGAGCAGATGGCCCGCCATTTCCACGAGGAGAGCCGGCGCACGCTCTCCTCGGTCGAATCCACCGCGGACGTCAAGGGCGTCGTCGTCGGGATCCTCGACCTCCTGCGCGATCTGCTCGCAGCCCCTACCGCGCTCTGCTTCACACGGACGCTGCCCATGCCCAGCGGCATCGGTCGTGGGACTCGCGAGCTCTTTGCCGGCCCTCGCGATGCGAGCGGCCGGCAGTGGCAACCGTGGGTGGACGCCGCGGCCGGAAAGCCAGGGAGCCTGCTCTACTTCCCCGACTGCCGCCTGTGCCGCGGGGCCGAACGCCCGGTGCCCGCGGGGAGCGCGCTCCTCATCCCGCTCCTCGAACGGCAGCCGGCCTGGGATGCGGTACTGGTCGCACTCTGGTCCGCGCCGTATGCCCTCACCGGTGAGGGACTCGCGCGCGTGCGTACGTTCGCGGGTCACTTCCGGCGACAGCTGAACTTCGCGCTGCACCTCCAGACGGTCATCTCGTACGACTTTCTCACCGCGGCGTACAACCGCCGCTTCATCGAAGACCACATGGCCCGTGTCCTCGCCGATGCCGCGCGTCGCGAGCAGAGCTTCGCCCTTCTGATCGTCGACATCGACGACTTCAAGGCGTTCAACTCGCGTCACGGCTACGACGCCGGCGATGCGGTCCTGCGGGCGGTGGCCGGTACGCTGAAACGCGCGCTGCGCACCACCGACGTCCTGGCGCGCTACGGGGGGGAGGAGTTCGCGGCCATTCTCGCACCGCCGGTCTCGCGGGCCGAGGCCAGTCGCATCGCCGAGCGTCTGCGCGCGGCGGTGGTCGGCACCCAGGTGGAGATCCCCACGCTTTCAGGTGGGCGCGCGGACGCCAAGGTCAGCATCTCGACCGGCGGCGCGCTCTTCCCGGAAGACGGCACGGCCCGCGACGAGCTGTGGAACCGAGCAAACCGGATGCTGCTGGCGGCCAAGGCGGCCGGCAAGAACCGCGTGCGGTTCCCCTGGAGCGGGATGGGCTAGGCCGGCGGCACACTCTCCCAGGTGAGCGTGCCGCCGCCCGAGACGCCCACCTTCACACGGCTGTTCTCCGCGACCTCGCCCGAGAGGAGCTTCATCGCGAGCACGTTCTGGATCTCCTTCTGGATCAGACGCTTCAAGGGGCGGGCCCCGTAGGCCGGATCGAAGCCGCTGCGCGCGAGGTGGTCCTTCGCCTCCGGCGTCACCTCCAAGTCGATTCCTTTCAGCGCGAGATGCCGTTCCACCTCCGCGAGCTGCAGGTCGACGATGCTGCGGATCTGCTCGGGGCCAAGCGCATCGAAGATGACGATCTCGTCGAGACGGTTGAGGAACTCCGGGCGGAAATGGTCGCGCAGCTCGGCCAGCACGGCTTCGCGCTGCTCCTCGTCGGTGAATCCCTGCGCGTCCTGGAGCATGCGCGTGCCGATGTTCGAGGTCATGATGATGACCGTCTGGGCGAAGTCGACCGTGCGTCCCTGTCCGTCGGTGAGACGTCCGTCGTCCAGGATCTGGAGGAAGATGTTGAACACGTCCGGGTGGGCCTTCTCGATCTCGTCGAACAGGAGGACCGCATAGGGGCGACGCCGGACGGCTTCGGTGAGCCGTCCGCCCTCCTCGTAACCGACATAGCCCGGAGGGGCGCCGATCATGCGCGCCACCGAATGCCGTTCGCCGTACTCCGACATGTCGAGGCGCACGAGGTTGGACTCGTCGTCGAAGAGGAACTCGGCGAGCGCCTTGGCGCACTCGGTCTTCCCCACGCCGGTGGGTCCCAGGAAGATGAAGCTGCCGATCGGGCGGCCCGGGGGTGTGAGTCCCGCTCGCCCGCGGCGGACCGCATCGCTCACCGCGCGCAGCGCGACGGTCTGACCGACGACGCGCGCGGCGAGGCGTTCCTCCATGTGGACCAGCTTCGCGGCTTCCGTCTCCAGCATGCGGCTGACCGGGATCCCGGTCCAGCGTGAGACGACCGCCGCAATGTCCTCCTCGTCGACCTCTTCCTTGAGCATCTGGCAGCTCGACTGGAGCGCGGTGAGGCGCTCCTCGGCCTGTTTCAGCTCCGCCTGGGTCGTCGGGATCTGACCGTGGCGGATCTCGGCGAGCCTTTCGAGATTCCCCTCCCGCTCGGCCTGCACCTCGCCCGCGCGCAAGGTCTCGAGGTTCTCCTTGAGGCCGCGAATGCGCTGGATCATCTCGCGTTCGTGATTCCACTGGGCGGCCAAGCGGTCGTGCTCCTCACGCAACTCGGCGAGTTCGCGCCCGATCTCCTCGAGCCTTTCGGCACCCGCATCCTCGCCCTCGCGGCGCAGCGCCTCGCGCTCCACCTCGAGCCGCTGCATGCGCCGCTGAGCGCGGTCGAGCTCCTCGGGCATCGAGTCGATTTCGATGCGCAGGGCCGCGGCGGCCTCGTCGACCAGGTCGATCGCCTTGTCGGGCAGGAAGCGGTCGGAGATGTAACGGTGCGACAGGCGCGCGGCGGCCACCAGCGCACTGTCCTTGATCCGCACGCCGTGGTGCAGCTCGTAGCGCTCGCACAGCCCGCGCAGAATGGCGATCGTGTCGTCCACGGTCGGCTCGGTCACCAGGACCGGCTGGAAGCGGCGCTCCAGCGCGGCGTCCTTCTCGACGTGCTTGCGGTACTCGTCGATGGTCGTCGCCCCGATGGTGTGGAGCTCGCCGCGAGCGAGCATCGGCTTCAGCATGTTGGCGGCGTCCATCGCCCCCTCGGCCGCACCGGCGCCGACCAGCGTGTGCAGCTCGTCGATGAAGAGGATCACGCGGCCTTCCGACTCCTTCACCTCGCGCAGGAGAGCCTTCAGCCGGTCCTCGAACTCGCCGCGGTACTTCGCGCCGGCGATGAGGGACCCGAGATCGAGCGCGAGGACCTTCTTGTCGCGGAGGCCTTCGGGCACGTCGCCGGCCACGATGCGCTGCGCCAGCCCCTCGGCGATAGCCGTCTTTCCCACGCCGGGGTCACCGATCAGCACCGGGTTGTTCTTGCGCCGCCGCGAGAGCACCTGCATCACGCGGCGGATCTCGGCGTCGCGGCCGATGACCGGATCGAGCTCCTCCTTCAACGCCAGGGCATTCAGGTCCTTCGTGTAGCGCTTCAGCGCTTCGTACTTCTCCTCGGGATGCGGATCGGTGACGCGCGCGCTGCCGCGAATCTCGGAGAGCAGCGTGAGGATCTTCTCTCGGTCGCCCCCGAACCGGCGCAAGATATCGGCGGCGACGTCGGTGTTGTCGGTCGCGGCCATCGCGAGCAGCAGATGCTCGGTGGAGACGTACTCGTCCCTCAGCCGTTCGGCTTCCTCTGCGGCTGCCTCGAGCACGGCGCCCAGCTCGGGCGAGGGATACTGCTGCGCGGCGCCGGTCACCTGGGGCTGCTTGCCGAGCACGCGGTCCAGTTCATCGACCAGCGCGGCCGTGTCGGCGCCCAGCTTGCGGAGCAGGCGGGCCACGATCCCTTCCGGCTGCTGGATCAGACTGAGGAGGAGGTGGCTGGGCGTGATCTGCTGATGCTTGCGGCGGAGCGCATCCCTTTGCGCCGCTTCGATCCCCTCGTGCGCCTTGACCGTGAGGCGCTGCGGACCCCACACCATCGCGACTCCCTTCGCTAGCCGCCCGGGTGACTTCTGCCACGGGCCTCTAGCGGGCGCGCACGACCTTGTCGATGACCTCGTGGGCCTGGCTCCCGTCCACATCCCAGACGGTGAGCTGGTAGAAGTAGAGACCGTTGGCGATTCCGTCACCGTCGTCGTCGCGACCGTCCCAGTCGAAGTGCCTGAGTCCCTTCCAGACCGGCAGGTCGTGGGTCTCGAGAATCTTGCGCCCGCTCACCGTGAAGAGCCGCAGGCGCGCACGCGAGGCCGACTGCGTGAGCTCGTAGACGAGCGTCGTCTCGCTCGA
>JAUVTV010000079.1 GCA_030601305.1 Candidatus Eiseniibacteriota bacterium | reverse complement strand
AGACGGAGCAGACCGAGTTCGTCTCCCGTCTCGGCTACGGCGTACGGCAGGACTACGACGCGGCCGGGGGGACGGAATTCGAGCGTCCCAAGACGATCCACGACAGCGGCCTCGACTGGACCACCGACTTCGCCCATACGTTCAATTCGGGCAACGCGAAATACGTGACCAAGCTGCGCGTCTTTCAGGCGGTGACCAACTCGGAGGCGGACAATCTGAAGGGCCTCGAGAACGAGAACTACTGGAAGGCCACCGATCTTGCCTGGGAGCAGACCCTGTCCGCGGCGGTGACCAAGCTGATCCAGCTCACGCTGTTCACCGAGCTGCTCTACGACAAGGAAACCGACAAGCGCGGTCGCTTCTGGGAGACCATCGGGCTCGGCGTGACCTACAAGCTGTTCTAGATGCCCGCGAGCGAGAAGTCCGGGCTGCCAGGTGTGACGGTGCGGGACCGTGTCGGGTGACCGGTTCTCTGCGCTGGCCAACAACGGAGGACTGAGAATGGAGACCTTCATGGACACATTGGTGGCGTTCGCCACCACGTATGGGATCAAGATCGTCGGCGCGATCCTCGTGCTGATCGTGGGACGCTTCGTGGCCGGTCTCGCCCGGCGTACGGTCGTGCGCGTGATGGAACGCGGCAACGTCGATCCGGCGATCGTCTCGTTCGTGCGCGGGATCGTGTACTACCTGATCCTCATCGTTGCGATCGTGGCCGCGCTGGGCAAGTTCGGCGTGGAGACGGCCTCGTTCATCGCCGTGCTGGGCGCCGCCGGATTCGCGGTGGGCTTCGCGTTGCAGGGCTCCCTGTCCAACTTCGCCGCCGGTGTGCTGCTGCTGCTCTTCCGGCCCTACAAGATCGGGGACTACATTGAAGCCGCGGGAACGGCGGGTTCGGTTCGCGAGATGGGCATCTTCACCACGGTCCTGACCACGCCCGACAACGTGCGCGTCATGGTGCCCAACGGCAAGGTCTTCGGTGACGTCATCAAGAACTACGCTGCCGAACCCACGCGGCGGATCAATCTGGTGATCGGCATCGGCTACGGCTCATCGATCCCCAAGGCCACCGAGGTGATCATGGATCTCATCAAGGCCGATTCGCGGATCCTGAAGGATCCCGAACCGCTGATCGCGGTTGCCGAGCTGGCCGACTCGAGCGTCAATCTGGTGGTGCGTCCGTGGGTGAACTCGCCGGACTACTGGGCCGTGCGCTTCGCGCTGATGAAGAAGATCAAGGAGACCTTGGACAGCCACGGGATCGAGATCCCCTTCCCGCAGCGCGTGGTCCACAACGTGATCGCCAGCGCCTAGCAGCTCGTGGCAGAAGTCATCCGGGCCTCTAGCCAACCCGGCGCTGCAGGAGGATGCCCCCCACGATCAGGACCAGCCCAATCACCGACGATGGGTAGATTCGCTCCCCGGCCAGCGTGTTCAGCAGGACGAGGGAGACGAAGGGGGAGAGGAAGATCAGATTGGCGACGCGCGCGGTGGTGCGCGATAGGCTGAGGGCGCGCAACCAGATGACGAAGGTGATCCCCATCTCGAAGAGCCCGGTGTAGACGGCGCCCAACAGGCCCGCGGACGTCGGCCAGACCCACTGGCCGGTGATCAGCGCGTAGACGCCTGTGATCACGCAGCCGAAAGAGAAACTGAGGAACAGCTTGGCCACCCGATCGCGCGGATCGCGCAGGCTGAAGATCCAGAAGAGGGCCCAGACGATCGAGCTGCCCAGCGCCAGCGAGACGCCCAGTGAATCGGTGAAACGCATGGCCATGACATTGCCGCGGGTCGCGATCACGTAGACGCCCGTGAAACTGATCAGGAGTGCCAGGAGACTTGCCGGACGAAGGTTCTGTTTGAGAAGCGGAATGGAGAGCAGGGCGAGCGCGATGGCCCAGGTGTAGTTCAGCGGTTGGGCTTCCTGTCCGGGCAGGAGTTGATAGGCGCGGAAGAGCACGGCGTAGTAGAGAAACGGGTTGAGGAACCCCATGAGCGCGGATCGCGCGTAGTCGCGCCCCGTGTAGGTGCGCAGCAGCGACAGCTTGCCCTGCAAGGCCAGCATCAGACCCAACACCAGGGCCGCCGTGGCCGACCCGAAGAAGAGCAGGCCGACAGGCGTGAGCGAACGCAGCGTCAGCTTGAAAGCGGTGGCCACCGTCGACCAGAGCAAAACGGCGAGCATGGCGTACAGGTAGGCTTTGGTCTGCCGTTCCACGAATCCCGCGTGGGCGCCCCCTATTCGCGCGTGCCTTCGAGCGGCAAGGTGAAGCAGAAGGTGGAGCCCTGTCCGGGACCGTCCGATTCGACCCACAGGCGTCCGCCGTGGATCTCGACGATCCGCTTGACCAGCGCCAGGCCGACGGCAACGCTCTTGCGTCCCTCGCTCTGCATGGCGAGTCCGAACCGCGCGGTGCCCACCATGGCCTGCACGCCCGACATCACCCCCGCCAGGGTGCTGTCCATCCACATCATGACGACGGGGAGTTTCGCAAAGGTGCAGGTTCCTGCGGCGGACTGCCAGGCGATGTCGATTCCCCGGACGCGGGTCTGATCGGTGTCGGCCGGGGCGGGAGCGGGTTCGTTTCGCGCCATGGCTGGGTCCTCCACGCACTGGATCACCCTCACGCTACTCGACCGCCCCGAACGGCTCAAGTGCGCTTCAGACGCCCCAAGTGCTCATCCAGATCGGGCCACAGAGGGCAGCTGATCCGGGCCGGCATGTCCAACTGCTCGGCTGCCGACGGGGGCAACTCGAGCGACAGCGCGTGGAGCCAGAGACGGGGCGGGGGCGCGAAGCCGGGCGGCTGGCCGTAGCGCCGGTCTCCAGCGACGGGGTGTCCCTGCGCCGCGAGGTGTGCACGGATCTGATGCATGCGCCCGGTGAGTGGCTTCACTTCCAGCAGGGTCCACCCCGCGCCGCGCTCGCGCACGCGGTAGAGCGTGCGGGCGGGCTGCCCGGCGGGGACCGGTTGGACCCGGCCCGAGCGGCTGCGCCCGAGGGGGGCGGCGATGCTGCCCCCCGGTCCGCGAACCTTGCCGCACACCAATGCCCAATAGATCTTCACGATGCGGGCGTCGCGAAAAGCCTGCAAGACCGCTTGATGACCGCGGGGCGAGAGCGAGAAGAGCAGGACGCCGGAGGTGTCCTTGTCGAGCCGGTGCAACACCCCCGGGCGCCGATCCGGGAAGCGCTCCTCGACCCAGGAGAGGAGGCTCCCCGGGCGCGACGGGGTCGTCACGATACCGGGTGGCTTGCCCACGGCGACGAGGTGGGCGCTGCGCGCGATCTCCGCAGGTGGTTCTGGCCGCTGCGGTGCCGCGAGCCGTTGGGGCAACAGCGTGATACGATCGCCCCGCTTGACGAAGTGGCGGCCGTCGCGCGCCCGGCCGTTCACCTGCACCCCGCCGCAGCGCAGGAGGGCCTCGATCATGCTGCGCACCAGATCCGGGCGCACCTTGTGCACGTAGCGATCGAGTCGCAGGCGGTGGTCCTGCGCGCCGACCCTATGCACGCTGGGGACGGTCGACATCAGGACGGTGACGGCTCGTGGCAGGGCTCGTGCTGTCGCAGCGCCGCCGCCAGCGTGTAGATCCGGCTCTCGATGTGCTCGAAGAAACCGGCCACCCGGTTCATGATCCCGCCTCCCTCGTGCCCCCTGGCAGTCCGAATGACTTCTGTCACGGGCCTCCAGCCCGGGCTAGCGTCGCAGCATGCGGGGGTGATGTCCCTCGGCGGACATGGGGCGCACGTGACACACCTCGCAGCGCGCCTCGGTCCCGATGGATCCGGCGATTCCCTGATACTGGAGCGGCTGCAGGTTGTCGCGGTCCGCGCCATATGGGTTGACCGTCGGGTAGATGGCGTGCGGTGACCCGTGACACGCCGCGCACATGAGGCCTCGGCAATCGGAGCGGTTGCGGTAGAGCGCGTCCCCATGTGGGGTCCAGTGGTTGAACGCGTCGACACCCTCCAGCGAGAAGCGCACGTGGCAGGTCAGGCAGTCGGGCTCGTTGGCCCAGGGCAGACGCCCGGCGATCTCCTCTGCAGTCGCGACCTGTTGCGGCTCCAGGTTCGCCATCAGACGTTGCACGCTCGTCTTGCCGGCCTCGCGCTCATGCCGCAGCAGGGAGAGGGCGTGGTCCTCGATGGCGCCGTGGCATTCCACGCAGGTGATGCCCGCCTCCCCGTGTCGTCCGCGCAGACATCGCGTCGCACCGTCGGCGCGCGACGGGTGACAGGCGCGGCACGCGTCGGCGCCCATCTCCGGCAGGTGGTTGGCGTGGAACCCGTGCATGGCAGCCGAGAGGCTGAGCAGCTGGGGATCGCCGCGCGCGCCAACGGCGTCATCCCGATGACAGCTGGCGCACAGCTTGGGGTGACCGGCCTCGGCTTCCGCCAGCAGCTGGGTGCGGTTCATGCGGTCATGGGCCCGCAAGATATTTTGGGCGGTGACGTCCCCCAGTCCGGCCACTCCCGACTTGCGCCATTCACCCGCGTGGCAGTTCCGACAGCCCAGCTCCGTGCTCGTGGGGGCTACTGCGCGTGTCTCGGCCAGCAGTTTCCCGCTGTCGCTGTCGCGGGCCTCCAGTGTCACCAGGGGGTAGGGATGGAACGTGCCGTCGTCGCGGTAGGGAACCACCGGGATTCCGCGCACGACAAAGGCCCCGTGTTTCTCGTCGGCCGACATCGTCCCCGAGAGTCCAGCCCCGGCCAGTCCGGTGGGCGGTTCGAGAGTGACGCCGAAGTTCTGTTGGGCGTGGTCCCAGAAAGGCACATGGCGCTGAGGATTGCGATGGCCGCTCTGCACGCGGTAGCTGATTTCCACATCGGCGGTCACGATCTTGGGGACCGGGCCGCGGCGGATGAGCTGGACCCATACGGTATTTGCCGGAGGGAGGATGACGAACCACGGGTCGCTGTCGGTCATGCAGCGCATGCCGATGCCATTCCACGCCAGAAGGACGTATTCGTCCTCTCCAGACACGGGACGCGGGATGCGAACCTCCTCGGGGCGGATGCGCACTGGCGCTTCTTCCTCGGGCGGCGTGCCGTGCAACTCGGCGACGATGTACGCGGCCAGCGCCTCCTTCTCCTCCTGGTTTCCGAAGAAGGGCGGCATGTACGTGTTGATCTTGCCCTGCCCGCTGAGCTGTGCGGTCATGCCGAATGCCGTGAAGTCGCGCGTGCGCGCGAGCAGATCGTTGTACCCGCCCAGCGTGTGACAGATGAGGCATTGGTGGGTGAGCAGTTCGCGTCCCGCATCCCTACGGTTCTCCGCGTCCACCGCGCGGTTCTCCACCCAGCGGGCCGCGGATAGGAAGCCGCGCTTGCGCAGCTCGGCGGCCGCCTGGGGCGTGACCGAGTTCGAGTAGAGATGGCCGTAGATCACGTACGGCTTGCGCGCGATCTCGCGCATGTACTCGAAGCCGCCCATCCAGACGAGGCCGATCACGACGAGAAGCGCCACCACCCCGCGGTGAAGGCCGCGGGGCAAACGGAGCAGCGACAGGAGCCCACCCAGGAACAGGAGGCCCGAACCCCACAGGAAAGCGCGCGAGAAGGGCACCACCTCGGGATTGCGCTGCAGGATGTTTCCGAGAGCGCCCTCGGGCGTCGCGTGCAGGTACCAGGCGCCGCCGACGAGGAGCAGGGCGAAGGGGAGCAGCAACCAGCGCGCGCAGTAGCGCACCAGCGAGGCGCGCAGGCGACCGGAGCCGCTGAACACCGCGGTGACCAGTCCGAAGAGCCCCGCCAGGATCAGCGCGATTGCCGTGCGGAAGACGAGCGACGGGAAGAAACCGGGATTGAAGAAGCCGTGCCAGAAGTTGCCCGTTTCCAGCCAGGCGCCGGGCGTGAGCATGAACGTCAGGATGCCGTTGATGACGAACAGGCTGAGCCAAGCGAAGGCGAAGTAGAGCCAGCCGATGATCATGTGGGTGCGCGGTGCCAGCTTGTCGAAGAGGTAGTAGTACAGGAGCAGCGCGACAATCTCGCCAAAGAAGAAGGTCCACTCGATGGCCCATGCGAAGACGAAGTTGTGGATCAGTGCCGAAGTTCCCGCCGGGTGCACCAGCGAGATGATGAACCAGATGCCCACACCGGTCACGGCGCCGAAGACCATGGACAGCAGGAGGAAGAAGTGCGTGTGCCGCTTGACGTAGGCGAGGAGTTCGCCGTCGTTCTCGCGGCGCGCCTTGCGTTCCGTCCAGACCAGGAAGAGCCCGCCGCCCACCGCCAAGTGTGCGACGTAGACGTGAACGACGGCGATGATGGCGATCAGCAGACTGCCGCCGATCGTCGGAATCTGCCAGAACGGGTAGTTCACGGGAGCACCTCACGCTTCTCGGTGCCTTTCGCACGCCAGGCTTGCCGCAGCACATAGACCAGGATGCCGGCCACGGCGACCAGCGAAACGAAGAAGAGAATCATGGGGCTCATCTGGGGCACCACCGTGAGATCCCGCGGGTGGAACACGCCGGCGAGATAGGCGGTGCGCACGAGGTCGCGCACCAGGACCATGACCACGACCACCCCCAGGGCGAGAACGGTCGTCGCCCAGACCCTCGCGCGCAGCGCAGTGACGATGGCGACCGCCGCGAGCACGATGCCGACCCACAGATGCACGCTGTGAACCACGCTGCCGCCCAGGAAGAGCGCGCCGATCCGCCCGGGCAGGAGCACCCAGAAGAGGACGCCGATGACCATCTGGATCATGGTTGCCAGCGCGAAGACGCGCAGGCCCGAACGGATCTCATCGGTATGGGCGGTTCCGTTGCGGCGATCCAGGACCGCGTGGTAAACAGCCCGCCCCAGGCCGGCGATCGCGAGGGAGGCGACGACGAAGTGCAGATAGCGGGGGATCAGGGTCGGCTCGCTCAGATTGAGGAAGGTCCCGTCCGGCCGGTCGAAGTAGACCGTCCAGCGCTCGGGACGCAGCATGAGGGTCATGTTGTTGCTGAGCACGAAGCCGATGGCCAGCAGCAGCACAGACGAAAGACCCAGCCACACCGTGGGCCAGGGTCCGCCGCCATTCGCGCGGCCGGCGAAGCCGTGTGCGGCGTAGTAGGCCGCAATGAGAATCGGGATCACGCTGATCCAATAGACCGCGATGAGAACCGAACTCGAGTAGAGCAGAGTGCCGAATAGAACCTGCAGGAAGAGAAGCGGGGGGACACCGAGACTGATCGTCAGGGCGATGAGCGTGGGCAGGCTGCGCGACTCGGGAGGTGTCGCTCTTCCGCGCACCCGTTCGGCGAAGGTCAGCAGACTCCCGCCCAGCATCAGGTTCATGAGCAGCAGGTGCAGGGCGAAGGTGAGGAGCAGAAGGAACTTGAACCAGCCCCACGCGACCGGGATGGAATCCGCGGTGGGAACGAGTTGGCCGACCTCCATGGCTCTGCCCTCCTTGGCCAGAGGCCCGACGATTGAGCGGGATGCATGCGGGAGCCGCGACGGGTGACGCCCCTCGGCTCCGCGGGGAGACTCTAGAATCCGTTTGCGGAGGCATCAACCGCTTTCGTGGGATCTCACGCTGCCCAGCCGAGCGCGTCGCGGACTACTCTCCGATGATCTTGACCAACACTCGCTTGCGACGCTGGCCATCGAACTCGCCGTAGAAGATCTGCTCCCAGGGGCCGAAGTCCAGCTTGCCCTCGGTGACCGCCACGACGACCTCGCGACCCATGAGAGTCCGCTTGAGATGCGCGTCGCCGTTGTCCTCGCCGACATTGTGGCGATAGCGCGAATGCGGTTTCTCGGGGGCCAGCTCCTCGAGCCAGTCCTCGTAGTCCTGATGGAGACCGGATTCGTCGTCGTTGATGAAGACGCTCGCCGTGATATGCATGGCATTGCAGAGGAGCAGGCCCTCGCGGATGCCGCTTTCCGCGAGGCAGGCCTCGACGTCCGGCGTGATGTTGCGCAATTCCCGGCGTCTCTTGATCTCGAACCAGAGTTCCTTGCGATAGGCCCGCATGTTCACCTCCGCAACCTCGTGACGCGCACCGCTCATTCCCGGAAGCGTGCCTTGAGCCGGCCCCAGCTGGTACCCGCGACGCCGGTGGGGGGATCGCAGCCGACATCGCGCGCGCCGATGCGCCCGCACTCGGGGTTGTTCTCCTCGGCACAGGGGGAGTCCGAGCGCAGGTGGAAGTCCCAGAAGTCGGGGTCGCAATAGAGGGGATCGACCGAGATATTGCCGTTCTCTCCGGTGGGATCCGGGTATCCCCAGTAGTTGCCGCCGAAGTTGTTCCAGGCGTCATTGCAGATGAAGACCGGCGCACCGGCGTCGACGAAGATGCCCCCGCCCATCACGCCACCGGTGAAGGTGCAGTTCTCGACGTAGGGCTCCGGGAACCACCAGATGGCGAGGTGGGCCCCGCTGCGCTGGGCCAGGTTGCCGTGGAAGGTGCAGCGGCGCACGGTGGCCTGGCCGCCGTCGACGAACATGATCGCGCCGCCGTCCCTGACCGCGCGATTGTCCACGAAGACGCATTCTTCGATGAGTGGACTGGCCTCGTGGCAGCGGATGGCCCCGCCGTGGTCCACCAGCGACCAGTTGCTCTCGAACGAACAATCGCGAACGACGAAGTCAGCGGTTTCCGCGGCGAGGTTGAGCGCTGCGCCGTGGGCCGCCTTGTTGCTGGCGAAGAGGCACTGCTCGATCACCGCGGCGTGCGTCAGGCTGATGGCGCCCGCGCCGGTCTCGGAGAGGTTGTGATCGAAGAGACAGCCGCGGATGGTGGGTGCCGACTCCGACCCCGCAATGGCCGATCCGTGGGTCTCGGCCGTGTTCTCGATGAACGCGCAGTCGAGGATCTGGGGATGGGACGACTCGACGTAGATCCCCGCGGCGAATCCACAGCTGTTCTCCACGAACCGGCAATCGCTGAAGGTGGGGGAGGAACCGCTGCAGTACGCTGCCCCGCCGACCGTGCGCCCCAGACGGGTGTGGAACGTTCCGCTCCCCGCGCTGAGCTGGAAGCCCTCCAGGCGGGCTGCCTCGCTCTCCCCCGCGGCGAACGTGACCAGCGACGGGCCGCCGCCGGTCTCCCCGGTGATCACGGTCAGATCGGGCCCCGCGGTGCTGTGGACCCAGAGGTCCTTGCCCAGGAAGTCGAGTCGCTCGGCATACGTGCCGGGAAGCACGCGGATCTCATCGCCGGCAGCTGCGCCGGCGATCGCCGCCTGGATGGTGCGGAAGTCGCCGCCGCCGTCCGGATCGACGGTCCAAACCGCAGCGCGGCTGCTCGCGGCGCAAACCGCAACGAGCATCAGTATGATGACGGGGTGCCTGTGAGCTGCATACATGGGCCGGTCTCCTCCCGGGGGAATCCTGTCCGTCGGGGGGACTGACCTTAGTATACCAGAATCTTCTGGCCAGGGTAGATCGTGGCGGATCGGGAGAGGCCGTTCCAGCCGGCCAGATCGGCGACGCGAACGCTGTAGCGCTTGGCGATCTTCCACAGCGACTCACCGCTGCTCACGACGTGCATTCGGGCGTCGCCCTCGGCGGTGGCGCCCAGGACCGGGTCGCTGACGCAGATTTCTTGCCCCGGGCAGATCAGGCTGCGCCGTCCCATGTTGTTCCAGCGTCGGACGTCGGATAGGCGCACGCCGTAATTCGTGGCGATCTCCGAGAGCGTATCGCCGCGCCGCACCACGTGGACGTGGGGGGCGGCGGCCGCTGTCAGCCGACCCTGCTCGCGCTCGCGCTCGATCGCCTCGCGCGCTTGGGCCACGATGTGCGCCGTGGTGGGTACGCGCCCCAGGGAATCCGAGGTGTTGTGCGCCCGCACGATATCCGGCCAACTACCGGTGTCATCGGACGGGTACCCGCTGTCCGGCGTGAGAACCGCCGCGGCATTCGCGCCCCCGCCCGTGGCCTCGTGGTCGGCGGGCTTGCGGGCCGCTTGAGTCGTCACGGCCGTGGCGTGCTGTGTCGGTGGGATGATCAGGATCTGTCCGACGTAGATGCGACTCGCGTCGACGATGCCATTGGCTTCCTGGAGCTTCCTGACCCTCACGCCGTACTGCGACGCGATACGCGCCAAGTACTCCCCGCGCCGCACCACGTGCTGGATGGCACCTTCGCGATCGATCTCGGCGAGGCCTCCGTGCCGGCTGGGAACGCGCAGCGTCTGCGAGATGCGAATCATCGTGCGGTTGCCCATGTGGTTGGCATCCTGGATGGCGCGCACCGTGGTTCCGTAGCGCCGCGCGAGCAGGCCAAGCGATTCCCCGCTGCGCACTTTGTGGCGATGGAAGACGAGTCGCTTCTCGGGCGGGATCTTCGCGAGCTCTGCGGCCGCCTGCAAACCGGTCCCCTTGGGGACCCGCACGTCGTAGCCGGGCGCGTTCAGGGGGGTCTGCAGAACCAGCAACGCGGGGTCCAGCGCCGTCAGCGCGGCCAAGCGGATGCCGATCGCGCCCGCGATCACGCGCAGGTCCGTGGGGGAGTCCACCTCGATCGTGT
>JAUVTV010000159.1 GCA_030601305.1 Candidatus Eiseniibacteriota bacterium | reverse complement strand
ACGCCGCTGGCGGACATCGGGCTGCAGGACGAGACCCGGATCTTCGCACCGGCAATCAGTTTCCGCTGGGCCGAGGCGTTCACGGCCGAGCCCTATCACGGCGTCCTCGAGGAGGTCCTCGAGCTGGTGGCGCGCATCCTGGACTGCTCGAAGGATGACGCCTCACGCGAGTTTATCTTCGTCGTCAAGGACATGGCCGGCGTGGCCCCGCCGCGCTTCGTGCGCCAGGTCGTGACCCTCGCCAAGCAGAAGTACCCCGAGCTTGTCGTCCAGTATCACCGGCACAACACCGACGGCCTGGGCGTGGTCGCCCTGGGCGCGGCAGCCGAAGCGGGCGCGCGCATCCTGGACGTCGGCGATGGTCCCGCGGTGCGCTTCTACGGACAGCCGGCGGTGCTGCCGGTCGCGGCCTACCTCGAGGGCGAGCTGGGACTGAAGACGCGTGTCGACAAGGACCAGGTGCGCGAGACGGCCTTCATGCTCAAACAGCTCATGCCGATCTACGACCGCTATGTGCGGCCGGTCTTCCTGGGTCCCGATTACGACGTCACGCGTCACGGCCTGCCGGGCGGCGCGACGTCGAGTTCCCAGGAAGGGGCGCTCAAGCAGGGCAACGCCTTTCTGCTGCCCTACATCCTCGTGATCCTCGAGCTCTACCGGCGGATCATCCGCTATCACGACGTGACGCCGGGGTCGCAGATCACCTGGACGAACGGCTATCTGATGGCGGTCAAAGCCTACGAGCGCGGCGGCATGCGCGAGGTGCAGCGGATCATCGATCTCATGCGCCGCACGATCGACGCGAAGGAGGACGAGCTGACCGACAGCGATAGGAAAGAGCGCCTGATCATCTTCGCGCACGCGAACGATTCGCTGCGCAATCTGCTGGTCGGCAAGTTCGGGCGCCTACCGCTCGGCTGGCCGCCCGACTGGGTCTACCAGTCGGTCTTCGGCGACACCTGGCGTGACCGGATCGGAGCGCGCACCGAGGAGAGTCCGCTCCTCTCGCTGCCGCCCGTCGACATGGAGGCGGTAGCGCGCGACCTCGCCGAACACATCGGGCGCGAGCCGACCGAGGACGAGCTGGTCAACTATCTGAATCATCCCGGCGACGCGCTGAAGCTCATCCAGAACCTGGAACGCTTCGGCGATCCCAACAACTTCGCTGACGACATCTGGTTCGAGGGGCTGGAGGTCAACGTCGAGCGGGAGTTGCGCGACAGCGACGGCAAGATCCACACGATCAAGCTCACCTACGTCAGCTCGGCTCTGGACGAGATGGGACGCCGCACCGTGCGCTACGAGCTGGACAACGAGGCCTTCGAGCACAAGGTCCAGGTCGAGGAACCCCGCGAGCTGACCGCCGAACTCGAGATGGCCGACCCGAGCAATCCGTATCAAATCGCCGCCCCGTTCGATGCGGACCTGTGGGTGGTCCACAAGAGGATCGGCGAATCGGTCCACGAGAACGAGGAAGTCCTCAACCTCTCGCTCATGAAGATGGAAACGCCCGTCACCGCTCCCGCGGCGGGCATCGTGCGCCGGGTGGTGGTCACCGCAAACTACAAGGTCGACCGCAAGATGGTGCCGGTGAAGAAGGGCCAGCTCCTGATCGAGCTGGCACCGCCGCGCAGGATCTGCTTGAGCTGCGAGGCTGGCCTGGACGAGGCCTATCACTTCTGTCCGCAGTGCGGCACCCAGGCCCCCGAGGAGGGGAGCTAGCCAGACGCGCGCGACACGGGAGGGCGATCCGATGAGTGAACGAATCGAATACGCAGGCGGCGTCCTCCAAGTGCCCGACCGGTGCGCCATCCCCTTCATCCCCGGCGACGGCATCGGCCCCGAGATCTGGGCCGCCGCACGTCCGGTCTTCGATGCCGCCGTTGAGACAAGCTATGGATCCCGACGGCGCATCACCTGGTTCGAGCTTCCCGCCGGTCAGAAGGCCGTGGAACACGGCCAGGACCTTCTGCCCGACAGCACCGTGGAGGCGATCCGCGCCCACCGCGTCGCGATCAAGGGACCCACGATGACGCCGGTGGGCGGTGGTCACCGCTCGATCAACGTAGCCTTGCGTCAGGCGCTGGACCTCTACGCGAACGTGCGGCCGGTGCGCTACTTCGAGGGCGTGGCCACGCCGGTAGTCAATCCGGACGCGCTCGACGTCGTCATCTTTCGCGAGAACACCGAGGACGTCTACGCCGGCATCGAGTTCGCCGCCGGCAGTCCCGCCGCCTTGGGTCTCACCGAATTCCTGCGGGGGCAGGGACACGAGATCGCGCCCGAGACGGGCATCGGCATCAAGGTGATCTCGCGCGTCGGATCGCAACGCCTCATCCGCGCCGCCATCGAGTACGCCCTCCTGCACGGCCGCAAGCGGGTCACCCTGGTGCACAAGGGCAACATCATGAAGGCCACCGAGGGAGCCTTCCGCGCGTGGGGATATGAACTCGCCCGTGAGGAGTACGCCGGCAGGGTCGTGGCGGCCACCGATCTGGCCGCCGGGCAGAAGCCGCCCGAGGGAGTCGTCCTTCTCGACGATCGCATCGCGGATGCGGCCTTCCAGGACGTGATCCTCTTCCCGCACCGCTTCGACGTACTCGCGGCCCCCAACCTGAACGGCGACTATCTCTCCGATGCGTGCGCCGCGCGGGTCGGCGGGCTGGGGATCGCACCCGGGGCCAACATCGGTGACGGGCTCGCGCTGTTCGAATCAACCCACGGGACGGCGCCCGACATCGTCGGCCAGGATCTCGCCAATCCGGGATCGATGCTCCTCTCGGGAGCCATGCTGCTCGAGTTCATCGGCTGGCAGGAGGCCGCGCAGCGCGTCGTGGACGCGTTCTCGAGCGTGCTGCGAGCGGGGCTCATGACGGCGGACCTTGCCGCCGGACGCGAGGGTATGGAGATCCTCGGGACGCGCGCCTTCGGGGAGGCCGTGGCCCAGGCCGCGAGCGCGGGCCGGGGGGCGCTGAACCGATTGGAACGCGACAAACGGAGCCGGCCATGAGTGAGTCAGAGGTCAAGAACATCGGACTGCGGGGGGTGACCGTCGCCGACACGCGGATCAGTCTCGTGGACGGTGAGAAAGGCCAGTTGCTCTACCGCGGCTACAACATCTCCGATCTGGCGCGGCGGGCCACCTACGAAGAGGTGGTCCACCTGCTGCTGATGGGTGTGCTCCCCGGCGAGGAAGCGCTGGCCGCGACGCGAACAAGTCTGGCCGCTGCTCGCACACTTCCCGAGGAGGTGTTGGCCTACCTGCACACGCGTACGGCCAAGGCGCACACGATGGACGTCCTCCAGGGCGCGGTCACGATCCTCGCCGACCACGATCCCGACATCGACTCACAGGAGCGAGGCGCCGTGGTCGCGTCGGCGTTGCGCCTCATCTCGCGCCTGGCGACCGTCGTCATCGCGTGGCGCTACATCCGCCGCGGCGAGCCGATCCCCAAGACGAACACCGATGCTTCCCACGCGGCGTCGTTCGTCGAAGGTCTCTTGCGCCGGACGGCGACCGAGGGCGAGGTGCGTCTCATGGACACGCTGCTCATCCTCCACGCTGAGCACACGTTCAATGCGTCGACCTTTGCCGCGCGCCAGGTGGCCTCGACGCGTGCGCACCTGTACGCGTCCGTTGCGTCGGCCGTCGGCGCGCTCAGCGGCCGGCTCCATGGTGGGGCCAACGCCCGCGTCATGGAGATGCTGCTCGAGATCGGAGAGATCGAAAACGTCCCGGCATGGATTCGCGAGCGCATCGAGTCGGGACGCCGGGTGATGGGCCTGGGGCACGCGGTCTACCGCACCAAGGATCCCCGCGCGGACATCCTGCAGGAGATCGCGGAGAAGACGCTGGCCGGACGCGAGGAAGAGAAGTGGCTGGCGCTGGCGCACGCGGTCGAGGAACAGGGCCGCCAATTGCTCATCGACATGAAGGGGCTCGAGCTCTATCCCAACGTCGACTTCTACTCCGGTCCGATCCTCTACACGCTGGGGCTCGGCACGCATCTCTTCCCGGCCTTCTTCGCGGTCGCCCGCTCGGCCGGCTGGTGCGCCCACGTGATCGAGGAGCAGTTCGCCGAGGCGCAACCCAAGCCCACCATCTACCGGCCGCGCTCCTACTACGTGGGGCGCTACTGCGGACCGCAGGGCTGCACGTTCGTGCCCATCGAGCAGCGCGGACTCGGGTGCCCGTACGGTTGCGAGCACCCGGGGTGCAGCGAAGCGGACAGCGTGGAAGAGCCGGAGCAAGCATCGGAGACCGGAGAGGTGTAACGCACTAACCGCGACCGGGCCTATTTCACCTTGCCGGACAGATCGAGAGAGATATCCAGTACTCCGTTGTCGATCTTGTATTGCTCCCACAGCGCAACCATGTCCGCTGCTCTCTCCGGATGCTGCTCACTGAGGTCATGCATTTCTGCGGGGTCTTCCTTCAGATTGAACAGCTCCCAGTCGCCCTTGCCGAAGGGGGGCGGCATCCACAGGATCTTCCAATCTCCGGCGAAGTAGGCCTTCAGACCGAACAGCTCGTAGCCCACCTGACCGGCGCCGGGGTAGGCGGACTCCGTCTTGCCAGTCAGCAGATCCAACACGGAACTCCCCTGCATCGACCTCACCGTACGACCCGCGAATTCCTCGGAATGGTCGACTCCGGCGACATCGAGGATTGTCGGCATGATATCCCTGACATGGACAAAGGAGTGGAGCATCGTTCCCGCGTTGGCCGCTTGACCGGGCACCTTCACCAGGAGAGGAGAGCGGATCCCGCCCTCGGCCGTGAATCCCTTGAAC
>JAUVTV010000038.1 GCA_030601305.1 Candidatus Eiseniibacteriota bacterium | reverse complement strand
TCTGCTCGCCAAGCTCTCGAAGGAGATCGGGGCGGCCGTCGTGGGACACGGTGGGGGGACGACCGCGGCGAGCCGCGCGACGGTTTCGCCTGCGGGCCGACCCAAGTCGACCGCACCGCCGGCGGAGGTGATCCACGCGGAGACCCGGCCGCAGCCGGTGGCCAAGTCCGCCCCAGGGGACGGGCCACCGCTCAAGGTGCCGGCGAAACTCGCCAAGCCGACCGAGCCGGACGCGAGCGCCGGTGACGTGACCCCCGAACCGTCCGAGGCGCCTGCCTCGGAGATGACGGAAGCGCTGGCGGAGCGCAAATCGCGGGGCCTCTGGCGATGGTTCCGGAAGGACGATGCCCGGACCGAGACCGGGGCTCCTCCCGCGCCCGCGGCAGCGGCTCCTCCCGCACGTGGGGAGGAAGCCGTCGTTACGTCCCCTGAGGCCGCGCCGGTCCCGCCTTCGCCGCCCAAGGAGGCCCTGTCGCCGGTGGCCAAGGTGGCCCCGCCGTGTCCAGAGCCAGCCGCGGTTGCCGAGGAACCGAATCCGGCCGTTGCTGAGGAGATCGCCCTTTCCAGCACGGCGCCAACTGCGGAAGCCCCGGCGTCTGCCTGGCAGACGGGCCCTCCGTTGCCTGCAGAGGATCAGCGCGAGCTGCCCGCGAGCCAGGACACAGGGGACGGAGAGGAGATCGTCGTTCCCGTACTCATCCCGCGTCAGGCGCTGCGCGACCGAATGGTCATCCGCTTGGTCCTCCGCGTGGGCCAAGAGGCCGACGCAACAGACGGTAAGACCTCCGGTGGCGAGCAAGCGGGCAAGGTCGCCTAGAGGCCCGTGGCAGAAGTCATCCGGGCTGCCAGGCCCGGATCCTAAGCCCGAACGCAAGCCCGAATCCCGCACCCCATCGTTGCCGCGACCCCGTATCGTGATCGAGGGCCGGCTTTCGCCTTGACTGCCCCCAGTCGGCCTCCCTACATTCGGAGAAGAGTGTCCTTTGGGGAGGCGTGTGATCGACCGCGCACGGCGGGGCGCGCATCATCCGGTTCCTGTCGCCGCTCGTACGGATCTCTCTGTTCAGGGCATCCTCCCCCCAGGGAAAGGTCGCGTGCATGACCGATCAAAGCCCGCAGGAGTCGATCGCCGTCCTGGAGCGCCGGGTTGCCGAGGGGCGCGCGGACCGCGAGGGGATCTTCGAGTTGGTCGGCGCCTATCGGGAGGCGACCCGCGCGACGGACGCGGCCGAGCTTCTTGAGCGTTACCTGCAGGACAGTAGCTCGGACTGGGAGGCATGTCGGCTGTGCGTGGAATGCCACCGCGAGGCGGATCGCATGGAGGATGCGGTGCGTGTCCTCAACCGCTGGGCCTCACGCTTTCGCGATCGCGCGCAGTTCTGGACGCTGCGCGGTCTCATGCTCGAGGATATGGGCGACTGGTCGTCGGCGCTCAGCGAGTATCTGCTCGCCGCGCGCATCGCGCCCCACATGGCCGAGGCCCACTACCGCCAGGGTGTGGTCCTGATGCACCTCGAACGTCACGAGGAAGCACTCGAGGCGTTCACGCACACGCTCAAGCTGAGGCCGCGGCTCGTGCCCGCGCTGATCAACGTCGGGTTGGTATGCGAAGCGCTGGGTGAGCAGGCGCAGGCGATCCAGTCTTTCGAACGCGCCATCGAGGCCGCTCCCGACTCGGCCGAGGCGCACCTCAACCTGGGGGCTTTGCTCGGCGAGACAGGCCAGCTGGATGCTGCCCTCGAACACTGCCAGAAGGCGCTGGCCCTCGACCCTCAATCCAGCCAGGCCGCCCACAACGCCGGCCTGGCTCTGCTCGAGCGCGATCCGGATCGCGCGGTGCGCTTCTTCCGGCAGGCCATCGCGCTCGATGGCGAAAACCTGGATGCCTACCACCAGCTCGGTGCCATCGCGCAGCGGAAGGGGATGTGGGAGGGCGCCGTGGGTTTCTTCCGTCAGGTCGTGGAAAGGGACCCCGATCGCACCGGCAGCCTGTTCGCCATGGGTGTCTGCTACAGCAAGGCGGATCGGCCGGAAGAGGCGATCAAGGTCTTTCGGCGTCTGCTCGAGATCAACCCGGGCAATGCGGATGCCTGGTTCTACCTGGGACTCTCCTACGACAAGAAGGGCGACTCCCGCAGCGCGCGCGAGGCCTATCAGAAAGCTGACACGAGCGGGACCGACTCCGGCCAGGAGAACACCTAATCCGTGGCCGCGCCGTTCCTCCACGAGGTCGCCCTGCCCTTCGTTCAAGACACGGCGCCATCCCTTCTGCTCAGCATTCTCTTGGGGCTCCTGCAGGGCCTGACCGAGTTCCTGCCCATTTCGAGTTCGGGGCACCTGGTGCTCGCGCAGGAGGTTCTCCGCGCACCGCAGGCGGGCATCGCGTTGGAAGTCGTTCTGCACGCCGGTACGCTGCTCGCCGTGCTGGTTCGATTCCGTGAGGATCTGTGGCGGATCCTCACCTCGTCTTTGCGTGAGCTGAGAGGCGGGGATCGGTCGGAGGGGCAGGGCCTCCGTGAACTCGGCCTCCTCTGCGCGGCGACGCTCCCCGTTGTGATCGTAGGCCTCTTCGCACGCGATCTCGTCGAAGCGGCTTTCGAGAGTCCGCGCGTGGCGGCGGCCATGCTGTGTGTTACCGGCCTGCTCCTCCTGGCAACCCGCTTCGTCACGGCTCGCCGCACGTTCACCCTGCGCACCGCGCTCGCGATGGGGTTGATGCAGGTTGTGAGCCTCTTGCCGGGAATCTCTCGCTCGGGCGCGACGATCGGCGGCGGGATGTTCGCGGGAGTCGACTCGCAGGCGGTGGTGCGCTTCTCCTTTCTCATGTCCGTGCCCGCGATCTTCGGATCTCTCATCCTCGAGCTCCCCACGGTCGTGCGCGCCTGGGAGGCCGGTCGCGCGCTCTTCTATGCGGCGGGGTTTCTGGCCGCGTTCCTGTCGGGCCTCCTCGCGATCCACCTCCTGTTGCGCATCGTAGCACGCGGGAAGTTGTACCTCTTCGCGCCCTACTGCTTGGCGGTCGGGGTCGTCGCGTGGTTCCTTCTCGCATAGATCCGTAGCCGCAGTTCGTTGCCGGTCAGATGATTGGGACGGATAGTTCGCGTGACGCCTTAGATTTGGATACGTAGCCCGTGACATCGGGCGAGCGGTAGGGTAAGTCTGCGGCGCCTGGCCGTGCGAATCGGGATTCCCCATTCGGGAACCTCGTGCACAGGGCCTTGGCTCCGGGGCGTGACCCGAGTTGCCCCGGGCCGGGCCGCGTCTTGCGCGGCGCTCATCCTCTGGAGGGAAGCCGCTTCGCCCGCGGGGGCGAGAGGTGCGCGCCTAGCGGCGCAGCCACCAGAAGATGTCGATGATCACGAGAGAGATCAGGGCAGCCAGCATCGTCGAACCTCCCATCTCTCGGCCGGATGCGCTCACGGCGTCCGGGGGGTGATCACGGCCAATGCATCCCTTCCTCCCATCAATCCCCATCCACTTGCATTTGTCGGCAGGAGGACCTCGGGGCATTAGCGGAATCTCTAGGATTTTGTGTGGACCCAAACAGGTTTGGATGACAGAGGTCTCCGGACACCCGTCATCCGTCCGAAGTTCTTCCCTCGGTTGAAGCTGTCAGGGTCTTGGGCAGGTGCCCCGGCCTTGACCGAGGCCCGCTGTCGGGGTAGCCTCGGGGCACGACCCACCGTTACGCAGCACTTCTGCCACGGGCTGCTAGGGGGTACACCATGGACGGCCGTCGCGAGCAGCACGTCACCCGGAGCCTTCTGGTGATTCTGGGTCTCCTCACCCTCGCCGGCCAGATCCTGGAAGCCGAACGCGCGCCCCATCTTCCCGTCCTGACCATGCGACTGGATGGCGCCTGGGTTCGCTCGGTGGACGCCGGCGGTGCGGCCGAGCGAGCCGGCATCCGCACGGGCGACTTCGTGACCGAAGTGGGAGGTCAGGGTGTGGGGGCCCTTCACCGGCCGCGAACGCTGCTCAAGCGGTGCCGCGCGGGGGAGGCGGTCACGCTGCGCCTGCAGCGCGACGATATCCCCGTGACGGCGGTCCTCGTGCTGCGGTCGGCAACGCGCATCGAGATCCTGTGGAGGCTGGCGGTTGCCGGGGTGGGGATCTTCACGCTGCTCATTGGCGTCCTGGTCTATGTCAAGAAGCCGCGCCGGTTGACCCTGATCTTCGCCGGGGTCTGCTACGTCCTGGGGTATCTGATCCACCCGCCCTATGTTCCGGCCATCGCCGGGCTGCCGTTCGTTCGCGATCTCATCCAGGAGTGCTTCACGTTCCTGCTGCCGCCGCTCCTGGTACACCTGTTCCTCCTGTTCCCCTTCCGTCACGCCGCCCTGGAGACGAAGCCCCGCCTCCCGCGACTGCTCTATCTTCCGAGCGTCCTCCTGCTGGTCGGGATTCAGGGGCAGCGCTGGCTGCTGCCGGGCTCCGGCGCCGACGCCATCGTGCATCTGGTCGGCGGTATCGCCGCGGGCGTCCTGTGGGTCCTCGGCATCCTGACCGCGCTCTGGCTGTTCGCGCGTTCCTACCGCCGGGCGCAGACCGACGTCGCCCGCGCCAAGGTGCGCGCGGTCCTGTGGGGGACGGTCCTCGGGCTGCTGCCGGTCGCGCTGGTGCTCGTGCTGCACGAGCTGTGGCCCGGTCGCATGTTCCCGGGGGATCGACTGGCAGTGCTTTCGACGGTTCTGATCCCGCTGAGCTTCGGCTACGCCATCGTGCGCCACGGCATCTTCGACGCGACGCTGATCGTCCGCCGCAGCCTGGGGCTCACCGTGGGGGCGATCCTGATCCTGGCGGCCTACTTCGGGACCTATCTGTTCCTGAACCACGTGCTCCGTCCGATGCCCGAAGGCACGCCGTTGTGGGTCTCCTTCGTCAGCATGCTCGTTGCGGCGCTCGTCTTCCTCCTGTTCCAGGCCCACCGGCCGGCGCTGCTCGCCAATGCGGCCGGCACGCGGCGGCGCGACCAGCAGACGCTGCTCTGCGAACTGGGCCAATCCCTCTGCGGTCAGACGCAGCACGATCAGCTGGTCCGAACCATCGCGCAGTTCACGGCCGAGGCCTTGGGTTCGGAGCGCGTGGCGTTCTTCGAGAAGACATCCGAGGGGCAACTCGAGGCGGCGTACCTCGAAGGCCTGGGGGTGGAGGAGCTGCAACGCTACCGATTCAGCCCCAACCTGAGTCACAAGCTGGAGCACCTGACCGAACCGACCGACCGCGGGGATCTGGAGACCGACCTTCCGTTCGGCTACCTGTCACCCGCCGATCAGTCCGTCCTCGAGGCGCTGGGGACGGAGATCATCGTGCCGCTGCCGGCCGAGGAGGGCCTGCGCGGCATGATTTCAGTGGGCAGGCAGACCTTCGGTGAGCCCTATACATCGGATGACCTGCAGCTCGTCCAGACGATCGCCGCGGAGGGGAGCATCGCTCTCGAGAACACCGCGCTGCACGAGCGCGTGCGCCAGGAGGAGCAATGGCGACGCGAGGTCGCCCTGGCGCGCGATCTCCAGAAGCGGCTTCTCCCGAATCAGCTGCCGCAGGGCGACGCCCTCGAGATCAGCGGCTTCTCGGTGCCGGCGAAGGGCGTGGGGGGAGACTACTACGACGGCTTCCGCAACCCCTGGGGAGAGATCGTGCTCGTCATCGGCGACGCCTCGGGCAAGTGGGTCTCGGGCGCCATCCTGATGGCGAATCTGCAGGGTCTCGTGAAGGGGGAGGCCATGCGGCGCGACCAGCCGCCGCGGATCGTGCAACGCATCAACCGCCGCGTGTGCGAGATGAAGAAGCCGGAGCGCTACATCACCTTCTGCCTCGCGCGCGTCGACCCGCTGACGGGCAAGCTGGCCTACTGCAATGCCGGACATCCCAGCCCGCTCCTGGTGCGCACCGACGGCCGCATCGAAGAGCTCGAGGACGGCGGCCTGCCGCTGGGCATCCGGCCGCAGGCGACCTACGACGGGGGTACCATCGTCATGCGCTCGGGCGACGTGCTTCTCCTCTATACGGACGGCATCACCGAGCGCTGGCGGGGTCGCGAGCAATTCGGCGAGGAGCGCCTGCACCAGATTGCGCGCGAAAACCGCCGGCTGAGTGCGCGGGCGCTGCAGGAGGCGGTGCTCTCCGCGGTGCAGCAATTCGCCCCGACGCCCCTCGACGACGACACGACCCTGCTCGTCGCGAAGATGCTGTAATCCGCGGGGGGCGGGAAAATCTTGCCGCCCCGGTCAGAATGTTCCCAGGAACAACTTCACGTGATCTCTCTCGCGAGCGCACGTCTCGGCCGATCCCGTGCCCGGCGAGGCCCGTTCCTCCTTGCGCGACAGGTGCCGACCGATGCCTGTATCGTGACCACCGATCGCCAGTTGGCGCGCTTCCGTCGCCATCCCCGCTCGGCATCGACCGAGCCCCTCCCGCCGCCTGCGCCGCCTCTGACCCGCCCATGGCATGCAGCTTGCAAATCGGAACTGCGGATGACCCGGCGTGGCGCTCTCCGTAGATGCGGCCGCGCGGGGCAACCCTGCCCGCAGACGGTGGGCGGGAAGGAGACCAAGGAATGGTCAACGGAATTCGCGCCAGCGCGGCCGGGATGCGGCCGGCGATGCTCGCGCAAGAGATCCTGGCCAACAACCTCGCCAACGCCAGCACGTCGGGGTTCCGCCAGGACCGGATCGCCTTTCAACAGCTCTACACGGAACGTTCCACGCTGCCGGGGGCCGGCGTGGCCTCGCTGCAGCTCGTCAGCCGCATCGACCCGCGTCCCGGCGTGCTGGAAGTCACCGACCGACCTCTCGATCTGGCCATCGACGGCGACGGCTACTTCGCGGTGAGCACGCCCGACGGTGAGCGCTACACGCGCGCCGGCCACTTCGTGCTCTCCTCCGATGGCACGCTGACCACGCCGCAGGGTTTCCCGGTTCTCTCGGAAGGGGGCCCCTTGACGTTGCCGGGCGACGTGTCCGTGAGCGTCGCCTCCGACGGCACCCTTCGCGGCGAGGAGCGCACCTACGGCCGGGTGCGCGTCGTGCGTTTCGAGCCCAACACACCCATGCGCCACGCCGGCGCGGGGCTCCTCATCGCGGACGGCGATGCCGAGGCGGCTGAGAACGCGCGCGTGCTGCAGGGCGTGATCGAAGGGCCCAACGTCTCGCCGGTGCAGGCCATGGTGGAGATGATCACGCTTCTCCGCCACTTCGAGATGAACCAGAAGGCACTCACGACCCAGGACGAGACCCTTGGACAGCTCCTGTCGTGGGTCCGCGCCTAGATGAGATAGGAGGACGAGCATGCTTCGCGCATTGCGCACGGCGGCCTCGGGAATGATGGCGCAGCAGCTCCACATCGACCTGGTGGCCCACAACCTGGCCAACGTAAACACGACCGGTTTCAAGCGCAACCGCGCCGACTTCGAGGACCTGCTCTACCAGACGTTGCGACCCGCGGGTCCGACCGTGGGCGGAGACACGGAGGCTCCCGCGTCACTCCAGGTCGGTCACGGGGTGAAGCTCGTCTCGGCGGCCAAGGTCTACTCGCAGGGCGACAGCGAGGTCACCGGCAATCCCCTCGATCTCGCCATTCAGGGGGACGGCTTCTTCCAGATCCGGATGCCGGACGGCTCCACGGCGTACACGCGCGACGGCACGCTGCGTCTCGACAGCGACGGCCGGCTGGTGACCCCCAGCGGACTGCCGCTCGAGCCCGAGATCACCGTGCCGACCGAGGCCATGTCGGTGATGATCGATGCCGAGGGGCGCGTCTTCGTGCGCACCGATCCCGACGAGCAGGAACCCAGCGAGCTGGGTCAGATCCTCCTGGCACGCTTCATCAATCCCAGCGGCCTCGAGGCCGTGGGGGGCAACATCCTACGCCTGGGCGGCACGAGTGGCGACGCCACCGTGGGAGCCCCCGGGGAGCTGGGACTCGGTTTCATCCGGCAGGGCGCCCTGGAACGGTCCAACGTGGAAGTGGTCCAGGAGATGATCAACATGATCGTCGCGCAGCGGGCCTTCGAGATCAACTCGAAGGCGGTGCGGACCGCCGAGGAGCTCCTGAGCATCGTGAACAACCTCAAGCGGTAGATGCGCGACCGGGCGGGGAGATCAGCGGGGAGGCGTTGCATGAAGCCACGCGAGCGGAATAGGGAAAGGTGCAGAATCGCCTGCGGCACGCTGGCCGTCTGGGGCGCGCTCCTCCTTGCCGGAAGCGTGGCCGGCGGACAGACGGGCACGGCCGCATCCGGCGCGCCACACTGGGTGGTGAGCACCGAAGCCGAGCTGCAGACCCTGCTCGGCCACATCGTCGCGCGGGCGTTCCCCGAGACGCCGCCCTCCTGGGAGTGCTCCCGGGGCCACGACTTCGGCGCCGAGGGCCAGAAGGGCTACGAGCTGCTGCCGCCCGACAATCTCGGTGGCGGCCGCAATTGGTTTCAACTGCGCGAGTCTTCCCCCGGCCGAAAGAACTACCTCTTGCCCGTGGATCTCTTCTGGGAGGACAGCGTCTGGGTGGCCGCGCGGCCCCTGCGCGCGCGACAGATCCTGGGAGCGGTCGACCTGGTCCGCCGCGTGACACGGCACACGCAGCTGCCGGCCGAGGTCGCCTTCGCGGAGGCCCCCGTGGGGATGTGCCTGCAGCGGGCGATGACCTCGGGCGAGGTGTTCACGCGATCGAATCTCAAGCCGGCGCCGCTGATCGAACGGGGGGCGATCGTGCGTCTCATCTATCGCCGCCCGGGACTCACGGTCGCCTCACGCGCCGAAGCCCTCGAGAGCGGGGGCGCGGGCCAGGCGATCCGCGTGCGGCCGCTCGATGTACGCCGCGTCTGTCGCGCGATCGTGGTCAGCTCCGGCGAAGTGGAGGTATTGATGCCATGAGGCAGATCGAAGCGAGACGGGGAGCGCTGCTCGTTCTCCTCGGCGTGTGCATTGCGAGCGCTTTGCCCTGGGGAAGTCCGCGCGCCGAGTCGCTGTGGCGCGAGGGGTCGGTCAACCTCTTCTCCAACTACAAGGCGATGAAGGTCGGCGACATCGTCACGGTGATCATCGCCGAGGACGCCACGGCCAGCAGCCAGACCCAGATGAAGTCCAACAAGAAGAACGAAACCACGCTGGCCGGCAAGGGAGTCGGTGCGCTCGACTTCATCCCGCTCTTCGGACTGGACGGCGAATACGAGAAGAAGTTCGACGGCAAGGGTCAGACGTCGGTGGCCGGCCGGATGAACGCGCGGGTCACCGCGACGGTGATCGAGATCCGCCCGTCGGGCAACCTGGTCATCGAGGGCAGTCGCACGGTGCAGATCAACAACGACACCGACGTCATCACCGTGCGCGGGATCCTGAGGCCGCAGGATATCGCGTCGGACAACACGGTGCTCTCCACCTTCCTGTCCGAGGCGCAGATCGGCTACACCGGATCGGGACCCAGCAAGAACACGGCCAAGCAGGGTCTGCTGGCGCGCTTTCTCGACCTGTTCTTCTAGCCCAAGGGGTGGTGCGGCATGAGCGAGACACGGATGCGCAGCCTGATCATTGCATTGCTGATCGCCGGTGCGGCGACGACGGTCGCGGACGCCTCGAAGATCCGCGACATCGCGCACGTTCAAGGCGTGCGGAACAACCAGCTCGTCGGCTACGGGCTGGTCGTCGGGCTCACCGGCACGGGCGACAAGAGCGGCACCGGATTCACGCTGCGATCGGTGAGCAGCCTTCTCGAGGCGATGGGCGTCACCATCCGGCCCGAGGACATGAGCGTGAAGAACGTGGCGGCCGTGATGGTCACCGCGACGCTCCCGCCCTTCGCGCGCGAGGGGGCCCACATCGACGTGCTGGTCTCCTCCCTGGGTGACGCGAAGAGCCTGAAGGGCGGCATCCTCGTACAGACGCCGGTGCGTGGCGCGGACGGACGGACCTACGCGGTGGCCCAAGGTCCGCTCTCCCTGGGCGGCTTCGCCGCCGAGGGCCCGGGAGGCACGGCCGAGAGCGTCAACCATCTGACCGTGGCGCGCATTCCCAACGGAGCCATCGTCGAGTGCGAGGTGCCGATGTCCTTCCTGCACAACGGCAAGCTCGAGATCGCCCTCAACCAGCCCGACTTCGCGACCGCCAACCGCATCGTGGACGTCATCACACGGACGCTTGGAGCGGGCACCGCGCGCGCACTCGATGCGGCGACGGTGGAGATCACCAGCCCGGATACCTCGCTGGCCGGGGCGGTCCGGTTTCTCTCGCAGGTCGAAGACCTGAGCGTCACCCCGTCGACCCGCGCCCGGGTGGTCATCAACGAGCGGACCGGAACGATCGTGGCCGGCGGCGAGATCATCATTCTGCCGGTGGCGATTTCGCACGGCAACCTGAGCATTCGCGTCGACGCCTACACGGGCGTCGCGCAGCCGTTGCCCTTCTCGGACGGCCAGACGCGGGTGATCCGTGAATCGGACGTCGGGATCCACTCGGGTGGCGGATACTTCACCGTGTTGAACAACGGCACGACGCTCGACGAGATCGCGCAGGCCTTGAACGCCATGGGCGTCAGCTCGCGCGACATGATTGCGATCTTTCAGGCGATTAAGGAGGCGGGTGCCCTGCAAGCCGAACTGGTGGTGCTATAAGACAGCGCTCGGGAGACCCTGCCCTCACAGGAAGGGGGGCCTCTCTCGGGCAGTGTGCGAAAGGAAGAGCTGCCAGCGGACCGGGCGCAGGCTTCCGTACCCGGGGGATCCCGCATGGCGCGGGATCCCCCCCGACCGCTTCATCCAGCGCGGGGAGTGGGCATGGATCAGAGCGGCGAGGTGACGCCGGCCGCGCGCGGGGCGACAGCGGCCGCGCACGCGCTGGCCCCGAAAGTGCGGGCGATGCCCGGACTCGGCATCCGCTCAAGCGATCCACAGGCTCTGAAGAACGCCTTCGAATCACTCCTCCTGGGAGAGCTGCTCAAGCCGCTCGAGGAAACGCTGCGCGAGTCGGGTCTCTTCCCGCGCGGCGCTTCGGGCGAGATCTACGCCCACCTGTGGAAGACCCACATGGGTGAGCTCCTCGCGCAGTCGATCGACCTGTTCCCCGGGTGGGCGCCACCGTCGGCGGACAACGGGGCGTCGGGTGCGGAAGGTGAGGCATCCGGCGATCCTGCGGCCCTCCGGCGCGTGAGCTTCCCCCGTGCGCTCCCGTCGGCGACGGTCGCGGCCCTCCCGCGCACCGCACCGGCAGGGCGCCTGCCGCTCCCGCGGCCGACGGAGGGGGTGCCCACGGCGGTTCACGCACGTCAGCTACGGCCCTTCGAGAATCTCATTCGCGAGGCAGCGCAACAGACGGGCGTCGCCGTCAACTGGCTGCGCGCGGTCATCGTCCAGGAGTCCGCGGCCGTTCCGGATGCCGTCTCGCGTAAGGGGGCGGTCGGGCTGATGCAGCTCCTGCCGTCGACGGCAACCGCGCTGGGGGTGAGGAACCCGCGCGATCCGCAGGAGAACATCTTCGGCGGCGCGCGCTACTTCAGCTCCCTGCTGAGCCGCTTTGGCGACGCACGGCTCGCGCTGGCCGCCTACAACGCCGGCCCCGCACGGGTCGAGAAGTTCGGCGGGGTCCCTCCGTTCGCCGAGACCCGTCGCTATGTCTCGCGAGTTCTGCAGCTCAAGGACGCCTTCGACCGGGCCTGGCCAGCGGACGCCAAGTAGCCTGGACTACTCATGAACGGCCGTCGTGAGGAGGCGGAGAGGCCCGTGGCAGAGGTCATCCGGGCTGCGAGCGTCCACCCCCGCGGCTGAAAGCCGCCACTCCTGACCCCACGCTTCAGATCCCACCGACCAGCGCCGATGTATGACACGGGTCTTTGCATAGGAGGAAACCGTGCAGGGCGTACCCAAGGATTGGGGACCGGTAGTGCGGGGTCTGCTGGCGCGGCAGCGGCGGCAGCTGGAACAGATCGGGGCGCGATCGCGCACCCTGCGCCAGGCCATCGTCGGCCGTGATCACACCGGAATCCGCAGCGAACTCATCGAGCTTCAGAAGCAGATCGCCGCGCTCAAGGCACATGAGCGCGACACGCTCACCGTACTCCGGGCGCATGGCTTTGAGCAGCCGGCCGGCCATCTGGCCCTCCGCCAGCTGGCCGCCGACGAACGCATCCGCGCGATGCCGGAGGTGTCCGAAGAGGTTGCAGCTCTCGCGCAGTCCGCGCGGCAGACGGCGCGCGAGACAGGCCTCAACCGGCGTCTGATCACACGCCTGGCGGCTTGGAACCAGCGCGAGGTCGCATTCCTGGTGGCGCCCCTCTCGGAGGCAGTCGGTTACGGCGCCCGCGGTGACCGGATGAACGCCGATCCTCGGCCGGCGGTTCTCGACCGGCGCGGATAGGGGAGAAGTGCATGCAGGGACTGACCCATGCTCTCGACATCGCCCGGCGCGCGATGATTGCCCAACAGACGGCGATGACCGTGATCGGGCACAACATCGCCAACGCCAACTCCGAGGGTTATACGCGCCAGGTGGCGCATCTGACCGCGGAGGTCCCCAGCGTCTGGGGGACCATCAGCTTTGGCAACGGTGTCGCTCTCGAATCGGTCATGCGCAAGCGCGACATCAGCCTGGACAACGAGCTGCGCCGCGAGATGTCCAGCCACGGACGGTGGCTCACCCGGTCCAGCAAGCTCAAGAGTCTCGAGCAGATCATGAACGAGCCCTCGGATACCGGCCTTGGAGCTGCGCTCGACGCTTTCTGGGCCTCCTGGGCCGAGCTCTCGAACAGCCCCGACGACATGACCCGCCGGGCCACGGTGCGCGAGGAAGGGCGCATCCTGTCCCACCGCTTCAACACGCTCGATCAGCGCATGCAGCAGATGGCCGACGGCATAGACTCGGAGATCCGCTCGGGGGTGGATGAATTCAACCTTCTCCTCGGCGAGCTGCGTGCGGTCAACACGAGCGTCCGCGAGGCGGAGCTGCGCGGGGTGAGCCCCAATGACCTCCGCGACCGCCAGGATCTCATCCTCGATCAGATGAGCGAGCTCTCCGGGATCGCCTATGGCGAACGTGAGAACGGGAGTCTGTTCGTTCGCGTGGGATCGACCCTGGTGCTCGACGAGGCGGTCTTCAGACCCCTGGAGGCGGTCATCCACGATCTGCCCGACGGATCACGCCAGATCCTGATCCACCGTGATCGTGGCGAGGAGGTCGAGATCGACGAGGGGTTCCTCGGCGGTCTCCTGGAGATGCGTCGCGAGTCGCTGCCCGAATACATGGCCGCGATCGATGCGCTGGCGGTTGGGGTGATCGACCAGATCAACAGCTTGCACAGCGCGGGGCCTTCGGGCGTGGACTTCTTCCACGGCACGGACGCGTCTGACATGCGCCTCGCGAGAGAGGTCGACGAAGACCTGCACCTCATCAACGCGTCGACCTCCGGCTTGCCCGGCGACAACGACATCGCGCTCGCCATGGCCCAGCTGGGCAGTCAGCGCTTCCTCGCGGGCGGCGCGACCAGTCCGGAGGAGTACTGGAACGGCATGGTCGGCCGTCTGGGCGTTGCCAGCCGCGAGGCCCGCTTCCAGGAGGAGAGCCTGCAGATCTCGCGGGACGCCCTCGATCAACAGCGCATGGCCAAGAGCGGCGTGTCCCTGGACGAGGAGATGACCCAGATCCTTCAGGTTCGTCAGGCCTATCTGGCCGCGGTCAAGCTGGTGGAGGTCACCGACCAGATGATGGACAGCCTGATGAACATGTAGGGGGAGGGATGAGATGAGAATCAGCACCGGCATGCTGCACGCGTCCGCGCTGTCGCAGCTGAGTGTCGCCTGGACGCGCCTGCAGAACCTCCAGGCGCATATTTCCACCGGTCGCCGCATCCATCTGCCGTCCGACGATCCCTTCGCCACGGGTCGCGTGCTGGCGATCAAGAGCGATCTGCGCGCTCACACGCAGCACGTGCGGGGCATCGACGAGGCCCGTCAGTTCGCGGTCTCCAGCGAGGCCGCGGTCCAGCGCCTGGTCGACATCGCCATCGAGGTCCAGGAAATCGCAACGATGGCCGCGGACGACTCCTACGGCACGGACTCCCTGACCGCCCTGGCCACTCAGGTCGATGGGCTCCTCGAGGAGGTCCTCTCGATGGCCAACACGCAGCATGCTGACATCCGGATCTTTGGCGGATTTCAGACACGCGACGATCCGTTCATCGCCACCCGCGACCGGGATGGCCGCATCGTCGGGATCACGCCGCGGGGGGAGGGGACCGAAGGGCGGGTCCAACGACTCGTCGGGGATCAGCTTCTGCTCACGATCAACCTCACGGGGACCGATCTGTTCGGCGAGGGCTATGACTACCTGACCCACGCGGCAGAGATCCGAGATGCCGCGTTGGCGGGTGACCAGGAAGCGATTCGTGAGCTCCTGCCGACGCTGGAAGAGGATTTCGACCGGATCAACCTGGCGTTGGCATTCACGGGGAGCACGATCACGCGACTGGACGCGATGAGTGAGCAGGTGGACAGGGAGAGCCTGCTGCTGGAGGCGGCGCGCTCGGAGCAAGAGGATCTCGACATGGCCCGGGCGTTGATCGACTACCAGAAGGAGCAGGTCCTCCTGGAGGCGACCCTCTCGACCGTGGCGAATCTGATGGATCTCTCCTTGGTCAACTACCTGTAGTGAGGGGTGGATGAAGGTCGAAACGCGAGAATGGGGAACCCTGGAGGTCGCGGACGAGTCGATGGTCCACTTCCAGGAGGGGCTCTTGGGGTTCGAAGACCTCCGCAAGTTCGTCTTCATCGATGAGGAGGCGTTCCGCCCCTTCGTCTGGTTCGTTTCGGCTGAGGATCGGGACGTCGGCTTCGCGGTCGCCGATCCCTTCTACTTCTGCTCCGGCTCGTACAACGTGTCGCTATCGGCCGGCGACGAAGCCCTGCTGGATCTCGAAGAGGGCGACAGCATCGCCATCTTCGTCATCGTCACCGTCGAAGACACCGGGGGTCGGATCACGGGCAATCTCAAGGGCCCCATCGTGCTCAACACACGGAATCGCCTGGCGAAGCAGGTCGTGGTCTACGGCGCGTCCTACTCCGTCAAGGAACCCATGCTCAGTCGCCGCGTCGTGCCGCTCCACAGCGCGATGGCGAGTGCGTGGGCCAAGGGCTGAGAGTTCTGTAACAGGGAGTGAACCCACCGATGCTCATCCGGACACGGAAGTTGGGCGAGAACATCAGGATCGGTGACAAGATCAAGATCACCGTCCTGGACGTCAAGGGTGGGCAAGTCAAGCTCGGCATTGACGCCCCGCCGCACATCGCCGTCCACCGCGAGGAGATCTATCAGAAGATCCTCGAGGAGAACCGGCGCGCCAGCGGCATCTCCCCGAGCACCCTCAAGGAGGTGGCCGCCACGCTCCAGCCCCGCAAACGCAAGCGGCGCGGCCAGGAAGGGTCCTAGCAGCCCGTGGGCAGACCTCCGTTGGAACGGACCGGCTGCTGCGGCGCTCGATTCGGCACCCCGCCCATGGCGGGGTGTCTTGCTGTCATCTTGGGGGGGAAGTAAGCGGTCCGTTCGAGAGGGGCCGCGCCGTGCTCGCAAGATGATGCGGCAGTGGCTGATCCCCACCAGGGCCCTCCCGCGCGGCGGCTAAAGCAGTCCCCACCCGATGCCGAAATTGGTCATGGAGGCGGTTAATGATCCTTGGTGGGGGTTGGATCCCCCGCTGCATTCGGGCCGCCGACAGGTCGGTCAGGGTACGGAAACCCGGTCGCCGGAACACCGCAGGTGAGTCCTGAGCGGCCCATGCAGGGAGAGTGACGCGATGGCAAACATTGATCTCACTCGTATCAGGTCGAACATCCAGGGCCTGAACATCCTTCAGAACCTTCGGGACGTCAACAGCAACCTCGCGACGCACCAGCTGAGAATCGGCACCGGTAAACGGATCAACTCCGCCGGCGACGATCCCGCTGGGTTGACGATCGCGACGAAGCTGCGGTCCACCTACCAGGTGCTGGGGCAGGTCTACGACAACGTGGGCCACGCCAAGAACATGCTCGCTGTCGCCGAGGGTGCGTTGATGAACGTCAACGACATCCTGGTCACCATGACTGAAAAGATCATCATGGCGGCCTCCGACAGCATGGGCACGGCCGAGCGCCAGGCGATCTCGCAGCAGCTCGTTCAGCTGGTTGCCGAGATCGACGAGATTGCCGCCCAGACGGAATTCAACGGCGTGCAGCTCCTGGGCAGCGCCACGGGCTTCAAGTTCCAGACCGGTATCGCCAGTCAGACCACGTGGACGACGCAGAGCTACGACGTCGCCACGCTGGGCATGACCAACCTGGCGGCCCTGACCGGGACCGATATCATCGACAGCAACAACTACAGCACCTACTTCGATGAGGTCGACGCGGCGATCGGTTTGGTTTCCGAGGGACTCACCTCACTGGGATCGCTGGCCAACCGGTTCACGGTCAAGGAGAACGTGATCTCGGTCATGCGCTCCAACACCGAGGCGGCCTACAGCCGCATCTTCAATGCGGACATGGCCGCGGAGCACATCGAGGTCACCAAGTACCAGATCCTGCAGCAGACGTCGATCAGCATGCTGGCCCAGGCCAACATGAACTCGCAGTCCATCCTGGGGCTCTTCCGTTAGTAGAAGCGCTCGGGACTCGGGCTGCATAGGGATGTGAAATTCGAAGTTGGCGTCCCCCGGATGGGGGACGCCGGCGTAGAGAGGCACCCTCCATGAACAGCCCGGGGATTGACGCCTATCGGCGCCAGCAGCTCGAGGCGATGAGCCCCGAGCAGCTGGTGCTGGTTGCGTATGACCAAGGAATCCTGGCCTGCCGCAATCGCGACCGCCGCCGGGCGCGGCGCGTCGTCTGGCAGCTCATGTCCGCGCTCGACTTCGAGCGCGGCGATGTGGCCGATCAGCTCCTGCTCCTCTACGATTGGCTGCTGCGGGTGATCCGCGAAGGGAACTTTGCGGGTGGAGAGCGCATCTTCACGGAGCTGCGCGTGACCTGGCTGCAGGCCATGAACCAGGAACACGAGCGGGCGGCGCCGGCGGTCTCCG
>JAUVTV010000195.1 GCA_030601305.1 Candidatus Eiseniibacteriota bacterium | reverse complement strand
GCGCCGAATCCCCGCACCACGCCGCGGTGAGAACCATCCACAGCTGGGACCCAAGCCCTTGCAGAAGCGCGCGGAGCTCATCCGACGGCGTGTAGGTCTTGATGATGCGGCGTGTTCGATGGACGTTCAGGCTGGTGAACTCCACGCGCTCGGCGTCGGGTTCGCTCAAGCCCTCGGTGGATCGCTTGGACTCCTTCTCCAGATGCGCGAGGTAGGCGTCGTATTCCATGCCTTCGTGCGGCCTGCGGGCTTCGAAGAACGACTCGGGCATCTCGGGTACCTCCATCACGGTTCGAGCAGGTTCACGAGCATTACGGCTCGAGTAACTTCACCAGCGCCGATCGCTCGTGCACCGGCAGCTGGCACGCGTAGTTCTGGCAGACGTAGGCGGTCGCCGATCCGGCGAGCGCCGGCTGCGTCTCGAGATACGGGATGAGCGCCTGAATCGATCCAGCATCTTCGGCCGGATGAAACGCGGTGACGCTGTTCGGCAGATAGCGCTCGCCGATCGCCTGCAGGAGCTCGCCCACCGCGGGGTCACCCGCGCTGCCTGCGACGATGACCTCGGTCACGGGCCCGAGCGCGAAGTCGAACGCAGAGAGCATCTCGACATGGGCTGCCGGCGACCGCGTCAGCGTACCGGCGAACGCCTTGAGGGCCGTTTCCGCCCGGCCCTTCACCTCCGGATTGGCGGTGAGATGTCCCAGGCGCAGCATGAGCACGCACGCTGCTGAATTCCCCGATGGGAAGGCGCCATCGTAGGTCTCGACGACCTCGGCCAAGAGCTTCTCACCGTCGTTGCCCGAAAAGGTGTAGCCGCCCTCGGGTCGCGCGAAGAGCCGGTGGATCTCGCCCGCGACATGCGCCGCGCGCTCGAGATAGCGCGTATCGAACGTGGCTTCGTAGAGCCCCAGCAATCCGCGGCCCAGATACGCGTAGTCGTCGAGGTAGCCCAGAGCCTCGGCCGCTCCCGCATAGTGGTAGCGCAGCAGCCGTCCGTCACGCCACAGGTCCTTCTCGATGAAGTCCGCGGCCCGGCGTGCGGCTTCGATGTAGCGCGGTTCTCTCAACGCCCGCCCGGCGCGGGCGAACGCCTCGATCATGTAGCCGTTCCAGGCGACGATGATCTTCTCGTCGCGATGGGGACGCGGGCGCGCATCACGCGCCTCGAGAAGACTGCGACGTGCGTCCTCCAGCTCGCCCAGCAGCGGCTCGCCCCACGCCGCGCGATGGAGGATGCTCTTGCCTTCCCAGTTGCCGCCGGCCGTCACGTCGAAGTCCCGCGAGAACCGCTCGGCAATGTCTTCCCCCAGCACCTCACGAATCTGTTCAGGCGTCCAGACGTAGAAGGTGCCCTCCTCGCCTTCGCTGTCGGCGTCTTCGGCGCTGTAGAAGCCGCCTGCGGGATCGGTGAGATACGCGAGAACGTAGTCTAAGATGTCGCGCGTCACGCGCGCATAGAGCTTGTCACCCGTCGTGAGGTAGGCATCGGTATAGGCCCGCGCGAGACCCGCTTGGTCGTACAACATCTTCTCGAAATGCGGCGCGAGCCACTCAGCATCGGTCGAGTAGCGGTGGAAGCCGCCGCCGAGATGGTCGTGGATGCCGCCGGCGGCCATCGCATCCAGCGTGCGCGTCACCATGCGCAGCGCCTCGGCGCTTCCGGTTCGCTTGGCATAGCGAAGGAGAAACGTCAGATTGTGGGGGGTGGGAAACTTGGGCGCTTCTCCGAATCCGCCCAGCGTTTCATCGAACCGTTGGCGCAGGCTTTCGTACCCCTGCTCCAAGACCTTCTCCGTGGGCATTGCATCCGGGCGGCCGGTGGATGCGCCCGTCGCCTGCTCGCGCACGAAGTCGGTCACCCGCTCCGCGCTCGACAGGAGGCTCGTCCGATCCGTGCGCCACGCCGAATCGATGCGCGTGAGAATGCTCATGAACCCCGGCCGGCCCCACCGGTCGTCGGGCGGGAAGTAAGTGCCGCCGAAGAACGGTTCGAGCTGCGGCGTAAGAAACACCGACATCGGCCAACCGCCGCGCCCGGTGATCGCCTGCACAGCGGTCATGTAGAGGTTGTCGAGATCGGGCCGTTCCTCGCGATCGACTTTGATCGGCACGAAGTGCTCGTTGAGGAACGCCGCGATCTCCTCGTTCTCGAACGACTCGTGCTCCATCACGTGACACCAGTGACACGTCGAGTAGCCGATCGAGAGGAAGATGGGCTTGTCCTCCTCGCGCGCCTTGCGCAGCGCTTCCTCTCCCCACGGATACCAGTCCACCGGGTTGTGCGCGTGCTGGAGTAGATAGGGGCTTTTCTCGTGGATCAGGCGGTTCGTGTGACGCGCCTGAGAGATCCCCTCACCGGAGTCCGAAGAACCTCCGCAGCTTGGGTTTGCCATCATCATCCCCACCATCAGCGCCAGGGCGCCCGGACGGCCCAGCCGCCGCATCGCCCGCCCCGGGAAACCTGCCAGATCGGCAGCCCGACTACATCCATCTATGTCCCGAGCATCCCCTGGTTCGGCTCGCATTTCATCGACCCTCCTACCGCGGTTAGGCTTGAGGAACAACTTACGGCGCAGTGGGTTCCGCCGCCGGGTCCGCGCGGCGGACGGGCGATCCGGGCGTATTCCTATCAATAGAAGCGATTACAGCCAGCGATCAACATTCTTCGAGCCCCTACCGATACATCTATAGGTGTCGCTCCAGCAGCCCGGATGACTTCTGCCACGGGCTGCGAGCGGGCACGAGGGCCGAGGGGACAGGGTGCAACTTCAGTCTCAAACCTGCATAAGCAATGACCCCCTTCCGGAAGAGGTCCCGCGAGTAGTATGATCATCAGTCTTGTTTCGGTTTGGAGGGGCTAGCTCGGAGGCACCTCCGAGGTGACAGTGGCGTCCATCCTCGGGGTGGACGCTGGATGGCTCATCGGTCCAGCTTGGAAAGGCAGACGGCACATGGCATTGAT
>JAUVTV010000006.1 GCA_030601305.1 Candidatus Eiseniibacteriota bacterium | reverse complement strand
GAGGGCCGCGCCGGGGGGGGGGAGTACCGCGCCGGGGGCCGGTAATGCCGCGCCGGGGGCCGGAAATGCCTCGCCGGGGGTCAAGGACGCTTCCCGCGGGAGCCAGCAGGCGGCGCCGGGGACGGCCGAGCCCGCGGTCATGGCGACCGACGCCCCGCTTGCCGGCAGCCTCGCCGACACATGGCTGCGCGTTGTCGAGCGCGTGCGGGAGAGACGCGCGTTCCTTGGTTCCTGCCTGCACATGAGCCAGGCCGTGGGGGTCAGCGAGGGGCGCGTCAATGTCGTCCTCGACGACACCAACGGGTTCAAGCGCGATCAAGTCGAAAAGACCACTAATCGGCGCCTGATCTTGCGCGCGCTCGAGGAGGCCCTGGGACGGCCCTTAGGCATCCGGATCATCTCCGCGGCCGAGGCGGTGTCCGCAGTGGGGGGCGACTCCCGGATGGGTACGCCGCCGGGTGCGGAGACGAGCTCGACAGAGCGGCGAGCCGGTGAAGATCGGCAATCGCCGACGGCGCGCGAATGCGATGGCGCCCGTCGCATTGCACGGTTGATGGACGGGGACATCGTGGGCCCGGCCCACTAGACGAGGGAATGGCATGAAGGATCTCAGCAAGATGCTCAAGCAGCTCCAGCAGACCCAGTCGAAGATGATGGAGGTCCAGGAGGAGCTGGCCGCCAAGAGCGTCGAGGGCTCGGCGGGCGGGGGCATGATCAAGGTGGTCATCAACGGCCGGCACGAGGTGCTTTCGGTGAAGATCGATCCCACCGTGGTGGACACCGAGGACGTCGAGATGCTCGAAGATCTCGTCACCGCGGCGGTCAACGACGCGCACGCGCGCGTCGACGAGATGATTCGCTCCGAGATGGGTCGCGTGGCGGGCGGCTTCCCGATGCCCGGCATGACCTAGACACCCGAATCCCCGAGAGTCGTGCGCGATGCAGTTCAGCTCCCGTCACCTCGAAGCGCTCATCCGCGAGTTCTCGCGCCTGCCGGGCATCGGCGGCAAGACGGCTCAGCGCCTGGCGTTCCACATCCTGCGCGTTCCCCCAGAGGAAGCGCTCGGTTTGGCCAAGGCCATCGAACGCGTCCGCACCGAGGTGTCGTACTGCGACCGGTGCGGCAACATCGCCGAGACGCAGCCGTGCTACCTGTGCGGGGATGCCAAACGTGACCACAACCTGCTGTGCGTCGTGGAGGAACCCAGCGACGTCGTCGTCCTTGAGCGCACCGCTCAGTATCGCGGGCTCTATCACGTTCTGCGCGGCGTCCTGGCTCCCGCGGAGGGTGTTGGGCCCGAACAGATCCGCTTTCGCGAACTCCTCGAGCGGGTGCGCCAGGGAGCTTTTCGCGAACTGATCATTGCCACGAATCCCACCGCACCCGGAGAGGCCACCGCCCATGCCATCCGCGAACTGCTGCAGGGCCTGCCGATCAAGGTGACCCGCATCGCCCGCGGCGTCCCGGTCGGTTCCGATCTCGAGCACGCCGATTCTGTGACGCTCTCTCGCGCGCTCGAGGGCCGTCGGGAGATCTAGGTTCGCGTACGCGAATACACTTGACAACTCTCGCAGCCTGCCCACTATACGTCCGGACCTGGGCTCGACGATCCGTCCGTGTATTGCTCCCGATGGACGGCTGTCTCCCTGCCACGCACTCGAGGTCCAGCAGCCGGTGGCGGCGGCTCCGTCGGAAACGCTGCATCAGAGGGGGGAATGCCATGGTGCAGATCCGATGGGAGGGTTTCGGCGGCGATTTGGCCGTTCTGCAAGCCCAGATGGACTGTCTTCTGGAAGCGGCAGCGGGCCGATCGGTGATTCTCATGGACTCCGCCGGGCGCATGATCACCCTTGCCGGTGATGCTCCCCAGTTCGACCTGACGACTTTCGTCTCCCTCATGGCGGCCGACTTCTGCGCCACCCGCGAGTTGGCCCGCATCCTCGGTGAGGATGCCTTCCACACCGTCTACCATCAGGGTGAGCAGTTCTCCCTCTATCTGACCCAGGTGACCGAAGGAACCATCTTGGCTGCCGTCTTCGACCGCGAGACGACACTGGGCCTCGTGCGCTATGCCGTGCGCCGCGCGCTGCCATCCCTGGCCCACACCGTCCGCGAGGGGTGCGAGAGGTCCGCGCCGCGCGGCGCGGCTCTGGAAGACGGATTCGGTCGCGAGGCATTGAGGCGCGTGGACAGCATCTTCGGCGAGACATCCTGAGACCGCGGGGCGCGCCCATGGCATTCCTCAACTGCGCCACCCGCGAGATCGACTGCAAGATCGTCTACTACGGTCCCGGCTTCAGCGGGAAGACGACCAATCTGGAGGTCCTCCACGCGCGCCAGGCGACCCGCCGGCCCGGGCAGTTGACGCGCCTCGCGACGACGGGCGATCAGACGCTCTACTTCGATCTGCTGCCGCTCGATCTGGGCGAGGTGCTCGGGTATCGCACCCGCTTCCACCTCTATACCGTTCCGGGCCAGCCGCGCTACAACGCGAGCCGCAAGATTATCCTGCAGGGCGTTGACGGCATCGTCTTCGTGGCCGACAGTCACCCTGCTCAGCTCTTCTGGAATCGGGTCAGTTTCGAGAACCTGCGCGCCAACCTGGCGCTCACGTGCCGGCGTCTGGAATCGATTCCCCTGGTGCTGCAGTACAACAAGCGTGATCTCCCGGGCGCCGTGTCGGTCGGCCAGCTCGAGCAGTTGCTGAATACGCCCGGGTGGCCGACCCGGACAGCATCGGCGGTCTCGGGCGCGGGCGTGGTGGAAACCCTCAAGACGATTGTCACCGCCGTGGTCATGGAGCTGGGCGAGACCGAGAAGGAGATCGTGCGATGAAGACCCGGGGACCGGTCGAGAAGCCGATCGGCGGATTCGACGCGGATCCGCGCACGGCCTTCTCCACCTTCTTCGGAACCGGCTTCTTCCCCAAGGCTCCGGCGACCTTCGCGTCCGCACTGGTCGCGCTTCTCATGCTGCTCGCCGGGGCGGTGCCCTTGTGGGTTCGCCTCGTTCTTCTCGTGGCGGTCTCCGTGCTGGGGACGTTCAGCGCCGATCACACCGAGCGCCGCTATGGCGCCGACGCGCGCTGCATCGTGATCGACGAGGTGGCGGGGATGCTGATGGCCACGCTTCTCATCCCCTGGGACGGACTGCATCTCGTCGCGGCGTTTGTCCTCTTTCGCATCCTGGACGTCCTGAAACCCCCACCGGCCTACCAGCTCGAGAGCCTGCCGTCGGGTATGGGCGTGATGGCCGACGACCTGATGGCGGGCGCATACGCCATGCTGCTTCTCCTCCTGGCCGGCGTTCTGTTACCCTTCGCCTGATTCGAGGTGACGCGAGCGGCGCGTGACCGGGGGCTCGAGGGGAGACCCATGCAAGCTGAAACCGTTGCCGTCGGGACCGAGATCCTGGCCGGGCACACGCTGGACGCAAACTTCAGTGTGATCGCCGATCTGCTTGCCCGCGAGGGGATTGCCCTCGTCCAGCACACGGTTGTCCCCGACGAGCGCGAGGCGCTCGGCCGAGTCTTGTCCCGCGCGCTCGAGCGCTCGGCCCTGGTGATCATGACCGGGGGGCTCGGCGCGACGCCCGACGACGTCACCCGGCGCGTGATGGCGTCGGCTCTCGGCCGCAAGCTGATCTTCCGCGAGCCTCTCCTGGCCACCCTGCGGGCGAAGTTCGAAGCCCGGGGCGTCACCATGAGTCCTGCCGCCGAGGCGATGGCCCTGGTGCCGTCGGGCGTCCAGCCGCTCGAGAACCGCGTAGGCGTCGCGCCCGGGCTCTTTCTGCGCACGGACCGTTGTTTCCTCTTCGCGCTCCCCGGGGTGCCGGCCGAGATGCGACAGATGCTCGTCGACGAGGTGGTCCCCCTCCTGCGCCGTGAGAACCTCGCCGGCCGCGTGCGCAGCGAGACATTGCGCACGGTGGGGGTCTCCGAGACCGCGCTCGCCGAGTGGGTCATGCCGCAGCTGGGCGAGGGCGTCCGCTGCAGCTTCCTCCCCGCGCCGGGGCGCGTCGACCTGCGCCTCTGGATTCGCGAGAGCGAGCGGGATGTCAGGGAGCTCGAGGCAACCGTCGAGCGGATCGCCGAGCGACTGGGGGCGGCCCTCTACGGTCGGGGACAGGTGGCCCTCGAGGAGAGCGTGGTGGCACTCCTCGCCGAGCGCGGGCTCACCCTCGGACTCGCCGAGTCGGTGACCGGGGGACGCGTCGGGGCCGCAGTGACACGTGTTCCGGGCAGCTCGCGCGTGTTCCGCGGCACGGTCACGGCCTATGACAACCGCGTCAAGGAGGCCGTGCTCGGCGTCTCGGCCGCGACGCTGCAGTCCTTCGGTGCGGTGAGCGGCAAGACGGCCGAGGAGATGGCCGCCGGGGCCAGGCGGATCCTCTCCGCCGACGTCGCGATCTCGACCACCGGCATCGCCGGACCCGGTGGCGGCAGCGCCGACAAGCCGGTCGGCTTGGTCTACTTCGGCATGAGTGACGCGCGTCGCGGGAGGAGCTTGCGCGATCACTTCGGGGGGGATCGCGACACGGTCCAGGAACGCTGCGTCACCGTGGCCCTGAACATGCTAAGACTCCTCCTCCTGGACCGCCTGGACCTGCTGTGGAGCGGGGAGCGCCGGAGGCAGCATGGGTGAGGCGACGCGGGCCTTCCTGGCCCTGACCCTGCCGCCCGCGGCCGTCGAGGCCGCCGCCGAGACGCTCGGGCAACTGCGTCCGCGTTCCGCGCGGGGGGATGTCAAGTGGGTCGATCCAGGGAACCTCCACATCACGCTGCGCTTCTTCGGCAATCTGGATGGCGAGCAGCGCGAGCGCGCGTCCGGATGCGTACGATCACTGCATGAGACCTTCGCGCCGGTGGCCACGATGTGGGGTGCTCTCGGCGCCTTTCCCTCGGCACGACGGATCCAGGTGGTCTGGCTGGGGCTGGAGGATGAAAGCGGCAAGCTGACGGCCCTTGCGCGCGAGGTGAACCACGGGCTCATTCGCGCGGGTTTTGGGCGGCCGGACAAGCCGTTCAAGGCCCACGTGACCCTCGGGCGCGTACGCCGCGGACGCGCCGTGTCGTGGGACGCGCTGAGCGACCGTTTGACAATTCCGCGGGCGGCTTTTAGCATTTCGAGCATCGTTCTCATGAAAAGCGTGCTGACACCCCGGGGCCCCGTCTATACGCCGCTCGAAACCGCGTCTGCCCGCGAGCCGCACGATTAGCTGCGGCCGGGGCTTGAGGGAGAGGAGATCAGGATGGTGAGCGACACAGCCAAGCAGAAGGCAAAGGCCCTGGAACTCGCGCTGGCCCAGATCGAGAAGCAGTTCGGCAAGGGGTCCATCCTCAAGCTGGGCGACGATTCGATGGCCGTGCAACCGGATGCCATCTCCACCGGTTCGATCGGCCTGGATCAGGCCCTCGGGGTGGGCGGCATTCCGCGCGGGCGCGTCATCGAGGTCTTTGGCCCGGAGTCCTCGGGCAAGACCACGCTGACGCTGAGCATCATCGGGCAGTGTCAGAAGCAGGGCGGCACGGCGGTCTTCATCGACGCCGAGCACGCGCTGCAGCCGTCGTACGCGAAGCTCATCGGCGTGGATATCGAGAATCTGCACGTCTCGCAGCCGGACACGGGCGAGGAGGCCCTCGAGATCGCCGACCAGCTGGTGCGCAGCGGCGCCGTGGACATCATCGCCATCGATTCGGTCGCGGCCCTCGTGCCGCGCGCCGAAATCGAGGGCGAGATGGGCGATGCGCACGTCGGTTTGCAGGCGCGACTCATGTCGCAGGCACTCCGCAAGCTGACCGGGTCGATCTCGAAGTCGCGCTGCACGGTGGTCTTCGTCAATCAGCTGCGCATAAAGATCGGCGTCATGTTCGGCAACCCGGAGACGACCACCGGTGGCAATGCCCTGAAGTTCTATTCCTCGATGCGCCTCGACATCCGCAAGATCGCCTCGATCAAGGAACGCGACACGGTGGTCGGGAACCGCACGCGGGTCCGCGTCGTCAAGAACAAGGTCGCGCCGCCCTTCCGGAGCGCGGAGTTCGACATCATGTTCGACGAGGGGATCTCGCGCACCGGCGAGCTGATCGATCTGGGGCTCGAGGCCGACTTGATCTCGCGCGCGGGAACCTGGCTCTCCTACGGAGAGGAACGCCTGGGGCAGGGGCGCGAGAACGCGCGCCGCACCCTGCGCGAGAACGCGACCATGGCAGGGAGGCTGGAAAGCGAGGTTCGCGTGAAAATGGGTCTCGCCCCCGAAGCGAAGAAGGAAGATGCGGCTGCGAAGGAGGGCGAGGCCGGGAACGGAGCCCAGGGCGCGGCGCCGGCCAAGACGCCGCGGAGCACGGCGGCCGCCGGCAGTCGGGCGGAGAAGAGCCGGTGAGTCCACCGCAGGATGCGACCGAGAAAGTGCGCCTGGATCTCCTTCGCTACTTGCGGGTTCGCGAGCACAGCCGGCAGGAGGTGGCCCGCTACCTGCGCCGCCGCGGACACGCGCCGGCCCTGATTGACCGCGCGCTCGACGAAACCGCCGAAGCCGGACTGGTCGATGACCGCCGATTCGCCGATCTCTTCTTGCGCGACCGGCGACGCCTCCATCCGATGTCGCGCAGTGCGGTGCTGCGCGAACTGCGAAAAAGGGGCGTGGACTCCGACACATCCCGCGAGGCGCTCGCGACCTGTGATCCTCCCTGGGATGACGAGCAGATGGCCTGGCAGGCGGCCGCTCGTCGGTGGCCACGCTGGAGGGCCGAGAGGCGCCGGGTGCAGGCCGCGAGCTTCCTCGCGCGGCGCGGCTTCGGTGGCGGCGTGGTGCGCGCGACCCTCGAGAAGCTGGAGGCCGCGGGCGACGGGTCAGGCGAGGATGTGCGCGGGCCGGGCGCGGAAGAGGTACGACGCAAGCGATGAACGCCAATGAGATCCGCCAGACATTCATCGACTTCTACCAGAGCAAGGACCACAAGTTCGTCAAGAGCGCGCCGCTCGTTCCGCATGACGATCCGACCCTGCTCTTCACCTCGGCCGGGATGGTGCAGTTCAAGGATCTCTACGCCGGCACACAGGAACTGCCTTATACCCGTGCGGTCACCGTGCAGAAATGTCTCCGCGTCACCGATATAGACGAGGTGGGGCGCACGCCGCGCCACGACACCTTCTTCGAGATGTTGGGCCACTTCTCCTTCGGCGATTACTTCAAGCGCGAGGCCATCCGCTGGAACTGGGAGCTGTTCACCCAGGTCTACGGCATTGACGCTGCGCGGCTGACCGCGTCGGTCTTCACCGACGACGACGAGGCCTACGACGTCTGGCGGCACGAGATCGGCCTGCCGGAGGAGAAGGTCGTGCGACTGGGTGCGGACGACAACTTCTGGGGCCCGGCGGGAGGCACCGGTGCCTGTGGTCCCTGTTCGGAGCTCTACTACGACCTCGGTCCCGAAGTCGATCGGGGCAGACCTGACGCCAAGCCGGGGGATGACTGCAATCGCTTCGTCGAGGTGGGCAACTTCGTCTTCCCGCAGTTCGACCGCCAGAGCGACGGCACTGACCGCCCGCTGAAACATCGCGGCATCGACACCGGCATCGGGCTCGAGCGCCTCGCGATGGTCCTCCAGGGGAAGACCTCGATCTTTCACACCGACCTCTTCGGGCCTCTCATCCAGCGGGCCGCCGAGGTGTGCGACCAACCCTACGAAGGAAACGAGGTCGCGCTGAACATCATCGCCGATCACGTGCGCGCGCTGACCTTCGCGCTCGGCGAGGGGGTCCTGCCGGCCAACGAGGGGCGCGGCTACGTGATCCGCAGGCTCATCCGACGCGCCTACGTCCAGGGCCACACCCTGGGGATCACCGAGCCGTTCCTCTGCAAGCTCGTCGATCCGGTCGTCGAGATGATGCGCGGCCCGTATCCGGAGGTCGCCGAGGGCCGGGAACGAGCGATTCTCGCCCTCGAGAACGAAGAGGAGCGATTCCGCGCGACGCTCGAGCAGGGGCTGGGGCGACTGCAGTCGATTCTGCGCCGGGCGGAGCAGGACGCATCCCGGACGGTGCCGGGTGAAGAGGCCTTCGTGCTCTACGACACCTACGGCCTGCCGCTCGACGTGATCCGCGACATGGCTCATGCGCAGGACCTCCGCGTGGACGAGGAGGGGTTCGGACACCACATGGCGGAGCAGAAGGAGCGCTCGCGCGCCGCGGCGACGTTCGGACAGGATACCGCCGGGCTGGAGTGGACCGTGGTCAGCGAGGGTGAGCACTCCAGGTTCCGGGGCCATGAGACCCCGGACGTCGCGGGCTGCCGCGTGCGCCGCTTTGCCCAGGTGCCGGAGGCCCGCGACCGGATCGTGGTGATCCTCGATTCAACGCCCTTCTATGGAGAGAGCGGCGGCCAGCTGGGCGACACCGGCGAGTTGCGATCGAACGACGTACGGCTGGAGGTCGTCGACACGCTGCGCACGGGTGCGGAGGTGCGGCACATCGTCGCCGCTGCGGCATCCGACACGGCCCTCCTGGCCGATGCGGAGCGCACCTGGCAGGCCCGTGTCGATGCCGAACGTCGGGATGCAATCCGCCAGCACCACACGGCGACGCATCTTTTGCAGGCCTCCCTGCGGCGGGTCCTCGGCGACCACGTGGCCCAAGCCGGCTCGCTGGTCGCGCCCGAGCGGTTGCGCTTTGATTTCACGCACTTCTCGGCGCTGAGCGGAGCGGAGAAGGAGGAGGTGGAGCGGATCGCCAACGAGATGATTCAGGCGAACGTGCCCGTGGAGGTGCGCTTCTCGACCTACGACGACGCCATCCGGGAGGGTGTCACCGCCCTGTTCGGCGAAAAATACGACGCCGAGTCCGTGCGCCGCGTGCGCATACCCGGTTTCTCCGAGGAGCTATGTGGCGGAACGCATGTCGCTGCGACCGGTCAGATCGGCGCGCTGGTCATCCTCGAGGAGAGCGCCGTCGCGGCCGGGACGCGCCGCATCGAAGCGGTCTGCGGGCAAGCCGCCATCGGCCAGGTCCAGAGGCTGCGCCAGCGGCTCACCGACGCGCGCCGGATGCTGGGTGCGTCCGCCGATGAGGTCACGGGCAAGATCGAGGGACTGATGCGCGAGGTCAGCAGTCTGCGCAAGGGTCTCGCCAAGGCTCGCCGGGGCGAGGGCGTCTCGCATCTCGATACGTTGCTCTCCGGCGCCGAGGAAGTCGGCGACCACCGCTTCCTCGTCGGCAGTGTACAGGCCGGGTCGGTCGACGAACTGCGTGAGCTGGGCGACCGCGTCCGCCAGCGCCTGGGTTCGGGCGGTGCGGTGCTGTGCGCCGAGATCGGGCCGAAGACGAGCTTTCTCGCGGTGATCACGGACGAGTTGGCCAAGGCCAAGAAGATCCGCGCCGATGAGCTGGTGCGCGCCGTGGCCGGCGTGACCGGTGGGAGCGGTGGCGGCCGGCCGCATATGGCGCTCGGTGGCGCCGCCGATCGCGCGCGCGTGCCGGAAGCGCTCGAGGAAGCCCGCCGGCTGCTGCGGGCGGCGCTGGAGCAGGCGTGACCATGAAGATCCTGATCACCGGTGCGGCCGGTCAACTCGGACAGGCCCTTCGTCTGGAACTCGAGCCCCGCCACGAGGTGCTCGCGACCGATCTCGAGGATCTCGACGTGCGCGATCTCTCCGCGCTGCGCGCCTACGTGTCTGCCGAACGGCCCAACGTGATCCTGCACCTTGCGGCGCTCACCCAGGTCGACGTCTGCGAGCAGCGTCCCGAGGCCGCCTTCGAGGTCAACACGCTGGGCACGCGCTATGTCGCGCTGGCGGCGCGCGAGGTGGGCGCCGAGCTGGCCGTCCTGTCCTCCGACTACGTTTTCAACGGTCGCGCCGCGTCTCCCTATCGCGAGTATGACAATCCGGATCCGATCAACGTGTACGGTCGCTCGAAGCTGGGCGGCGAGCGGGCGGTGACGAGCCTGCTCGCGGCGCACTACGTGGTGCGAACCTCGGGGCTCTTCGGTCCCGGGGGGGCGAACTTCGTCGCCGCGATCCTCGCCGCCCACCGCCGGGATGGGCGCGTCAAGGTGGTTCACGACCAGGTCTGTCGTCCCACTTACGCCGGCGATCTCTCGCGCGCGCTGGCGCGCATGGTGGGTTCCGGCAACTACGGGATCTACCACGTCGCTTCGGCCGGGGAGACGAGCTGGTTCGAGTTCGCCCGGGCGATCCTGAAGGCGGCGGGAGAGAACCCGGACGCGGCCGAACCCATCGGCAGTGACGCGCTTGACCGGCCCGCTGCCAGGCCGCCCTACAGCGTGCTCGACACGCGCAGCTATGAGCTGACCTTTGGGCATATCTTGCCCCACTGGAACGAGGGGCTGGAAGCCTATTTCGCGGAGGCGTAGCCGTGCTCAAAGCGCTGCTCGAAGAACTGAGACCCAGGCAGTGGACCAAGAACGGCGTGGTCCTCGCCGGCGTGGTCTTCTCGCTCCAGGTGAACGTGCCCGAACAGCTCCTGCGGGCGCTGATCGCGTTCGTCTGCTTCTGTCTGCTCTCCTCGGCGGGGTATATCTTCAACGACCTGCGGGATCTCGAGCCGGATCGCTACCATCCCCGCAAGCGCCTGCGTCCGCTGGCGTCCGGTCGTCTGACCGGGGCGGTGGCGCGGGTCGCGATGGTGCTGCTCGTCATCGCCGGGTTGGGGGGCGCCTTTTTCCTCAGTCCGCGATTCGTCGCGGTCGCGGCCGCCTACTTCCTGATCAGCGTCTTCTACTCCCTCGTTCTGAAGCGCATCGTGCTGCTCGATGTGATGGGGATCGCCGTTCTCTTCCTGCTGCGCGCGACCGCCGGCGTGGAGGCCCTCTCGCCCCGTCCGGAGCTGTCTCCGTGGCTGCTGGTCTGTACGCTCTTCCTGGCGCTCTTCCTGGCGGTCGTTAAACGGCGCCACGAGCGGATAACGCTCTCCGAAGATGCGCGGAAGCACCGCACGATCTTGGTCGAGTACTCGCCCGAGCTGCTCGATCAGCTCGTCCCGGTCGTGACCAGCTCGACCATCCTGGCCTATGCGCTCTACACGCTCATGCCGACCGGCGAGCTGCACGCGCCCCCCGAGCGGATGTTCTACACCATTCCCTTCGTGGTCTACGGGATCTTCCGCTACCTCTACCTGGTCTATCGCAAGGGGAAGGGCGGGGCGCCCGCCGAGATTCTCTTGACCGACGGACCGCTCTTACTGAATGTCGCGCTGTGGGGACTGATCATTCTGCTCATCCTCTACCTGGAGTAGCTCACCCCGCGGATGCGCAGACGACGGACGGCAGGACGGGCGATGCGACGTTTCCTTTCCTACGCGAAGTTCAATCTGTATCTCGCCGTCTTGGGGAGACGACCCGACGGCTTCCACGAAGTCGACACCGTTCTGCAGAGCATCGATCTTGCCGACGACCTCCTGTTCGAGCCGCGCAAGGAGAGCGAGATCATCGTGGAATGCGATGCCGATGACGTGCCCGGCGGTGAACTGAATCTCGTCTACAAAGCGCTCGCCCTCCTGCGTGCCGAGTGCGGCGAACAGCGCGGCATGCGCGCAATCCTGGGTAAACGAATCCCGGTCGGTGCCGGTCTGGGTGGCGGCAGCTCCAACGCCGCCTGTGCACTCGGGGCCGCCAATCTGATTTGGGACTTGGGACTACACGAGGAGGATCTAGAGCGACTCGCCGCGCATCTGGGTTCGGACGTTCCCTTCTTCGTTCGCGGTGGCGCGCAGCGCTGCACCGGGCGGGGAGAGATTCTCGAGCCGGTGTCCCAGCTTTCGAGTTCGGAATGGACCGTCGTCGTACCACAATGGCGCAGTGCGACGGCCGGGGTTTACGCCCATGCAACATCAAGGTTGACACCCCATGAGCGGCAGATTAGGATGCTCCTGCAGTTCTTAGCGAAGCGAAACCTTCTTTCGGTGGTGACAGGAGGTTTCAATGACCTTGAGGAGCCTGCAGGGAAGCTGAGGCCTGAGACAAACCAGCTAAGGTCCCACTTGGTTGCCGCTGGTCTCGCCGGAGTAAGGATGGCAGGCAGTGGCTCAGCCTGGATAGGCTTCCCTTCCGACCCCGAGACGACCCGACGGGTGCAAACGGAGGGCCGGCGTCGCGGGTGGTGTGTGCTCCCGGTCAGACCGACGGGAAGGGGGTGGATCGAAACAGGGGACTAGAGGCCTGCGGATTGTACACGGATGTCGGTCCGCAAAGAGGACGCGGTGTCGAGAGCGTCGACGGTGGATGCACTGGCGCGCCGACGTCTTCAGTGACCCCTCAATTGCAAGGTGGTGAGTCCATGAAGATCACGGAAGTTCGAATCTCGGTCCGGGATGATGAGAAACTGAAAGCCTTTGTGAGCATCACCCTGGACAACTGCTTTGTCATCCGTGGGCTCAAGGTAATCAAGGGCAACAGAGGCATGTTTGTCGCCATGCCTTGCCGGAAGCGTCCCGACGGGACCTTCCAGGACTTGGCCCACCCCATCAACAACGAGACCCGGCGCTGGATCGAAGAGGAGATCCTGAGTCGGTATCGTCTGGAGCTGGAGAGTCAACCCCTCGTGAGTTAGCATCCGCCCGAGGGTCGGCAAGACGGCTCGAGGCCGCCAGCGCAACACCGCTGGCGGCCTCAATCTGTGTGTGCGGATGGTACCTACGCCGATTCGCCCGCCGCGGCGTCGAGTGCCCGGCCCGGTGAACGGCCGGGCCTCCCGGGGGAGCGGCCCGAAAATTCCCGTTGGCTTCGGACCCCTTGGCGGAATACAATAGCTGTTTTGTGTAGTGGGGCGTAGCCAAGTTGGTAAGGCACAGGGTTTTGGTCCCTGCATTCGGCGGTTCGAGTCCGCCCGCCCCAGAGTCTCGGAAACGCGTCCGAGTCGACGGGTGCCTTCAGGGTTAGGGAGTGGATTCATGATCGATTCGCTGCGATTGTTCGCGGGCAACGCCAATCCGGCGCTGGCAGAACGCATCGCCGGCAAGATCGGGATTCCCTTGGGGAAGATCGAGGTCTCCCGTTTCGCGGACGGAGAGATCCACGTGCAGATTCGGGAGAACATTCGCGGCTGCGACATCTTCATCCTTCAGCCCACCTTTCCCCCGGTCGAGAACCTGATGGAGTTGCTGATCATGATCGATGCCGCGCGGCGCGCATCCGCCGATCGCGTGACGGCGGTGATCCCGTACTTCGGTTATGCCCGCCAGGATCGGAAGGACCGGCCGCGGGCGCCCATCTCGGCAAAGCTGGTCGCCAATCTGATCACCGTGGCGGGAACCGATCGCGTCCTGACGATGGACTTGCACTCGCCGCAGATCCAGGGGTTCTTCGACATCCCCTTCGACCACCTTTACGCGCAACCGGTCCTGGGACGCTACTTCGAGCAGAAACGCATTCCGAACCTGGCCGTGGCCTGCCCGGATGTGGGCGGCATCAAGATGGCGCGCGCCTTCGCCAAGCGTCTGAATGCCTCGCTCGCGGTGGTCAACAAGCGGCGCACGAGCGCCGATGTCTCGGAGGCGATGGAGATCATCGGCGACGTGGCGGGAATGAACGTGTTGCTCATCGACGATCTCATCTCCACCGCGGGGACCCTCAAGAACGCTGCCCTGGCGCTGCGCGCCAAGGGCGCAGAGGGGATTTTCGCGAGCTGCACGCACGCGTGTTTCTCGGGCGATGCGCTCAAGAACCTGGAGGCGGCTGAGCTGGAGCAGGTCGTCATCACGGATACGATTCCACAAGAGGAGCAACGCCTCGGAGGCCAATTCAAGATGCTCTCGGTGGGCGAGCTCTTCGGCGAAGCAATTCTGAGAATCCATGAGGAACGGTCACTGTCGAGCCTGTTCGTTTGACGGTCGGAAGGCTGCGCGAACCGAGGCACACACGGGCGGCGACGTGATGGAGGTGTGGGAAGATGGCATTGGTGGAACTTGCGGCTCAGCTGCGAACAGAGACGGGCAAAGGGGCGGCGCATCGGGTGCGCCAGGCGGGAATGCTTCCCGGGATCGTCTACGGTCCGGGTGAAGCGAGCGTGAAGATCGCGGTCGAGATGCGCATCTTCGAGAGGGTGCTGCGCCAGGCCACGGGCGGCACCATGCTGATCGATCTCAAGGTGGACGGTGATAGCCGGCCGAGTTGCAAGGTCCTCATGAAGGAGGTGCAGCGCGATCCGGTGACCTCGCGACCGCTGCACGTCGACCTCCTGTACGTTTCGATGAGCAAGCCGGTGCATGTCGTGGTGCCGATTCAGCTGGAGGGGATCCCGGTGGGCATCAAGATCGAGGGCGGCTTCGTGGATCACGTCTTGCGTGAGCTGGAGGTGGAGTGCTTGCCGGGCGAGATTCCGGACTACATCTCGGTGGATGTCACGCCGCTCAACATCGGCGACTCGGTTCACGCGGGTGACATCAGGCACGAGACCGTGCAGATCTTGACCCCTGCCGATCGCGTGGTGGTGGCCGTTCACGGCCGGGCGGCCCCAACTCCCGAGGAGGAGGCGGCGGCGGCTGAGGCCGAGGCGAGCAAGGCCTTGGCCGAGGCCGAGGCCGAGACCGAGGAGGGCACGGGGAAGGCTCCCGCCGAGGGTGACCCGAAGGACGGCAAGGAGAAGTAGCACGGCGTCGTGGCCGCGGAGTGGTTCGCGATAACGCGACGGGAGTGGCCAGCCTATGATTCTCCTCGGTCTGGGCAACCCGGGTCCCGAGTACGAGTGGACGCGCCACAACGCCGGTTACCTCGTGGCGCAGGCCGCGCGAAGGCGCTGGGGCACCGGCGCCTGGCGCAAGCGCCCCTTGTTCGAAGAGGCGCTTCTGCGTGTTCGGGGGCGGGAGCATCGCGCGGTTCGGCCGACGACCTTCATGAACTGCAGCGGCGAAGCGGTGGTCCGGCTCCTGGCGGAGGGAGCGGAGCCCGCCGACTTCCTGGTGATCCTCGACGACGTCTACTTGCCGTTCGGCAAGCTGCGCATCCGCGCCTCCGGCGGCGACGGCGGTCACAACGGCCTGGAGTCGGTCATCGCCGCGGTCGGTTCCACGCGGGTGGCGCGCATGCGCCTCGGTGTGGGGCGGCCTTCCGAACAGGGGGAGATGGTCGATCATGTGCTGGGCGGTTTCAGCCCGGCCGAGCGCGAGCGGTTGCGCCAACTGATCGATCGGGCGCTCGAGGCCGTGAAGATGATCCTCGGGGTGGGGATCGAGAAGACGATGAGTTGGTTCAACGCGCTTCCCCCGCCGTGGGCGGAGCCCGAATCAGAGGACGAGATGGAGACGACGGCGGAGCCCTCCGACGAGGTCCGCAAGAAGGGGAAGTAGCGCATGGAAGTTTCAGCGACGACGTGGATCGCCATGGCGGCCGGCGCGCTCGCACTGATCGTGGCCGGCGTGATCGCCCGGGTGCGTGTCCTGCGCAAGGACCCGGGGAACGAGGAGATGGTGCGCATCTCCGATGCCGTGCACGAGGGTGCGATGGCCTTTCTGCGCCGCGAGTACCGGATGCTGCTCATCTTCATCGCGATCCTGGTGGTGGTCATCACGGTCGGCATTCGCAACCCCGACATCCAGGGCTTGGGGTGGAAGACGGCGATTGCCTACCTGGTCGGTGCGCTCAGCTCGATGGCCTGCGGCTTCGCGGGGATGAAGATCGCGACGCGGGCCAACACCCGTACCGCCCAAGCCGCCCGCACGAGCATCAACGCCGCGCTCAGCGTGGCCTTTCCGGGCGGCGCCGTCATGGGCTTCACCGTTGCCGGGCTGGGTCTCTTCAGCCTGGCGCTCACCTTCTATCTCTTCGGCCGGGCCTTCGGGGTGGCCGAGGCCGTGACGATCGTCGCCGGATTCAGCATGGGCGCCTCCTCGACCGCGCTCTTTGCCCGCGTCGGCGGGGGGATCTACACCAAGGCGGCCGACGTCGGCGCCGACCTGGTCGGCAAGGTGGAAGCCGGCATTCCCGAGGACGACCCGCGCAACCCGGCCACCATCGCCGACAACGTGGGCGACAACGTGGGCGATGTCGCCGGGATGGGCGCCGACCTCTTCGAGTCCTACGTCGGCTCGATCGTCTCGTCGCTGGTGATCGCGCTGTCCGTGTTCCCGGCCCAGGCCACCCTCGGACTGCCGAGTGCCTCCGAGGCCATGGGCTACGTGATGGCGCTGGTCTCGGTCGGCATCGTGGCCTCCATCCTGGCGATGTTCACGGTCCGCACCACGGAGGGCGGCAACCCGCAGCTCGCGTTGCGCATGGGTATGATGTCCGCCGCCGTGCTCTTCACCGGGGGCGCTCTGGTCGTGACCCTGGCGGCATTCCCCAACATCGGGATCCGCTACTTCCTGGCGACCCTCCTGGGGCTCGTCGCGGGCATGGTCGTCGGCTTCGTGGCGGAGTACTACACGTCCGGGCGGACGATCGTCGACATCGCCGAACGATCGAAGACCGGTGCGGCGACGAACATCATCGCGGGCTTCAGCATCGGCATGCGCAGCGCCGTGTTGCCGCTCGTCGTGATCGCCGTCGCCATCCTCAGCGCCCATGCTCTGGTGGGCATCTTCGGCATCGCCCTCGCGGCGGTGGGCATGCTGGCGATCACCGCCATGACGGTCAGCGTGGACGCCTACGGTCCGATCGCGGACAACGCGGGCGGCATCGCGGAAATGGCCAAGCTGGGCCCCGAGGTGCGCAAGCGCACCGATGCTCTCGATGCCGCCGGCAACACCACGGCGGCGATCGCCAAGGGGTTCGCCATCGGCAGCGCGGCGCTCACGGCACTGGCCCTCTTCATGGCCTACATGCGCATCGTGTCGGAGGCGGCCGGTGAGCCGCTCGTCCTCGACGTGATGAATCCGCGCGTGCTGACCGGCCTCCTGATCGGCGGCGTGGTGCCGTTCATCTTCGCCGCCGACACGATGAAGGCGGTCGGCAACGCCGCCTTCGACGTGGTCGAGGAGGTGCGGCGCCAGTTCCGCGAGATCAAGGGTCTGATGGAAGGGGAGGCGCAGCCGGACTACGCGCGGTGTGTGGACATCACCACCCGCGCCGCCCTGCGCCAGATGATCCTACCCGGGACGCTGGCGGTGCTCATTCCCATCGTCATCGGCGCCGTACTCGGGCCCGAGACGCTGGGGGGCCTGCTGGCCGGGTCGCTGATCACCGGCGTGCCCATGGCGCTCCTCCTGGCCAACGCCGGTGGCGCCTGGGACAACGCCAAGAAGTACATAGAAAGCGGCAACTTGGGGGGCAAGGGCTCGGATACCCACAAGGCCGCAGTCGTGGGCGACACGGTGGGAGATCCGTTCAAGGACACCTCGGGGCCGTCCATGAACATCCTGCTGAAGCTGATGGCCATTGTGTCCCTGGTCTTCGCGCCCCTGATCCTGATGCTCCACGGGATCATCGGGCCCCTCTTGGGCCTCTAGCGAGCGGGCCACAGGGCTTGACATTGCCGGGTCAAATACGGCTAAATGGATGACTTTGGACGTGATGAGGCGCGTATCGCGCCAGGGGCACCTCGCCCAAGAGTCTGGGAGGAACCACCGGTGAAGGAATACGAAACCGTCTTCATCCTGCACCCGAAGGTCGACGACGCCGGGATCGAGAAGCAGATCGCCTCGTTCAAGCAGACCGTCTCCGACGGCCAGGGCGAGATGGTGGGGGTGCACAAGTGGGGTCGCCGCAAGCTCGCTTACCAGATCCGCAAGGCGAGCGACGGCTTCTACGTGCTGGCCCGCTTCCGCAGCAACCCCGATGTGCTGGTGGCGCTGGATCGCAAGTTCAAGATCGATGAAACGGTGCTGCGTCACCTGACCGTCATGAGCCCAGGGGACGCCTTTCCTCCCGACTTGAAGGGGCGTGAGAGACGCGGCTACCGGGGTGACGGACCGGGGGGCCCCCGGGGACGGGGTCGGGGTCTCGGCCCCCGAGGCCGGCGCAGCGAAGGGCGTGACCGAGGAGGCCCTCCCGAAGGCAGTCGGAGCGGCCCTGCCGAAGATGATCGGAAGGTTCCTGCCGAAGATGATCGCAAGGCCCCTGCCGAAGGCGATCGAAGGCCGTCGGCCCAGGCGGCGACGCCCGAAAAGACACCGCCCGACGCGGCCGGCCCGACAGGCCAACCGTCCGAGGCTGGACCGGGACCCAAAACGGAAGAGTAGGATGGGCGGGGGAGCCCGCTGCTGCCGCGACGTTGACGCACGCGTTCTTTTGCGGATCGAATCGCTCTTTCGCCGTGTTGGCGAGAGCGATCCCGCGGCCCGGGAAATGCCCGGGTTTCGATCCATGCACGAGAGGTAGAGGACCGAGGTATCATGGCGAAGACGAAGAAGACACCCAAGGTGGTGCGCAGGAAGATCTGCAAGCTCTGTCTCGATCGCGTCGAGCAGGTGGACTACAAGGATGAGCGACGCCTCTATCGGGCGATCACCGACCGGGGCAAGATCGTGCCGCGGCGCATTTCGGGCAACTGCTCCCGGCACCAGGCCCAGATCCGGCGGGCCGTCAAGCGGGCGCGGATTCTGGCCCTGATCCCATTCGAGAGCGACAGCTACTAGACGTCGGCCCCGGTGAGCACCTCGCGGGAGCGGAGCGTGTCCGGTTGGGCCATTGACGGATTGATCCTCAGGGGGCGGTGCGATGGATATCATTCTACTCGAAAACGTCGAGGGACTTGGCACGCGGGGAGACCGCGTGCAGGTGGCGCGGGGCTACGCTCGCAACTTTCTTCTACCCAGGGACCTTGCCCTGCCGGCGACGAGCGCCGGGGCACGCATGTTCGAAGAGACCGAACGCGCGCGGCGCACGCGGACGGACAAGGAGCAGCGTGCGGCCGAAGCGTTGGCGAAGCAGATGAAGGACGTGAGTCTCACGATCCATGCGCAGGTCGGCGAGGACGAGAAGCTCTTCGGCAGCGTCACCACGCAGGACATCGCCGATGCGCTCAAGGAGCGGGGCTTCTCCGTAGACCGGCGTCAGGTGCAGCTCGAGGAACCGCTCAAGGTCCTTGGTGTGTACTGGGTCGACGTCAAGCTGTTCCAGGACATCAGCACGACGCTCAAGGTCTGGGTCGCCAAACAGGAGGGAGCCGAGTAGCTCTGCCCCCCGGAGGCAAACGACAGGAGGTGGGTGTGGAGCGTACCAGCCGCAGTCCGGTTGCCGTGACGGCCCGGTGGTGGGGTCTTGCCGTGGTCTGTCTCGCCATCGGCGGCTGTTGCCCGGAGCCTTCCCGCGAGCTTCCCGAGGCCGACTTCTCCGACCCCAACCTTCCCGGCGGCGATCTGGTGGTCGCCGAGATCGACGGCAAGCCGATCACCGCCAGCCACCTCAAGCACAAGATCCGCGTCATGCTTCCCGCGTTCCCGCAGACGGGGCCGGAGATGGCCCTGCAGGCGCGGAGCGTTCTCGACCGCGTCATTACCGAGCAGTGCATGGTCCGGCTCGCCGAGCTCGAGGGGTACCAGAAGGATCCCGAGTACCTGCGGATGATCAATCTCTACCGGGACGGTCTGCTCGCCAATCGCGCGCTCTCCTTCGAGACGCGCCGCGCCAACGTGAATCCGTCGCAAGATGCGACGCGCGAGCACTACGACGAGAATCGCGAGCGCTTCTACGTGAAGCCGCGCGCGGAGTACTACCACATGCTCTTCGCGAGCGAGGCGGATGCTCGGCAGGCCCACCGGCGCCTCCAGGCGGGGGAGGCGTTCGAGGACTTGGCCACGGAGCTGTCCATCGACGAGGTCTCGGCCAAACGCGGGGGCAAGATGCCAGCGATGGACACGTACCACAATGCAGGGCATCTGGGGAAGGTTCCCAGGCTCGGCGAGCGGGTGCTCGCCATGCGACCCGGAGACGTCAGCGAACCGTTCGAGACATCCAAGGGCTGGCACATCGTCCGCGTCGACCGTTACCGCGAGGGTCACTACAAGACCTTCGAAGAGGTTCGCGAGGACATCGCCCGCAAGCTGCGCATGGCGCAGGGGGGGCGCAAGCAGGGCGAGATGCTCGACTCGCTCCGGCAGGCCTACTCGGTGAAGGTCTATCCCGAGGCTCTCGACGAGTTCTACTTCTACCAGATGGATGACACCGGGCTGTTCGAGGTCGCGCAGAAGGAGATGGACAAGCCCCGCCAGCTGCGGATGTACGAATGGATCCTGGATCACTATCCCGGGAGCCGCTTCAACGCCGAATCGCTCTTCATGGTAGGATACCTGCGGGCCGAGGAGACTGCCGACACCTTGGGGGCCTTGCGTGCGCTCGGGGAGTTCTTGGAGACGTACCCCGAGCATGAGATGGCCTCCTCGGCGCAATCGATCTACGCTGCGATCAGGGCGGTCGTAGGGCAGCCGGACGAATCCGAGGCGGCGCCGCGTTAGCGCGCGACGAAGCACGGACGGGGGATGCGCAGAACGTGTTGGTTGAAGTGGTCGTAGAGACACTGGCCGTCGATCAGAAGAACCAGACGCCAGTCGTCATCCTCAAGGACGCCCAAGGCGACCGCAAGATCCCCATCTGGATCGCACACCCCGAGGCCAACGTCATCTCCATGGAGTTGGCCGGCCGCAAGTTCCCGCGACCCCTGACGCACGATCTGCTGGCGAGTGTTCTCAAGGGCCTCAAGGTCAAGGTGCAGCGCGTCGAGATCTGCGACCTGGTGGAGAACACGTTCTACGCCAAGGTCTACTTGGAGCACGCCGGTGAGATCCTGTGTGTCGACGCGCGCCCCAGTGATTCGATCGCGCTCGCTCTGAAGACCAAGGCCAAGATCTACGCGGACGGCAAGCTCTTCTCCAGTGAGATCGACAGCCTGCTGGCCACGGCCGGTGCGTCGTCCGACGAGTCCGATGAGCAGCGTGCAGAGGAGCTGCGCGAGCACATCGAGAACCTCAGTCCGAAGGACTTCGGCAAGTTCCGGTTCTAGTCGCGGACACACCGCCACTTACCCGGAGCATACGGGCCCTTCAACCGGGACAGCCAGGATGCGCCTTCGTGACGGCGGCAGCGTGAGCGCGCAAGCGATCCTTCTCCTCGCTTGCTTGGCGAGCCTACTGCTCCCCACCCCGGCGGCCGCCAGCCGGCAGCTGGATGCCGCGCGCCGGGCTTTCGAGTACGGACGCTACGAAGAGGCCTACGCCGCCGCGCAGCCGATTCTGGAGAGTTCGCGATCTGCCGAGGGTCGCGAGGCGCGGCTGATCGCCGCCGAGGCGCTGATCGAGCTGGGCCGCTTCAGCGAGGCCATCACGGCGCTGGCGCCGCTTCTCGGCGACCGCCCCCCGGGGCCCAGTGACGCCCCATGGGTGCGCCTCCTGGCGCGATCGCTGCAGGGACAGGGGCTGCTGCTCGAGGCGGCCGACTGGTGGCTGACCTTCGCGCGCTTCGGACGTGACGAGGAGCGCGAGGGTCGGCAGAACATCCTTCGCCTCTTGCGTGGGGGCCTGTCACAGGCCGAGATCGCGTACCTCTCTTGGAAGTACCCGCGCCACGAGCTACTCTGCCAGGCCGTCCCCGACTACGTATCCGGCGAGCGGGAGCGGGGACACGCGAACGAGGCTCACCGCGCCTGGCTGGCGGCGCAGGAGACCTGTGGCGAGACGGCCGGTCCCGCGCCTCCCGTGCCCGAGAAGATGCTCGGTGCACCCGCCCAGCTCTCCGACTTCTTCACGATCGGGGTTCTGGCACCGCTCAACGGTCTGTACGCCCGCTACGGCATCGCGCTCGCCAACGGCGCCGACGTCGCCCGGCGATTGCACAATGCGCGCGCCCGCTATCCGCTGCGGCTCGAGATCGCGGACACGCGCGGCACGCCGCAGGGCTGTCTGGATGCCGTCCAGCGTCTCTACGGGCGCGGCATTCGCGTCTTCATCGGTGAGATCTTCAGCCTCCACACCTTGATGGCGGCGGCCTACCTTCACGATCGTGACGCGATCCTGCTCTCCCCGGCGGCCACCGACACGAGCATCGGGCAGCTGGGGCCGGGGGTCTATACGTCCGTCGTCGGGTCGTTCGAGCAGGCCTCGGCCCTGGTGGCGTACGCCGTGGATTCGCTGAGCGTGCGAAATGCGGCTCTCCTCTGGCCGCAACACCCGGAAGGCGAGCGCTGGGCGCGCCTCTTCGGCCGGTTGCTCCGCGCGCGGGGAGGACGGGTGACCCTCGAGCGGGCGTACCCGCCGGGGACCACCGATTTCGGCGATCTGTGCGAAGAGAACGGGGGACCGCTCCCGGGCGCGATCGAGGGGATCTTCTGTCCGGGTGGAATGCGTGAACTCGTTGCCCTTCTCTCGCAACTTGCCCACTGTGGCTTCCTGGGGCCTTACATCGGCGGACCGCCGATGGGTGACAAGCTGGTCACGCAGGTGGTCAACGAATTCGGGCTGACCACGCTCTATCCCGGTGACACCTATGTCGCGATGCATCCGCGCGGTGAGGCCGCCGGCTTCGAGGAGACCTACTTGCGCCTCTTCGGCACGGGTCCGGACGAGTTCGCCCACCGGGGCTGGACGGCCTTCGGACTCCTCGGCGCCGCGGTCGAGACAGGCGGCTATTGCTGCGAGGCGCTCGAGGGGGTTCTCGAGGCGTCCTCCGCGGCCGCGCGCGCTCGGGGCGAAGGGCGCAAACCGCCCGTGCCGGAGGCGGTGTCCGCATCGGCGATCTACCTGCGCTGGGGCGATCAAGTGAATCTCGTGGGGCGCGGGGGCCGGCAGGGTGAAGCGGCCGCCTTCGACACGACGGCGGCACCTCCCGACTCCGTCTCTGCCCGACCGGCGGAGAACGCGCCCGCGGGCACGTTCGAAGAGATCCCGCCCGACGAGCGCTAGACGGGGTTCTATTGGAGGGGGAGGTGCCGCGGAAAGCTCCGCGGGCGTTCTCGCAGCGAGCCCGTTCGGGCGAGCGAGGACAGCCGCGCCGCGGGGCCTTCCGCGGACCTCCCCAATACTCCGGCGAGAACCCGGCTACTCCAGCCTGAAGCGGAACGGCACCACGACGCTGAACCAGATCGCCTGACTGTGGATTTCCATCGGTTTGAACTCCCACTCTCGCAAGGCGGCCTCGGAGGCCTGGAGGCACAGGACGTCGGTCTCGTTCGCGATGGCGGTGACGCGGGTGACCTTCCCGTCCGGGTTCACGGTCGCCTTCAGGGTGATCAGACCCTCGACCCCGGCGGTTTCCGAGAACTTCGGATAGAGGGGGCGTCTCATGTACAGGATGGCGAAATCGGGGGACTGCTCGCTGCGGACCGAGGTGTTGCGCGTCGTGAAGGACTCGTCCAGCTCGATTTCCAGCACCACCTCGTCGGGCGCCTCGGGCTGGATGGCAACCAGATCTGCAATCGCGACCCAGGGGGAGGGTTTGAGAGATGGTGCCGGCTCGTCGGTGTCGGCGTGGTCCGTGATGACGTACTCGACGCAGAGCAGGGCTCCGGCGGCGACGCGCTCGCGGGCCAGCGCCTCGATGGCCGACAGGGGATGGTCCCGCGGGGACAGGACCTCGGCTTCCTGCCGCGGGCCGTGGATACCGGCGCCGGTCAGGTGCGCCGGGACGCACTGCACGGGCACGATCGTCGAGAGCAGCGCAGTCAGGGCGAAGGCAGACCCCGACGCCAGCAGTGACCAACGGAATCGCCGGCGGTAGTACTGCTCGATCTCGTGCCCGGTGAGGCCCGCCGTGATCATCGTGCTTGCGCCTCGCGGTCTGTAGCCGCTGCCCCCCCGAGGGTCGGTCATCGCTGCCCCCCCTAACAAAGCGTAGCCATCGGCGGTTTCCTTGACAAGTCCCGTCGGAGGCTCATAATAGCCGTTTCAAACAGCATTTGAGGGGTTGGCATGGCTCAGCGGGCGCGGCTCTCCAAGATCCGCAACATCGGCATCATCGCCCACATCGACGCGGGCAAGACCACCACCACCGAGCGGGTCCTCTACTACGCGGGGGTCGCCCATCGGATGGGTGAGGTCGATGATGGCAGCGCGATCACCGACTGGATGGATCAGGAGCGCGAACGGGGGATCACCATCACCTCGGCGGCCATCACCGTCGAGTGGCGCGGGCACCAGGTCAACATCATCGACACGCCGGGACACGTCGACTTCACCGCGGAGGTCGAACGCTCGCTGCGCGTCCTGGACGGTGCCGTGGTGGTGCTGTGCGGAAGGGGTGGGGTCGAGCCGCAGTCGGAGATGGTCTGGCATCAGGCGGAGCGCTACGCCGTGCCGCGTCTCATCTTCGTCAACAAGATGGACCGCGTGGGAGCTGACTTCGACCGCACGCTGGGCCAGATCCGCACGGTGCTGGGTGCCAAGCCGCTGCCACTCTACCTCCCCATCGGGGCCGAGAGCCGCTTCCAAGGAGTCATCGACCTCCTGAACATGCGCGCGATTTTCTGGGAAGCCGACACGCTCGGTGCGAGCTTCAGCGACGCCGATATCCCTGCCGAGTTGATTGCCGCGGCCGAGCAGGCGCGCGCGGAGCTGGTGGAAACGGTGGCCGCCGAGGACGAGACGTTGCTCGAGCGGTTCCTCGAACAGGGCGATCTCGATCCGGCCGATCTGCAACGCGGCATCCGCGCCGGTGTCCGCGAGCGGCTCTTCGTGCCCGTCTTCGTCGGGGCGGCCCTGCGCAATATCGGTGTGCAGCCGCTGATGGACGGGGTCATCGACTACCTGCCGGCGCCGAACGAAGTGCGGCCCGCGACGGGGATCAACCCCCGGACGGGAGAGACCGAGGAGAGGCCTGCCGAAGAGAAGGGCCCGGCGTGCGCCCTGGTCTTCAAGACCTACACGACTTCCGCCGAGGGGGGGCGCGGGCGAATGAACTTCCTGCGCGTCTACTCGGGCAAGCTCGCCGAGGGCGACCACGTGTTCAACAGCCGCCTCGGCGAGAAGGAGCGCGTGGCGCGACTCTACCAGGCCCACGCGGACAAGAAGCGCAAGATGAAGGAGGTGCAGGCGGGCGACATCTGCATCGCCACCGGACTGAAGCTCTCGCGCACGGGAGATACGCTCACCGACCCGGACCATCCGCTTTCCCTCGAAGCGATGACGTTCCCCGAACCGGTCGTCATGGCGGCCCTCGAGCCGCGCCACGCCGGTGAGGAGGAGAAGCTGAGTCTCGCACTCGGGCACCTCTCGGCCGACGATCCGACCTTCCGCGTGAGCTTCGACGAGAACACCGGACAGACGATCATCAAGGGAATGGGCGAGCTGCATCTGCAGGTTCTCGAGGAACGGCTGACGCGCGAGTTCAACCTGCGCTTGCGCGTGGGCAGACCGCAGGTGACCTATCGCGAGACGATCACCGCGATCGCCGAGGCGGAGAGCACCTTTCAGCGCACGACGGGGGGGCGCGATCACTACGGCCACGTCGCCTTGCGGCTCACACCCCAGCCGCGGGGAGCGGAGAACGACTTCGCGAGCCGGTTGGCGGCCGATGTGATCCCCGCGGTATTCCTGAAGGTGATCGCGCAAGCGGTGCGGGATGCGGGTGAATCGGGCATTCGCTACGGGTATCCCGTGCTCGACATCCTCGTCGAGCTGATCGGGGGCACCTATCACGAGACCAACTCGAGTGAGCTCGCCTTCCGCACCGCGACGGTCGCGGCCTTCCGCGAGGCGTGCCGCAACGGCGAGCCGGCGCTCATGGAGCCGATCATGCGTCTCGAGATCGTCTGTCCGAGCGACTTCGTCGGCACCGTGCACCAGCAGATCGCCGCACGGCACGGGCGAATGCTGGGCACGGACGTGCGCAACAATATCAGTGTCCTTCGCGCCGAGGCGCCGCTGTCGAAGATGTTCGGCTATGCCACCGATCTGCGCAGCGGGACGCAAGGGCGCGCCTCCTACTCCATGGTCTTCGACAAGTACGATCGGGTGAGCGGGGAACAGAAGATCACCTAGCGGGCGCGCGCGCCCCCAGGCGACGAGGTTCTCACATGGCCTCACAGCAACGCCTTCTGCAGCAGATCCCGGCGGTGGATGCACTGCTGAACGAGCCCGGCATCCGCAACCTGCGCGAGCGGCTCTCCCACGGTGCGCTCGTCGCGCTCATTCGCGAGGAGCTCGGCGCACTGCGCACCGGGATTCAGTCGGGGGCCGCCGGCAGCGCGGACGTGCAGCCCGGGAGCATCGCGGAGCGTGTGGGTCGCCGCGCGGACGCCCTCACCTCGCCGCCCCTCGGCAAAGTCATCAACGCGACGGGCATCCTGATCCATACCAATCTGGGTCGGGCGCCGCTCTGCGCCGGAGCGCAGCAGGCGGTGGCGGATGTCGTCGGCGGCTACTGCAATCTCGAATACGACCTGGAGGGTGGCCGCCGCACGTCGCGTCTCGGGCGGGTTCGCGATCTGCTGACGCGCGTGACCGGTGCCGCGGACGCCCTCGCCGTGAACAACAACGCCGCAGCCGTCTATCTCGGCCTGCACATCCTGGCCGCCGGGCGCGAGGTGATCGTCTCACGCGGCGAGCTCGTCGAGATCGGGGGCAGCTTTCGCCTGCCGGATGTGATGGAGGCCAGCGGCGCGCTTCTGCGGGAGGTGGGCACGACGAACCGTACGCGGATCGAGGACTACGCCGCCGCGATCTCGGACCGGACGGCGATGCTTCTCAAGGTGCATCCGTCGAACTTTCTGATCACCGGCTACACGCACGCCGCGGCGACGGGGGAGTTAGCGCACCTGGCGCGCGAGCACGACCTGGTCATGATGGAGGACCTGGGGAGCGGCGCCCTCACGCAGCATCCGCGCGCCTACCTGCGCGGGGAACCGCGCGTGCAGGAGACGCTCCAGGCGGGTGCGGATCTGGTCTGCTTCAGCGGCGACAAGCTGCTCGGCGGACCGCAGGCCGGAGTGTTGCTGGGACGTGCCGACCTGATCACGCGCCTCGCCCAGCATCCCCTGGCGCGCGTACTGCGCCTCGACAAGCTCCATCTGGCCGCCCTCGAAGCGACCCTGGTCGAGTACCTGGCGGGAGAGGAAGGTTTGAACCGCATTCCGCTCTACCGCATGATGCAGGCAGACGCGCGTGAGATCCGCGAGCGGGCCGCGGCGCTGATCGCGCAGCTCGCCGGCCAGCTGCCCGCCGGGTGGCAGTTCGAGGCCGTGGACACGGAGGCCGCCGCCGGCGGCGGCTCGCTGCCCGGCCTGACGCTGCCGTCGGCCGGTGTCGCGCTGGCCGCCCCGGGTGTGTCCATGGAGGACGTCGCTCGCCATCTCCGTCAGGGCACGCCGCCCGTGGTGGGGCGCATCGAGCAGGAGCGACTGATCCTGGACCTGCGCACGCTCGTCGAGGATGATTGGGTCGGATTCGGCGCGCACCTGGCAGCACGCCTCCAGGCATACGTCCGAGAGCAGACATCCGGGGGGAGGTAGGGGTTGAGCCGGCGGAATCCGGGCGAGGACTACTTCGCCGACGAAGCCGATCTGGAGGGCAGCCTGGATCTGCCCATCCTGGGTCGTCTTGAGAGGGAACCGCGCTTCTTCCAGCGCGCGGGGCAGCTCTCGGATCTGATACCCAATCCGCGGCTCTCCGAGCGGCTCTATCGTCTCGTGGCGAGCGATTCCACGGCCCTGTGGGTCGTGGGGCTCGGGGCGGGCGGCGAAGAGCTGCCGGTCGCCATCGGGCTGGCCGCTCAGGCAGCAGCATCCGGGCGGTCGCCGATGCTCCTCGCGGGACCGGAGCTGAAGCTCCCCGCCGGTGCGGGAAACAGCGGATCGCGGCCGATCGCGCCGGGACCGTTGGCGCCCGCTCTGGAGATGCTCTGGCCCCAGGGCTGCGCGGCGCAGCCCAGCGGCGTGCAGGGTGTGCACCGCGTGTGGGCGGCAACGGCGCAGGAGGGCGACCCGCTCGAGGCGCGCAACATGGTCGTCGTCGGCTCGTGGGAAGCGGAGTCCTTCCGGCCGCCGGCGGGATCGCTCAGCGGCGTGGTTGCGGTGGTGCCTTACCGCGATGAGCCGGCGGGGGCAATCGGGGAAAGGCTCGCGCAGCTGCGCGCGACAGGATACCCCTTACTGGGGATGGTGACGGTCACGTCATCCGAACAGGTGCCCGGGGCCGGAAAGGCCCCGGAGGTCGGGGGCGGCAAGGGGGCCGGCGCGGACGACGCCCCCGGGGTCCCAGGACGAGGAGGCATCATGGACGATACGACCGGACGTGAGGAGAAGAGGACCGATCGCGAGGGCGCACCTCCCGGGCAGACAGAGCCCGAGAACGCCCCCGCGGCACAGACCGGCGAGCCGACTGCGGCTCAGGGGCCTGGGGAACCCGCCGCGACACGGGATGCACCGCCCGCGGACGAGAAGGAGAAGGTCCGCGTGCAGCAGCCCTGGTCGGAGGCCTACGGCCCGGGGCGGAGAACCGGACGTCGCCGGGGGGGATTCCGGATGTCGGGCTGGTGGATGCTGGTGATCTTGCTGGTGGTTGTCGGGGCGGCCGGGTTGATCTACGCGTGGATGGGCGGCCAGAACCAGTCCGCCGACGAACCGCTCGCCGCCGAGGAGATCGGGCCTCCGGGAACCGAACCCGCGGATCTTGCCAGGCCCGCCGATGAAGGGACCACCGACCGCTACCTGCCCGAAGCCGCCGCCGAGGAGAGCGCGGAGGAGCCGGCGGACGTGATCCGCGTGGCTGAAGCGCGAGCCGGCGAGGTGGCGGCGGCCAAGGCCGACGAACCGGGCGCGGCGCCGGCCGCGGACCCGATCGCGGTCCAGCCCGACCCGGAGCCGGCGGAGCAGGCCGGTGTGGCCCACATGGAGACGCAGGTCGTCGCGCCGTTCGCGATCCTCTGTGGTTCGTTCCGCGACGGTGCGCTGGCGGCGGCCGAGGCCTCACGCCTGGTCGCGTCGGGGCTGGGCGCGCGCGTCGTGACGCTGGCGATCCCGGAGCGCGGTACCTGGCACCGTGTCGTGGCCGGCAGCTGGCCTGACCAGACCACGGCTCGCCAGCATGCCCGCAAAGCGATCGACAGTGAGACCGTCACGGCGGTGCTGCTCGTGGCGGCGGATGGCTACGGTCCGGCGATCGGGCCGGAGATAGAGTAGGCGCGCAGACGATACGCATCCAAGGGAGGATCACGAAGCGTGTTTCTCGATCGGCTCGAGGTCCATGGGTTCAAGTCGTTCGCCAAGCGCATCCAGCTGCGCTTCTCGCCGGGGATCACCGCGGTGGTGGGTCCCAACGGGTGCGGCAAGAGCAACATTGCCGATGCGGTTCGCTGGGCACTCGGCGAGCAGAACGTGCGCACCTTGCGCGGCAGGACGCTGCAGGACGTCATCTTCAAGGGCACGCGCGAGGTCAAGCCGGCCGGCATGGCCGAGGTCACGCTGCACATGGACAACCAGGACCAGCGTCTGGGGACCGAGTTCACCCAGGTGGCGATCCGGCGACGGGCGTTTCGGTCCGGCGAGAGCGAGTTCTCGATCAACAAGGCCCCCTGTCGCCTGCGGGACATCCGCAGCCTCTTCATGGATACGGGGCTCGGCTCGAGCGAGTACGCGGTGATCGAGCGCGAGATGATCGACGAGGTGCTCGCCGACCGGGACGAGGCGCGCCGCTTCCTGCTCGACGAGGCTGCCGGCATCACGCGCTACAAACAACGCCGCAAGGAGACGCTGCGCAAGATCGCCGCGGTCGAGGAAGATCTGACGCGCGTCGAGGACGTGCTGGAGATCGAGGAGCGGCAGATCCGCTCGCTGGCTTATCAGATGGGCAAAGCCCGCCGCTATCGCCGGCTGAGCGATCGCATCCAGACCCTCGACGTGGGTCTCGCCCGCCTGCAGTGGCAAGAGCTCGCCAAGGCGGCGGCTGGAGAATCAGGCCGCCTGAGTGACGAGGAGCGCGAGCGGGAGACGCTGAATACGGCGCTCCACGACCTGGATGCACGCCAGGAAACCCTCCGGGTGGATCTCCTCGAACTGAATCAGAGGCTCGCGGCGGCTCAGAAGAAGCTGACCGAGACCGAGATGCGCCTCGCCTCCAACCGCGAGGAATCGCTGGTGCTCCAGGAGCGGCGACGGGCGCTCGCTGAACGCATCGGGGATCTCGAGGCACGTATCGAGCAGAGCCAGGCCGCTCGTGAGGAAGCCGAGACCCAGCTGCGAGCGATCGAGCCGCAGCTCGAGTCGGCGAGTGCCGAGCTGGCATCGCGCGGGCGCGCCTCCGCGGATGCCGAGAAGGAGTGGATCCGCGCCGACGAGGCCCTGCGCGCAACACGCGAGCACCTCGGCGAACACCAGCAGATGCACATCGATCAGGTGCGGCGGCGATCCGTGGCCGATCAGCAGTTGCGTGGCAGCGAGGGTCGTCTCGAGGATCTGGGGGTTCAGGGCGAGAAGATCAGCGGGCAGATCGAGGCCCTCGGGGCGCGAAGCCAGAGTCTGCGTGAGGAGATCGACAAGCTCGAGGCGCGCCGCAGCGCGCTCGCGCAGGAGCAGGAGCAAACCGGCGAGCGCATGCGCGCTCTGGAGGCGGAACGTCGCGGCGGGCAGGACCGAGCAGGCGAGATCGACGAGCAGATCGGCCGCGTGGGTGACGAAGCCGCCCGCACCGAGAGCCGCCTCCTGCTGCTCGAAGAGCAGGCGCGCACACACGAGGGCTTCGGTACCGGTGTCGCCGAGCTGTTGGAGAACCGCGCGGAGCGGCCGGGCGTCCTGGGCGTGGCCGCCGAGCTTCTGGCCGTCGCGCCGCAGTGGTCCGAGCGTCTTGCGCCGGCGCTGCGCGAGGTGACCGCGTGGGTGGTGACCGATTCCGAGAAGAGCGCTTGGGAGGCCATCGCGTGGCTCAGCAGTCGCGGCTTGGGGCAGGTGACGTTCCTGCCGCTGGAGGGTCTCGCGGGCGGCGCACCGCGACCTAAGGGCGGGCTTCCCGACGACGCCATCACGCCCCGGCGGCCCGAGGCCGCACCACTCGCCACGTTCCTGTGTGCGTCATTCGTGCCCGTGGACAGTCGCGCCGAGATCGCGCCCCCGGATGAGCGCGAGCCCGGCAGGCGCTGGATCATGCCCAGCGGGGAGGTGGTCTCCTCGATGGGCTGGCTTGCCTCCCGCGGCGGCTCGGCCCCTGACGAGCGACTCTGGAGCCGGCCCGAGGAGATCGAAGCACTCCGTGAGAAGCTCTCCGGCCTGCAGGCCAAACACGCACAGCTCGCGGCAGAGGCTGACGAGCTGCGCGCGAGGGAATCCGAGACGCTTGCGCGTCGTGCGGCTCTGGAACAGGAGCGAGAGGAACGCGGCGGGCAGATCGAGAACCTCTCGCGATCGCTGGTCCAGCGACAGGCCGAGGAGCGCCTCCTGACCGAGGAACTGGCGCGACTGGGTCAGGAAGGCGACCAGCTCGCGCAACGACGCGAGGAAGCCGCGCGCGGGCTGGAGGGATCCCGCCAGGATCTGGACCGCGCCCAGGAGGAAGAGGGCACCGCCGACGCGGGCTTCCGCCAGGCGCAGAAGGGGGTCGAGGCAGCCGCGGCGGAAAAGGACCGTCTCGGCGAGCAGCACTCCGAGAGGAAGATGGAGGTGCTCTGGGCCGAGGCGCATCTCAAGGAGCTGCGCGGCAAGGCGGACGGGCTCCGCGCGGACTTGGAGGAGGCCGAGAGGCACCACGCGACCGCGAGCCGGGAGCTGGGGGAGACTCTGGCGGAGACGGAAGCGGCGACCGAGCGCATCACGGAGCTGGGTCGCGAGGAGGGGCAATTCGTCGAGCAGCGCGAACGGCGCGGCGAGGATGTCGAGCGCTGGATCCAGGAGCGCGGCCGGATGGAGGAGAGCCTGACGGAGATCGAGAAAGAGCTGCGCGAGAGACGCCGCGCGCTCTCGAAGATCGAGGAGGCGTTGCGGCACGACGAGGTCCAGCTCGCGCGCTTCGAGGCGGAGCGCCAGCGGCTTCAGGAACGTGTGAAGGAGCAGTACGATCTGGATCTTGCCAGTCTCCCGCCTCTGCGCCGCAGGGCGGAACCCGAGGGTGGGGAAGATGCGGATGAAGGGACACCGCTAGCGGCGGAAGGGCCACCGGATGCGAGCGCTTCCGGGAGCCCTGCGGACGATGCCGAGAGGGCCGCCGGCGCGGCCTACCACGGCACGGCCGAAAAGACCGACCCGGCCGCTGGCGAGGCCGATCCGTCCCCCGCCGAGGAAGCCGAACCCGATCCCCTCGAGGGTATGAGGCCCGAAGAGGTAGCGGAGAAGCTGGAGACGCTGCGGCGTGAGCGCGATCGTCTCGGGCCCGTCAACCAGCTCGCCATCGAGGAGCACGAACAGAAGCGCGAGCACGTTGGCTTCGTGAAGTCCCAGCGCGACGATCTGCTCCAGTCGCGCGACGCGCTGCTGGCGGCCATCGACCGCATCAACACGGAGGCACGGCGCCTCTTCGAGGAGACCTTCACCCAGGTCCAGGAGAATTTCGTACGCACCTTCGGGACGCTCTTCCCCGGTGGCGAGGCGCAGCTCCGCCTCGCCGGGGACGATCCCCTCGAAGCGGGCATCGAGATGATGGCGCGGCCGCGCGGCAAGAGGCTCGAGAGCATCCACTTGCTCTCCAGCGGCGAGCGCGCGCTCACCGCGACGGCGCTCCTCTTCGCCCTGTACCTGGTCAAACCGTCGCCATTCTGTGTGCTCGACGAGGTCGATGCGCCGCTGGACGACGCCAACATCGACCGCTTCCTCAACCTGCTGCGCAGTTTCAGCGACAAGACGCAGTTCATCGTCATCACACACAACAAGCGCACCATGGAGGTGGCCGACACGCTCTACGGCGTAACGATGCAGGAACCGGGGATCTCAAGAATCGTCAGCGTGCGCCTGGAGGGAGGTGAGCTGCTCACCGAGGACGATCAGAAGGTCACGGTGGCCGTGACTCAGGCGGCGCAGCCTTAGTACCCCGATCCATGAACATGGTGGCATTCGGCCGCCGCTGCATCCCGCTCGGGCTGCGTTGCTCCTCCTCCGTGATGGAGCGGCCGTCGCGTCGTCGTCGCGCCTTGCCGGGCGGGCGCATCGGCACCCTCGGTGCGTCACCGTATTCATGGACCGGGGCACTTAGCCCGGAATTCTCACCACGCCTCGTGGCGAGAACTCCGAGCTAGCCCGCCGGGAAATGTCAAGGGTCGATCTTG
>JAUVTV010000059.1 GCA_030601305.1 Candidatus Eiseniibacteriota bacterium | reverse complement strand
GCATGACGCATTCACCGGCGGCCTTGTAGATCGCGCAACCGTGGTGGCACTCCTTGCCGATCTGCGTGACCTCCAGAATCACCGCGGATCCCACTTGGAGTCGCGTTCCGACCGGGAGGTTCACCAGATCGATCCCTTCGGTCAGCACGTTCTCGGCAAAGTCACCGGGGCCGATCTCGAGCCCCTTCGCGCGCATCAGATCGGCCGATTCGTTGGCGAGGAGACTCACCTGGCGATGCCACTCGCCGCGGTGCGCATCGTCGGGGATGCCGACCCCCGTGACACATTGGATCACATCGACGGGCTTCTTCTGCGTCCCGCGCTCCTCGCTGATACAGACAGCCAGCACATTACCCACGGTCCACTCCCGCTCAGTCAGCTCGAAAGGTCCCCGACTTGCCGCCTGACTTCTCCAGCAGACGGATGTCGCCCAGAACCATCCTCTTGTTCACTCCTTTGCACATATCATAGATCGTGAGCGCGGACACCGTCACAGCCGTGAGTGCCTCCATTTCAGCACCCGTACGGCCGCGGAGACGGACCTCGGCGCGGATGTCGACGCCGTCCTCACGAACTTCAAACGCCACGTCAACGTGATCGAGAAGCAGGGGGTGGCAGAGCGGGATGAGATCGGCCGTCCGCTTGGCGGCCATGATTCCCGCGGTCTTGGCCACGGCCAGCACGTTCCCCTTGGCGATGGTCCCCTTCTGCAGGAGCGCCACAAGGTCGGGCGGCATCGTCACGTATCCCGCGGCGACGGCCGTACGCACGCTCTGCTCCTTGGCGGAGACGTCGACCATGCGCACGTCCCCCTTCTCGTCGAGATGACTGAATTCGCCCATCGGGGTCTTCCCTCCGGCGCTAGCCGCCATACATCGACATCGAGTCGATCTCGTACGCGCCGCGCGATTGCCTCTTGTGGCTCACGATGCGCTCGCGGATGAACGCCTCCAGCGCGTCACTCGCGAACACCGGCCGGATGTGCGGCATCAGATCGAAGCTCTGGCTGCTGGCGAGGCACGGCTTGAGGTGTCCGTCGCCGCGCAGGCGCACGCGGTTGCACGCCCGGCAGAACGGCCGCGTGATCGAGGGGATGAACCCGCACGTGGCCTCGGTCCCCTCGATGCGAAACACCTCGGCCGCACTGCTGGGGTTCTTGCCGCGCGGATCGCCGCCCTCCCCGATCGGCAGCAGCTTGTAGCGCGTTTCGATGGCCTGCCGCACCCGATCGACGCTCACGAACTCACCGTTGGATCCGCCGAGCACCGGCATCAGCTCGATGAAGCGCACCTGGATTCCGTTTTGCACGCCGAAGTCGACCAGGTCAACCGCCTCGTCCAAGTTCTCCCTGATCGCCACGGCGTTCAGCTTGATCGGGTCGAACCCGACCTCCTTGGCTGCACGGATGCCGCGCAGGACCTGGGGCAGACCGTCGACGCGGGTGATCTCTTCGAAGAGGTCGCGGCGCAGCGTGTCCAGGCTGATGTTCACGCGGCGGAAGCCGGCCTCGTGGAGCACGCGCGCATGCGGCTCGAGGTGGAAGGCGTTGGTCGTGAGGGAGAGATCATCGACCGCATCGATGGTGCCGAGCCACTGCATGAACTCGATGGCGCCCTTGCGTATGAGTGGCTCACCACCCGTCACGCGCACCTTGTTGAAGCCCATGCGCTCGGCCATCAGCTTCACGACCGCGAACAGCTCCTCGAGCGTCAGCATGTCCTCATGGCGCAGCATGATCACGCCGTCGGGCGGCATGCAGTACCGGCAACGGAAATTGCAGCGGTCGGTGAGCGACAGCCGCAAGTAGTTGATCTCTCTTCCGAAGCCGTCCTTCATGACATCGTACCCTAGTAGTTGTACAACTTCCTGAAACCCACCATCTGGCCGCGGCGGATCTCGTCGATGCCGGCAGGGATCAGCGCGAGCGCATTGGCCCCCGAGATGGCGAAGATATCGGCCGAACCGTGGTGTCCCAGCGGCGTCAGCAGGTAGTGATCGCCGGCCCAATCGCACACGCAGGGCACGAGGAGAACCCGATCGCCCGCACCCGAGGTGCTCTCGGTGAGCTCACCGCGATAGCGCGTGGCCTGGGGTTGCGGGTGGTGCCGGAACACCCGGATGGCCAGCGCCACGTACTGGTCGAACGCGTAGAGCGTCGAGATCGGGTTTCCCGGCAAGCCGAACACCAGCGTCTGATCGCGGACACCGAAGAGCGTGGGCTTGGCCGGCTTCACCAGGAGTTGATGGAAGACGATCTCGATACCTAGGCTGCGCAACACCTCGGGGACGTAGTCGAACCTGCCCATCGACACGCCACCCGAGAGGAGCAGCATATCGTGCTCCAGCCCGGCGGCGATTCGATCGCGAAGGTGCTGGGGATCGTCCCGGAGGGTGCCCAGGGGATGCGGCCTGCCGTGCGCGCGAAGGATCTGCGAACGCAGGCTCGAGGCGTTGGAATTGTAGATCTGTCCGGGCTTGAGCGGCGTGCCGGGATCGACCAACTCCTCGCCGGTTGCCGCGAAAGCAATCGTGGGGTCGTCGTAGACCTTGACGGTGGAGCGACCGACCGCGGCGAGGATCGCGACCTCCTGATGCTGGATTCGATGCCCCGCCTTGACGGCCACATCCCCGGTGCGGATGTCCTCGGCCTCGGGTGCGATGTGCATGCCGCGCGCGGGGATGTCGTGGAACTTGACGCGATCCTCCTCCAGGAGGCTGGTTTCCTCGACGGGCACCACGGTGTCCGCCGGTGAGGGGACCGGCGCCCCGGTCATGATGCGGATGCACTCACCGGATTGCAGGCTGGCGCCCGGCGCGTCTCCGGCGGCAACCGTGGCGACGATGCGAAAGGTATCGCTCTCCTCCGCATCGGCCCGCTGGAAGGCGAACCCGTCCATGGCCGCCTTGTTGAACGGCGGCATGTCGAGGGGGGAACGTACCTCTTCGGCCAGGACCGATCCACTCGCGGAAGCCACGGGCACTTCCACGATTCGCGTTCCGGCGATGGCCCGCTCGAGGATGATCTGCTGCGCCTCCTCGAAGGAAACGCGCGTCTGACGCGATGCCGAGCTCACAGCACCTCCACGGCATTGGCCTTGAACGAAACCGCAACCTCGCGGTTGAGGTTCAAGGCCAGCTCTTCATAGGAAGCACGACTGACGATGGCGGTCAGGCGCTCGCCGCAATCGATCTCGAGCCACACGTTGCCGCCCTGCTCCCGAATGGAGCACACCCGACCCCGAAAGCAGTTCCGCATACTCGAGGTCAGGGGTTCCGGTGAGATTACCAGGCTTCGGGGGTCGAGCATCACCATCAAGTTCTCGTTGCCGTTCTGCATCGCGGTCTCGGGCGGCAGGTGGATCTCCAGGCCGGCGCCGGTGGTCAACACCCCCCCCGTGCGCCGTCCGGACAGCACGTTCTCGGGCAGGCTGGGGGAGATGCGGCCCGCGGTGAGATTGAGCACGCGATCCGCTACCCGGTGTGCGAAGTGCAGATCGTGCGTCGTGACCAGCAGCGGGATTCCGTTTCCGTGCAGGAGCCGCTCGATGACCGCGCGCGAGTGGCCGTCGAGGTGTGCGATGGGCTCGTCGAGCAGCAGGAGCTGCGGCTCGCCGATCAGCACGCGTCCCAGCGCGAGGCGCTTCTGCTCCCCGCCGGAGAGCCTGCGCGCCGCGTCGTCGGCGAGCGGCGCAAGGTCGATCATCGCCAGCATGGCCTCCACGCGGGATGCGATCTCGCGCCGGCTCACGCCCTTGAACTTGAGCGGGTAGGCGAGATTCTGGGCGACGTTCCCGCGGAAGAGATAGGGTTGCTGGCGAAGGAATCCCAGACCGTTGCGATTCATGCGGCCCGGAGCGTACGGACGATCCCGGTAGGTGAATCGGTCCCAGGCGGACGGTGTTTCCAGAAAGGCGAGCAGGCGCAGGAGGGTCGTCTTGCCAGATCCGTTGCGCCCCACGATGGCGACCCTCTCGCCCGGTGCGAGCGTGAACGCGTCGATCGCAAGCGTGAAGCGATCGCTGCACTGCAGCCGCACGTTTTCGAGATCATACAGCTTCACGGCGCCCGCCCAATGTCTGGATCAGGATGTTGATCATCAGGACCAACGCGAGGAGCACAATGCCGAGCGCGAACGCGGAGGAGAAGTGCCCCTGGCTGGTTTCCAGCGTGATCGCGGTGGTCACGGTGCGGGTCAGCCCCCGGATGTTGCCACCCAACACGAGCGCCACACCGACTTCGGAGACCACGCGGCCAAAGCCGGTCATCAGCGCGGTGACCACGGCGTGCCTGGACTCCGACAACACCTTCCACGAGGCCGCAACGGGCGAGGCCCCCAGGAGGGTCGCCTCTTCGTGGACGAGTTTCACGTTTTCCTGGAGCGCGGCGTGCGTGAGTGCCGTGATCAGCGGCACGATGAGCAGAACCTGGCCGATGACCATGGCCGCCGGGGTGAACAGGAGACGCATGTCCCCCAGCGGCGCGTTGCGCGCGATGAAGGCGTAGACGAAGAGCCCCACGACCACCGTGGGCAGTGCCAGTGCGGTCCGCAGCAGGCTTTGCACGCCACGTTTGCCGGGGAAGTCGTAGCGCGCGATCACGAATCCGAGGGGTAGCGCGATGAGGGAGGCGATCCCCGTGGAGGTAAGCGATACGCGCAGTGTTGTGCCGAGAGCCTCGAACAGATCGCGATCCAGATGCAAGATCATCAGAATCGCGCTCCACAGACTCTCGAAGAGAAATTCCACGACACGACCTCTACGGTTCGAACAGATGGAACAGCTGCTCGCCGTTCACGCGAAAGTCGGCGATGAGCTTCTGTCCGCGCGGCGAAGTGAACCAGGCGATCAAGCGCTGGGTGCCAGCGTGATTCAGATCGGGATACTTCTCCGGATTGACCGCGATGATGGCGTAGGGGTTGACAAGCTCGGGATCGCCGGCATAGGCCACCTCGAGATCCAGAAGCTCGCGCATCGCGAGATACGTGCCGCGATCGCAGAGCACGTACGCGAGCTTGTCGTTGGCCATGGTGAGACAGGCACCCATGCCCTGCCCGGCTTCAACGTACCACGCGCCGTGCGGCTCGATGCCCGCGGTCTGCCACAGGCGCAGCTCCTTCTTGTGCGTGCCGGAATCGTCACCGCGCGAGACGAACGGCGCGCGTGAGGTCGCGATTTGCGTCAGCGCATCGGCGGCGCTCGCGCTGGCTCGGATGCCCGCCGGATCTCCGGGCGGACCCAAGATGACGAAGTCGTTCCACATGACGGGAACGCGCTTCACGCCGAACCCGTCGGCGACGAACCTGGCCTCGGCCGGCGGTGCATGCACGAGGATGACGTCGACGTCACCGTTGCGTCCGTGCGTGATCGCCTGGCCGGTTCCGGTGGCGATGAAATCGACGCGGATCCCCGTATCGCGCAGGAACTCGCCCATGAGGTAGTCGAGGAGCCCGGTGTTCGCCGTGCTGGTGGTCGTCGTCATCTTGACCGGGCGCGGCGCGGCACGGTCCTCGCCGCAGCCGGTCCAACAGGCGATCGCCACCACAGCGAGCCAGAGAGCCACGCGGGTGCGGATTCCCATGGTTGCCCCCTAAGTCCCAATCCTGAAGGAGGATATTGCTCGCGCCCTGGGGTATTGTATCACAGCAGACAGAATACTACGCGTCCCGACCCGCGTCGTCAAGAGGCCTCGGCCACCCAAAGCTGGGCGATCTGCATCACCACCTGCGTCGCCTTCTCCATGTCCTGGAGCGACGCCCACTCGCGCACACTGTGGTAGTTGAAGCCCCCGGTGAAGATGTTGGGCGTCAGGATCCCCATGTACGATAGCCGCGCCCCGTCGGTCCCCCCGCGGATGACATCTATCCACGGCTCCACGTCCACCTGGCGGCAGGCCTCCATGGCGATCTCCACCACGCGCGGGTTCTCGTCCAGCTTGGGGCCCATGTTCAGGTAGGACTCCGTGACCTCGAGGTTCATCTCCACCTTGGGAAGCTGCGCGCTCACCTCGCGACGGATGCCTTCGAGCAGCTTGATCTTCTTCTTCGACTCCTCGATGTCGTGATCGCGGATCAGAAAGCGGATCGTGCACGCGTCGATGCACCCCTCGATCGCCCGCGGGTGCAGGTACCCCTCGCGGCCCTCGGTTGTCTCCGGGCGCATGTTCTCGGGAACGCGGCGAATGATCTCGGCGGCCGCATAAAGCGTGTTGACCATCTTGTCCTTGGCCGTGCCGGGATGCACGTTGTAGCCCTTGAGGTGGAAGGTGGCCGAGTGGGCGTTGAACGTTTCCTTCTCGATCTTGCCGAGCGTCTCGCCGTCCAGGGTGTAGGCAATCCGGGCACCAAAGCCCTTCACGTCGAAGCGGTCGGCGCCGCGACCGATCTCCTCGTCGGGCGTGAAACCAATCTGGATGGGACCGTGGAGCAGCGACGGATCCTCCACGAAACGTTGCACCGCTTCCATGATCTCGGCGATACCGGCCTTGTCGTCGGCGCCGAGAAGCGTCGTGCCGTCAGAGGTGATGAGGTCCTTGCCGATCTGGTTCTTGAGCCGGGGGATCTCCTCCACGCGCAGGACCTGCGAGGGATCGCCGGGCAGCGCGAGATCCAGGCCGTCGTAGTTGCGGTGCACGATCGGTTTCACGTCCTTCCCCGGCGCATCGGGGCTCGTGTCCATGTGCGCGATGAAACCGATCGCGGGGACCTTGCCGTGGGCCGGATGGCCGGCGGGCAGGTTTGCGGGCAGCGTCGCGTAGACGTAGCCGTGCTCATCGACATGGGCCTCGAGACCGAGCGCCTGCAGCTCCTTTACGAGCATGCGGGCGAGATCGAACTGCCGCTCGGTCGAGGGACAGCTCTCGGACGCTTCATCCGAGGTCGTGTGCACCTTGGCATAACGCACGAAACGTTCCAGAATGCGTTCGGTCTGCTGGTTGGTCATCGGGATCTCCTTCGAGGGGCGTCAATCGCTGCGGCGCGCCCAGCGCAGCATCTCCGGCAGCGTGGGGGCCTTGCCGTACATGAGGATGCCGATGCGGAACACTTTGGCCGAGGCGCGAATGCTCGCGTAGGTGGACAGGGCGAGAATCACGGCGGCGAGCACGACCTGCCACGTTGGCGCCGGAGGGTTGGCCGGGATGCGGTTCATGATGATGAAAGGGATGAACGGGGGGACGAACGACGCGATGATCGCGACAATGTGATCCGGGTTCTGCGTGACGTAGAACATCAGGAAGATCGGAATCATCAGGATGAACATGAGCGGCTGAGTCAGGTTCTGCGCCTCGCGTATCGTGTTGCAGACCGATCCGATGCCGACGTAGATCGAGGCGAAGAAGAGGAACCCGAGCAGGAAGAAGGCGAAGAACCACAGGATCGTGGCGCCGGCGAAGGCGCTCGCGAGACCGGAGCCGATCTGACTCACCGTGGGATTGCTGAAGACAGAGAGGCACAGGACGGCAGCCAGAACCCAGGCGCTGATCATGGTGAGCCCGGCGGCGGCCAGCCCCACGAGCTTCCCCATCATGAATTCGAAGGGCGAAACGGAAGAGAGCAGCACCTCGATGATGCGGCTGGTCTTCTCCTCGATGGTGCTCGTCATCAGATGACTGGCCATGATGATGACGGAGATCCACAGCAGGTACACGAAGGCCATGGGCGCATAGGAACGCGCGATGTGGGCCGCGGTAGCCTCCTCCTCACCCGCCTCGGTGATGGCGTGCGTGCGCACGCTCGCCCCGCGGAGGCTGCGACGCAGCAGCTCCTCATCCCCGACGCGCGGAAGGAGGTGCTCCATGGCGACGGCGTTGTTGAGCAAACCGCGCACGAGAGCGGGGAGCTCCTCGCCCGCCGGGTCGCTCGTGTAGTAGTCGAGGGTGCAGAGCGAGCTGCTGTCCCCGGCGGAGATCACAAACAGCCCAAAGAGCCGGCCGCGCTGCACGGAAGCGCGCAGGGCGTCCATGCGCTCGGCGGTCATCTCCAGCGGAGAGGATTCGTAGATGTAGTCGCGCAGGCCGATGCCCAGAATGCCGTCCCCGTCACTGTCCGCGGCGCGGAGGTCGCGGATCAGCGCCTTCCCGTAGAGGCCGGTCTCGTCGACCACGGTGAACGCGCGCGCGGGCTTCCCGCCCATCGAATCGAGCAGCATCGGCAGGGCAACGGCGAGCAGCAGGGTGATGGGCAGTGCCAGCACCGAGATGACAAAGGACTTCGTGCGCACGTAGGCGATGTATTCGCGGCTTGCGACGTGCAGGATTCGTCGGATCATCGCAGCGCTCCCGAGCGGTCCAGGAGGCTGCCGTCGTCGGCAATGCGCCCACCGCGGCCGCCGCCGGCGCGTTCCAGGAAGATATCGTAGAGCGAGGGCTCGCTGACGTCGAACGAGACGATCTCCACCCGGCCGACCACATCCTTGAGCAACGTCTGCGGATTGCACCCGTCCGCGACGAAGATTTCCATGTCGTTCTGGTACTCGCGCACGCGGGTGACGTAGGACAGATCCTTGATGAATCCCGCGTCGCCGTAATAGCTGAGGCGAATCGCGCGATTCGGCGCCTCGGCCTTGATCTGCTGCAGCGTGCCGTCGAGGACCTTGCGACCGCTGTGGATCATGAAGATCGAGTCGCACAGCCGCTCGGCGTGCTCCATCATGTGTGTGGAGAAGATGACCGTGCGTCCGTCGCGGCGGTACTCGAGGATCGCGTTCTTGAGGCTCTCCAGATTCAGCGGGTCGAGCCCCGAGAACGGCTCGTCGAGGATGAGCAGCTCGGGAGTGTGGATGATCGTGGCGGCGAACTGGAGCTTTTGCTGCATGCCCTTTGAAAGTACATCCACGTTGGCCGATTTCCACTTCGTGAGATCGAGTCCGTCGAGCAAGGCGGCCGCGCGTTCACGCGCATCCCGAGGGCGGAGGCCCTTGAGCGTTCCGATGTAGGCGACGAAATCGACGCTGCGCATCTTCTTGTACATGCCGCGCTCTTCGGGGAGGTATCCGATGCGCTGGCGAATCCGGGCGGGGTCACGGGTTCCAAGGACCTCGATGCTGCCGGTGTCGGGGCGGATGATGTCGACGATCATCCGCAGCATGGTCGTCTTCCCGGCGCCGTTGGGGCCGATGAACCCGTATACGGTACCCGTGGGGACCTCCAGGCTGACGTGGTCGACAGCCACGTGATCGCCGAAGGTCTTGCAGATGCTGGTCAGCCGAAGTGCGGACATGCCCCCTTCACCCTCTCTTGAGCACGTGACACAAGCCCGGAATTCTCACCACGCCTCTACTGCGGCAGCACGTCTGCCGGCGCTGGCTGCGTCATGCTCGGTTGGCGCGTTCTCGCCAGCATCTCCGCTGCCTCGTGACGAGCCGGGGTGAGAAATCCAGGCTAGGGGCGGGGGATGGAGGTGTCAAGGCTGCCGGCGTCGCTTCAGGAACCGGCTGTACTTGCCTTCGGAGTGCGGTCGCCAGGCGATGCCCAGCTCAGTGAAGAGGTCGCGCAGCCGCTGCACGGGGCCGGATTGGCCTTCGGGAAGCTCGAGCTCGACCTCCCAGTCGATGTTGCCGTCCGGGTAGCGGGTGCGATCGAGATCCAGCTCGGCGGACCGCTCGTCCGGGAGCGGGAGGGCGAGCACGCGGCGCTCGTTCTCCACCGAGCCCAGGCAGATCACCTGGCGGATGCCGAGCCGGCGCGCCGCAGGGGCAAGGCCCGGCAGGTCGGAGGTGTGCGGATCGAGGCCGCCCGCTTGGATCCGCTCGGCGACGGCCCGGTCGATTTCGGCCTCCTCTTCAGTCCGCTCCACCAGCTCCCCCTTCCGGCGGGAAGGGCCCTTCAGGCTCAGAATGAAACGGGTGCCGGAGCTCTCCGCAGCCCGGCTCCGCTCGATCCGCAGGCGCAAGCCTATCTGCTCCCGCCGCAAGTGGCCTTCGGCCGAGTCCAGATAGAGGTTCTGCTGGGAGGTCACACGGATCGGGGGGCCGAGGTGTGCTTCGAGAACGGCGGATTCTTCCGGGGTGAGAGCCAGCTTGAGTTCACGCTCGAGGCCCACCGTTTGCCCTCGATACGGAAAAGCTAGCCCGTGGGCCAGCTTTTCCAGGAGCGCGTCTCCCAATCTATGGATCCAAGGGCGTTACCCTGCTGCGCTCCGCGTAGATTGACCAAATTGCTCGCCAACCATCTGTAATCATAGCAGTTTCAAGGGGCTACGTCAATGGTCCAGCCGCTCTCCGGCACGCTATTCCGGGGGAAGAAGCTCGAACGAGCTCTCCAGGATCCGCTTGCGGTAGAGGTAGACGCGGACCGACCACGTGCCGGTCTTGAACGTGCGGCGGTCCTCGGGCTTGTGCAGCTCCTCGTCGAAGCGATCGGGCCCCACGCTGTAGCGGCTTTCGATCTCGACGAAGCCGGTATCCGGGTCCAACGTGACACGCTGATTGGCGAGCGAATCCTGCCCAGCCTGGCTCGCCCAGTCCGCGGTCCCGATGAAGACCTCCTTCGTGTAGACTTTCTTGCCGTCCGGATTGAGCCACATCACGTGAACGAGCAGCGGGGTGCCGGCGTCGATCTCCGCGAGCTGGAGCACAGCGCGCACCTGGCGCCGCTCCTCGATGCGGAAAGCGCGGCCGATGCCCCGGCGCTCACCCGTCTTGCGCGACTTGATCCGATAGAAGAAGAAGCTTGCGGAAGCGTCCTCTCCAAAGGTGGGGGAGAGGGCAACCGACACCGCATCGGCATCTACCGCCGCGTACGTGCCGTACGGTTCGCAGCCGCCGAGGAGTAGCGATGTCACGACGAGCCCGGCGCCTATCCACGCGCCGGGCTTCGCGAGCCGTGCGCCGAAGCTCACTCTCCGCTCGCCGAAGCTCACTCTCCGCTCGCCGAGGTTCGCTGCACGCATTCTGCCTCCATGGTGTCCCGCGGGGTCGGATATCCCCGGCCCCGCGGCGGCGATCCTTCGAAGGCGGAGCTTACCTCAGCACGAGCATGCGGCGCGAGCGCTGGTCGCCGTCGATGTCGAGAATGTAGAAATACACCCCCGCGGCGACCGTCCGCTGCGCCCCGTCCCGTCCGTCCCACTGCATCTGGTGCTGTCCGGCCGGCATGCCGCGGGCAACCAGGGTGCGCACGGCGCGCCCGGTGGCGTCGACCACGCGGAGCTGCACCTGCGCCTCACGCGGCAGGTCGAAGCGGATCTGCGTGCCACCCGCACGGACGCCGAACGGGTTTGGCCGGTTCTGGTATAGCGCGACGTCCGTCGGCATGACCTCCACCTCGGGGCCGTCGGCGTAGCCGGGACCCGAGCCGATGATCCGGATGTCGTCGACGTACCATCCCTCGAGGCCGGTGGAGCCGTCGCTTCCGAAGCGGAAGCGGATCTGGGCGGTGCCGACGATGCCGGCTAGATCAACCGTGACCTCGGTCCAGGCGATCTCGCCGGAGAAGAAGGGCGTCCCCACGGGGAACGGACAGGCTTGGCTGTCTCCGTGACGCACCGTGTGCGTGTAGCCGCCCTCGGGCGTGATCTGCATCCACGCGCCACCTTCTACGGAGATCTCCAGCAGGCCGCCCTCGTAGGCCTGCTCGGGATAGGACCCGCTCACCTCGGCGGCCATCCAGTGCCAGAAGGTCAGTACGGACTCGCCGTCCAGGTCGAGCGGCTCGGTAATCAGCGCACCGTCGGCCAGATCCGTGTACACGCCCCCGCCCGTGTCGCCGAATTTCCACGACCAGTCGCCGCCCGAGGTGTGGTTCCGCTGGCTGGAGCGGTGCCACTGGTCCACGTAGCCGCCGGTCACGACCTCGTGCGTCCAAGCGCCCTCGCCGGCCTCGATGTCGTCGTCGAAGATCGCGGGGAACACCCAGAAGCTGTAGACGTTCCACGGGGCATCTGCCGGGTCGGTCGCGCGTTGGTCGGCGATGTCGGTGCCAACGAGGTAGTACTCGATGAACGTCATCTCCGGCTGTCCCGGAATGGAGGCGGTGTACAGGTTCTCGCCTTGATCCACGAGCGGCACAGTTACCCATCCGGTTCCGTGGGCGTTGTAGTAGAGAGCCAATTCGCTGAAGTCGGAGTACTCGATGACCGTCGTTTCAATCACGTACGGCCCGACGGTGTCCATTGTGTGGCCGTAGTCGGTCGTGTTCAGGAAAATCGGCGGCTGGATGTCAATCAACCCGACGTTGCGAACCGTGGTCTCGCCCGCGACGACCTCTACGCCGTATAGCGTATCGGGTTGGAAGCTCTCGTGGGAGACGGCCATCGTGTAGATGCCCGCCTGGATACTCCCCGAATAGTGCCCGTCGATGTCGGTGATCATCGTCTCGCCGGTCTCGACCAGCTTGACCGCCGCACCGGGAATCGGCGTGCCGCCGTTGGACACGTTCATGATCGTGCCGGTCAGCGTCCCGCGCGTCATCGCGACCAGCGCCATGAACTTGATCGCGCGGCCGTCCTGCACGGACGCTGCGCCCGCGTTGTGGTAGTTGTAGTACCCGTACATGAGCCCGTCGGTCATGTCGCCGTTCTGGATGCCGGTCGTCGAATAATGCTGCTCGTTGTCCGTATTGTTGAAGTCCCTGAACTGGAAGACGATGATGCCGTCTCCCGTGTCCGTGGGGTAGTGCGCCGGATCGTAGAGAATGACCTCGAAGTTCTCCCGGCCACCGTAGTCGTTGCGCACGTCGGCCCACTGGACGATGAAGCGATGGTTGGCGGTGTCGTTGTAGTAGTAGACCTGGTCCTCGCCGTACTGATAGAGGCCGTCCCACATCGGGGCGATCATGTACTCTGGTGCGCCGGCACACGGGATGTTCCAGTTGCGGTAGTTGACCAGGGTCGTCGCGCCCATGGCGATCCAGCCGTTGGAACAGATCGTCACGCGGTCGAAGTCCTCTCCGTAGAAGGTGAAGGTGAACGGCAGGTCGAAGACGTCGGAGTCCGCCTGCCGCGTGGCGTGGTCGCTGAGATTGCAGTCGATGCCGGGACCGCCCTCATTGGCCGCGATCTCGATCCAGTCGTACACCGGAGCCTCCGGGTAGTCGGTGTCCGTGTTGTCG
>JAUVTV010000164.1 GCA_030601305.1 Candidatus Eiseniibacteriota bacterium | reverse complement strand
CGAGGATCTCGAGATCGTGGCCACGACGCGCCGTGGGGCGCTCTACGTGGTCGACGGCCGAACCGGGGAGCAGCTCGAAGCCTTCCGGAACGACGAGAACCCCGGCCAGGGATTCCTGCTGGGCGAGGGCTGCCGGAGTTCGCCGGTGCTCGCCAACGTCGACGGCGTACCGGGTGACGAGATCTTCGTGGTCACCTCGGGCGGCATACGCCTCATCGACATGAACGGCTTCACGCGCTGGACGAGGTCCTTCAGCGAGCCGTTTCCGGGCACCACGGCCTGGGACGTCCACCCCCAGCCCGCACTCGGGGACCTCAACCGGGATGGCTCCCTCGACATCGTCATCGCCGATGCCGGCGGGAAGTTGTGGGCCTTCCGCGCGCGCGACGGCGTGACGCTCAGTGGATTCCCGGTGGACGTCGGCGGCGGGACCGGTGTGCGCTTCGGGTCGCCGATCCTGGCCAACGTCGATACCGACCCGCATCCGGATATCGTCTTCGGGGGGCACAAAGGCTATATCTACGCCTACGATTACGAGGGCAACCCCGCGCGGGGCTTCCCCCTTCTCTTCGGCGGCAACATCTCCAAGAAGTCCGTGGCCGCCTGGGATGTCGATGACGACGGGTACCAGAACCTGGTGGTTCAGGCCGAGGGCGTAGAGCGGCTGGGCGTCTACCACCTGGACGGTGTGGTCTTCGACCCGGCCGACAATCCCTGGCCGATGCGGCATCGTGACAGCGCGGGCACCGGTCGCTATCTGACCGACGATGCCGTCGGGATCGCGGTCACGCTGCACGAGCCGCTGGTCGATGCCGACGGTGGCGTACACCTCTCTTGGACAAGTGCCGAGGACGTGTCGCATTTCCGCGTGCTGCGCTCGGGACCGTCGGACGGCGAGGCCGCCCTCATCGCGGAGGTGCCCGGCCGCAGCGGCTACGGGCCGCGGCGCTACGACCACAGCGACACGCCCGAGCTGCCGGGCACGTATGCCTATCACATCAACCCCGTGGGACTGGGCGGTGAGGAGCACGAGGGGCCCAGCGTCAGCGTGCACATGGGTGCCGCACCGGGTCTCAAGCTGGCGCTGCGCAACGTGCGCCCGAATCCGATGGTCCTGGGTAACGCCGCGACGATTCTCTTCGCCATGCCGGGCACCGGTTCGCGCGGCCTTGCGACCAGCTTGCGGGTCCTTGACCTGCAGGGGCGCGTGGTGCGCACGCTTGTCCAGGAACCGCTCGACGCCGGATTGCACACGAGGACGTGGGACGGGCGCGACAACGGCGGCAGCCGGCTCCCGTCGGGACTCTATCTGCTGGTTCTCGAAGCGGGGGGGAATTCGGCGAATCACAGGCTGCTCCTCGTGCGCTAGGCCGGACGATTCATGAACGGCCGTCGTGAGGAGGCGGATAGGCCCGGGTGACTTCTGCCACGGGCTGCCGAGGCGCTCCGGTCGGGCCGGAAGTGACGCTCCCTATGGAAGTCGCAGCGCGGGGAACGAAAATACGGGTTGAAGGCCTCTCGTGGTTTGGCTAGACTTCCAGGATCTTGGCTTACGAATGGGGAGTCGTCCAGCGGCAGGACACGTGACTCTGGATCACGGAACCGGGGTTCGAATCCCTGCTCCCCAACCATTTTAGGCTCGGATAGGCGATTCGCTTCCCGAAGGGAAGTTCCGATACGGAAGGCATTGCCAGGACACGGATAGGTCCGCATCCGGCATGAGGATTTGAGTGGGGCTATCGTCTAGGGGTTAGGACAGGTGGTTCTCAGCCATCAAACCGGGGTTCGATTCCCCGTAGCCCTACCAACTTCCTGGTCATGCGGGGAGAGCGTTCTGCCGTTCTCCCCGTCTCTTCAGAATGCACGAGAGGGACGCTGATGGCCGAAAAGGGCAAGAAGATCAAGCGCTTCGGCGGTCGCTGGATTCGGGAGGGCGAGCAGTTCCAGGAGCGCGGCCGGCGTGTGCGCTCCGTATTCAGCCGCTTCTGGTACCTCCTGGTTCCCTTCATCGGCATCATGTACGCTCACGACTCCTACGTGCGCCCCCAGGTCGAGGACGTCAAGTCGATCAAGAACCACGAGCGCAAGACCACCCTCGACGGACAGGACGACCTCCGCGCCCAGATCAGCGGCATCCAGTCCGAAACACAGACGGTCAGTGCCGAGCTCGACACCCTGCACCTTCCGTGGGTGCGCTTCTTCCAGGCGCGATACGACAGCTTGCTTGCCATTCGCTCGATCTATGACGAGACCCTGCCGACCACCAAGGCGACCATCGATTCGCTCCGCGCGTTGAACGTGGAGATCGAGAGCGAGCTGGTGCGGCTCTCGGCCACGTATCAGGAGCGGGCCGCCTACCTCGAGGAGCTGCGCGCCTGGCAGGTCAGCCTGGAGGATTCGATCTTGGTGCTCGACGATCTGATCACCTTCAAGACGGACGACCTGTATCGTCGGCGCCATCCGGTGGAATACCGCAAGAACGAGGCGCTGTTCGGCGGTGAGGGGGAATACCCTCGGAGGGACGAGAATCCAGTGCGGGAAGGGGCCAAGTAGACCATGGCTGAGCGCAGTCGATTCAATCCGTCCCTGACGATGCCGGTCATCGATATTGTCGTGGCCGTCATCCTCATGGTGACCACGGGCTATTTTTGGTACCACACGAAGGGCGTGGCCAAGCTGCAGTCGGCGTACGACTCCTACTGGGAGGCCGGAGAGACCAACCGGACGGATCTCGCGAGGACGCAGGCTCTCCTGGAAGAAGCGAAGCAGGAACTCGAGGACACGTGCAACCTGCGTGATGCCAAGGCCGAGTACGCGGCATTCCTGGAGGGCCGGATCGAGGCCGAGATCCAGGCGATCGAGGATTCGCGCCAGCTGGATGAGGACTATACCGACGAGGTTCTGGATCTGCGTACCCAGATCCAGCGCTCCCGCGACAAGCGTCTGGCCTACAAGACGGACATCCTGGAGACCGAGCGGAAGGTCGCCGAGGCCACTGCGGTGAACGACGACCTCGAGGCGCAGGCTCTCGAGCGCAACCACGAGCTGGCGCGGCTCGATCTCTGGATCGCGGATGCCCAGTCGGTTCTGGATGCGGATCCTCCCAGTCGTTTCCCCAAGCGCAGCGCGCTGGCGGCGCTTGCCGATATCTCCGATCCGGCGCGGACGATGATGCTGAGCCTCTCCTACGGGCTGACGTCGATGGGCAACGTCGACGTGGGTCTCCTCGGGTCGTTGGGCATCGCGACCGACGGCAACTCCTCGCTCAAGGAGGGTGCCGTCTTCGCGAACCTCCCCATCGTACCGCGCAGGGCCTCGATCGATTTCGAGGGTGGCATCAGCCTGCTCGAATCGCGCGAGGAGGACCGGTCGAGCACGACGCCGTATGCCGGAGCCTCCCTGCGCTTCGCGCCCAGCGCGAAGGAACGTCTCTTCCTCCTCGCCGGCACGCGCTACAGCCACGAGGACCTCGCGCTGCGTCTCGGGCTCGCGCTCGGCCGTCGCTAACCGGGGCTGCCCCGCTGGTCTGGACTTCCGCCCCGCGCCACCGTCGCGCAGTAGAGGGCTATCGCGCCCGCCGCCGCCACACCCAAGGAATCAACGTGCTCGCGAATCGGAACCGTCCAACGTTCGGTGCAGAGCCGGTCGATGGACGCCGGCAGGCCCTGCCCCTCGGCTCCCAGCAGCAGGATCAACGGATCTTCCCCGATCGCGGCGCGGTCCGGCACGCGCCCACCGCGGGCGACGAGAGCGACCAGGCGCGCCCGGTGCCGCGTCGCCCAGTCTTCCAGCGCGGTGTCCGATACGGCCGCCGCAACGCGCAGGTGGAGCAGCGCCCCGGAGGAGGCGCGCAACGCCCTCAGGTGGTAGGGATCCACGGTCTTGGCAGTCGTGATCAGCGTCCCGCAGCCCAGTGCGTAGGCCGTGCGCGCGAGCGCGCCCATGTTGACCGGGTCCTGGACGCCCGCCAGGCACAGGGTCAGGGGGCCCGGCATATCGGGCAGGGCAGGTTCGTGCCCGCCGGCCGGGCGCCGGAAGAGACCGAGAATGCCCTGCGGTGTCTGTGTCGGCGCCAGGCGCCGCATGAGCGTCTCGCTCAGGCGCCGAATCGGCCAGCCGCGGTCACCCGCCGCGCGGGCGAGTTCTTCTCCCGCCCGGGTCTTCGAGAACGGCGGCGCGATGAGAACGACCTCGGCCTCATGGGGTGAACGGACGGCCTCCTCGAGGAGGTGGGCCCCGGCGAGGAGGAAGACCCCCTCTCGCCGGGCGAGTTGCGGGCGGCTGCAGAGCTTGATGATACGGATGGCGAGGGGATGCCTGGCAGACCGGATGTCGTCGCCCGCCCCCGCGTCAGCGGTCATTCGGCCAGCGCCTCCTCGACCAGCCGGCGCACCAGGACGGGATCGACCTCGCCCTTGTGCTTCTTCATCACCATGCCGATCACCTTCCCGCTCAGGCGGGCTGGCGGGTGGCCGGCTTCCTCGACGGCCTGGGCGACAACAGCGCGCGACGCGCCCTCGGCCATCAGCCGGGGGAGGAAGGGCTCCAGATCCGCAATCTCG
>JAUVTV010000122.1 GCA_030601305.1 Candidatus Eiseniibacteriota bacterium | reverse complement strand
CGCACCTCGGAATGGGAGGAGTGATCAGGAGGCGATGACCGAGCACCAACCTCAGAAGGGCGTCGCGGACGCGGGGCGTGCCGCCGATGGCGGCCCCAAGATCCTGGTTATCATCCCGACCTACGACGAGGCCGAGAACATCGAGCACCTGATCACCGCGATTCTGTCGGAGGCCGTGGACGCCGAGGTCTTGGTCGTGGATGACAACTCGCCGGACGGAACGGCGGACATCGTCGCCCAGATCGGGGACCGCGACGCGCGCGTGCACCTCCTGCGCCGTGCGAGCAAGATGGGCTTGGGATCGGCCTACCGTGAGGGGTTCCGCTACGGACTCGAACGGACGAGTGCGGATCTCTTCCTCCAGATGGACGCCGATTTCTCGCACGACCCGCGCGCGATGCGCGACTTCATCGACACCGCCGAGACGGCCGATCTCGTGCTGGGCTCGCGCTACCTGCACGGGGTGACGGTGGTCAATTGGCCGCTGAAGCGCCTCTTCCTCAGCTACGGGGCCAATGTCTACGCCCGGCTCATCACCGGATTGCCGTTCAAGGATGCGACCGGGGGATACAAGTGCTTTCGGCGCGAGGTGCTCGAGGCGTTGGACTGGACGCGCATTCGCAGCGACGGCTACGCGTTCCAGATCGAGACGACCTACATGGTCTGGCGCAAGCGCTTCCGCATCGCCGAGATCCCGATCATCTTCATGGATCGTCGCGTCGGCATCTCCAAGATGAACCGGCGTATCGTGGTAGAGGCGATCTTCCTCGTCTGGCGCCTGGCGCTCCGTCACATCCTGCAGCGGCGGCCCAAACAGCGCGCGGCGCGCCCGCACGGTCAGCGCTCTCGAGAGGCGCCGTGATGGACCGGCGCACTGCCGAGGATCGCGGGGAGCCGGTCGTCTCGATCGTCATCGTGCACTACCGCACCCCCGACCTCCTGGCGAACTGCCTCGCCCAGATAGGCGCGGCCCAGGTGGCCATTCCCTGCGAAGTGCTGATCGTCGACAACGCGCCCCTGGACGATGCGGCCGAGAAAGTCGCCCGGGCCCATGGCGCGCGCTACCTGTGCAGCGAGCGAAACGTGGGCTACGGCCGGGCCGTCAACCGGGGGATGGAGGCCGCGCGCGGGCGCTACTACCTGATCCTCAATCCGGACGTCGAGATCCGGCCGGGCAGCGTGGAGGCGCTGGCCGCGTATCTGGACGCGCACCCCTCCGCCGGGCTCTGCGGACCCAAGCTCTTCAGCCCCGACGGGTCGCTGCAGTACTCCGCGCGCACGTTCTACACGCTCAAGATCATCCTGCTGCGGCGAACGCCTATCGGCCGGCTCTTCCCGCGCGCCCGAGCGCTGCGCGAGCACCTGATGCAGGACTGGGACCACGCGGACGTGCGCGAGGTCGATTGGATGCTGGGCGGCGCCATCATGGTACGGCGCGAGGCGGTGGCCGACGTGGGGGGGATGGACGCGCGTTTCTTCCTCTACTTCGAAGACGTCGACTGGTGCAGCCGCATGCACCGGCGGGGATGGCGCGTGGTCTACGTGCCCCACGCCGAGATGGTGCACGCCCATCAGCGCATCAGCGCCCACGGCTTCCTCACCCGCGGTCAGCGCATGCACATCTCCTCGGCGCTGCGCTTCTGGGAGAAGTGGAGCGCGGTGCTCTACCTGTGGAAGAAGAAGAGCACGCAGCTGCGGGCGCTGGCCACGGTGCTGTCGGATGTCGTCTGGCTCTCGGTCGCTTTCTTGGCGGCCTACTTCCTACGCTACGCCCTGGGTCTTCTCTTTCCCAGCTGGTCCACGGCGAAACCGGTTCTCGCCCTGGGGGTCTACGCGCGCTTCATCGCCTTTGCCGATCTGGTGGCCGTGGGCACCTTCTACTTCCTGGGGCTCTACCGCAGTGCCGTGTGGCGCGACCGCTGGCGCGAGTTCTTCCAACTCGTCAATGGCGTCGCGATCACTTCGCTGGTCGTGATGGCGTCGACGTTTCTCTTTACCACCCGCCCGCTGTCGCGCTTCACGATTCTGCTCTTCTTCCCCTTCAGCCTCTTGCTCGTCACGCTCGCCCGCGAGGCGCTGCGCCGCGTGGTGGCCGAGGCGCGCGAACGCCGGCTGCACCTGCGCCGGCTGGCGGTGTTCGCTCCGAAGGCCAGTATCGCGCGCCTCGAGGAGCGTTTCCGCCGTCACGGTCACTTCGGCTACGAGCCGATCTATCTGACTCACGACGACGAGGCACGCCATCCACGGGAAGGGGCACCCGATCCGGTAGTCCGCCGGACCCGCCTGCTCGAGGACGAGCGCATCGCCGAGGTGGTCGTCTTTGCCGGCGCGAGCGACGCGGAGTTCGCCTCGCGCCTGCTGCCGGCACTCCTCGCCACGGGGATCCCCGTGGCCTACATTCCGGAGGAGGAGGGGCTCTTGCTCGAGGCACGTCGCCTGGGCGATTTCATGGGGTTCGGGGCGATCGTGTTGGGCGGGGGCCCCCGGCGGGCCGGAAGTTGGCTGAAGCGCGCGGCCGACGGGGCCTGCGCCGGCCTGCTCCTCGTTCTCGGATTTCCTCTGCATCTTGTTCAGGTGATAGCAATTGGCAGATCTGCGGTCGTGACCCTGCCGCTGATCGGCCGCCTCGGCCGTCGAATCGGCCTGCGCGCCTACCGGAAACAGACACGCCTCCTCCGGTGTATTCCCGCGATGGGGTCCTATCCTGCGCTCGTGGGCGTGCTTGGCGGCGAGGTGAGCTTTGTGGGTCTCTCGCCGATCCTCCCTGCCCAGTGGGAGGTGCTGGCCCGCGAGGGACGCCAGGCCGTCTTGGATGCGCCGGTCGGGCTGGCCGCCGAGTACGTCGGTGCCTCTGAGCTACTCGGTGCGTGGATGCGGCGTGAGCCGGGCACGGAGCTGTCTCGCGATGAGCTGGAGCTGCTCGTGGCCCACAACCGCCGGTACGTGAAGGCGTGGAGTCTCTCCGAGGATCTGCGCATCCTCCTCTCGGCTCTGAGGGGGCCGCACGGGCCGTGCGGCAGGCGAGAAGTGAGACCCCCGGGAGACGCGACGTGACGGGCGTGGAAGACGTGGCAAGGCCCACGGGAGACGCGGCCAAGCAAGCGGGAGGTGCAAGCGTGAAGGCCACCAGAATGCGAATGCGCGCCTGCGTGGCGCTCGCGGTCCTGCTCGTGCCCACCGCTGGCGCGATCTCAGGCGATTGGGTCAGTCACCTCTACATGAACGACATCCGGTCGATGGAGGTGACCGAGGGCGGCATCTGGTGCGCGACCCGCGGGGGGGCGCTCTTCTACGATTTCTCCACCTCGCGTTTCGTCACCTGGAATCGGACCCCTGACGAGCTGGCGAGCGATTCGCTGACGTGCGTTGCGCAACTCGAGGGCGGCACCATCGCCTGGGGCACCGAGGCGGTGGGCATCTCGGGATACACGCTGCAGCGAGGCCTTTGGCACCACTACAGCAAGCTGATTTGGCCGCTCGCCAGTGACGAGATCCTCTTCATCCGCGAGGATGCGCCCTGGCGCCTGATCGGTTCCCGCGGGGGCGTGGTCGCACTGCGCGACGGCAACGTGACGGTCACCTGCCAGCAGGGGATCGACCTCTGCGGTCTGCCGGGCTGGGACGTATCGGCGGGCATCTACCACGACGACCACTTGTGGTTTGGAACGGAGCCGGGCGAAGGTGCGCCCGGCGGGGTCGGCCGGCTGCACTATGCCAGCGGAGTCTGGGATACGGTGAACACCGGCCTGCCCGAGAGCGATGTCAACACGCTGGCCAGGATCACCGACTTCGCCGTCTGGGATGGTGAGCTCTTCTGCTCGACGTGGGCGGGTGTCGTGGCCTGGAACGGCGAGCGCTGGGAATCGCGTAGCGCAGGGTTGCCGGACGGGTTCACCGTCTTGGATCTGCACCCGGGACCCCATCACCTGCTCGCGGCCGCCCGGGGAGACGAGGGCGGCGCCTTCGCGTGGGATGGCGAGAGCGCCCAGTGGAACCGTTTGGGCAACAAGCACCTCCCCGCCGACTGCGTCGGCGAGGAAGAGAACGGCATCGTCTGGGTGGGCACCAGCAGGTTTGGGAGCCGTCACGCGTTCCTGGAGTCCCATGAGGATGGGCTGTGGGAGCTGGTGGGGGAGGAGTGGGTGCAGCACCGGCACGACAGTCCATTCCCGATCGCCAACTACCGCGCCCTCACCGTAGATGACCGCGGCCGCCTCTGGTCATCCACCGCGGCCCCCGGTCGTGGATGGTGGCTCGGGCTCTATGAAGGGGGCCAGTGGTCCTTCGCCAATCACGCCAACTCGGCACTCAGCAATTACTGGGTCTTCGACATCCGCGTCGAGGGCGATCTCGTTCGGGTGGGCCACTGCTGCTGCAAGAGTCCCGGAAGCTGCGATATGGAGGTGTGGGACACGATCGAGGATACCGCTGCAATCGTCGACTCGGTGTCCAACATCTGGAACTCGACCGAGGACGGTTGGGGAAACCTCTGGTTCGCCTCTTACTTCGAGCGCCCGGAAGAACGCCCGAACGCGCCCCGCGGCCTGTTCCGGTGGATTCGCGCGACCGGGGAGTGGGAGCGTTTCACGGTGGAGAATACGGATGGGCTCCTGCGCTCGAACGCCCTCTCGGCCGTTGCCGTGGAGGGGGGCACGCTCTGGATCGGATACGTGGCGGAGGGTGTGTCGCGAGCCGAACTGACCGCCACCGGGGAGCTCCAGCTCGACCCGGATGCGTGGATCCACTACTCCGCCGAGGGCGTGGGCAGTCCGCTGGTGGGCGACCGCATCAGCGCGCTGGTTGCGCGCGCGGGGGAAGCCTGGATCGGCACGGACAGCGGCATTTCCGTCTGGGACGGGGGCGTCTGGCAGAAGCTCACCCAGTCGCCGTGGCAGCTTCCCGGCAGCGAGGTCAGAGCCCTCGCCCTGACCGACGACGGCGCCGCCTGGGCCGCGATTCGCGGTGCGGGCGTCACGCGCATCTCACGGAGTTCGAACGGCACGTTCGGTGTCTTCGAAAGCTTCGGCCCCCCCGACCTGGTCAGCCCGGACGCCAGCGTCCTCGCGGTGGGGAGCACCGGTCTGGATGTCTGGGTGGGGACCGAGTGGGGACTGTCGCACTTCATCCCGCGCAGTCGCGTAGAGGACACGCAGCTCGAGTCGGTCGCCACCTATCCCAACCCGTACACCCCGGGGTGCGGACAGCGGGTGGCTTTCGTCGAGTTGCCCGGCAGCGCGGTGCGCGGTGTCGTGGTCGATGTATCCGGGAAGATCGTGCACGAGTTCGAGAATGTCATTGCCGAGGAACCGTTCTGGGACGGGCGCGACAAGAGCGGTCAGACCGTGGCGCCCGGGCTCTACATCGTGCGCGTGGCAACCCCCCGCGGTTGGATGGCCGGACGCATCGCCGTGGTGGACCTGCCCTGCGATTGACCTCCGGCGCTGGTGGGGGCCGCATTGGGACGACGCAAGCGCATTCTCATGGTGGCCTACTTCTTCCCGCCCTTGGGGGGCGCCGGGGTGCAGCGCACCCTCAAGTTCGCCAAGTACCTTCCGGACGCCGGGTGGGATCCGACGGTCATCACGGTGAGCGCGCGCGACTACTGGATGGCCGACGACTCGCTGGCCGCCGAGCTGGGGGAGCGCGTGCGCGTGGTGCGCACCGCATCGGTCACCGGCCTCGGCATGCTGAAGCGCTTGGCCCCGCGTCACGCCGGGCGCCCGGGTGCACCGCGAAGATCCGCCGCGGGCCTGCGCCGCCTGCGCACGCTGGCCTCCTGGTTCCTGGTCCCGGATGCCTACGTGGGCTGGATTCCGTACGCCGAGGCTGCCGGGAAGCGTCTCCTGCGCGAGGCGCCCTTCGACCTGATCTACACGACGTCCTCGCCGGATAGCGCCCATCTCGTGGGCCGCGCACTGGCGCGCGAATTCCATCTGCCGTGGGTCGCCGACTTCCGCGACCCGTGGACCCGGCGGCTTTCCTACCGTCCGCCCACGCGGTGGCACGATGCACGTCAGCGGAAACTGGAACGCGCCGTCCTCGAAGAGGCCTCGCAGATCACGGTGACTGCGGAGGCGACCCGGGACGATTTCCAGGCGCGCAATCCGCAGATCACCGCCGGCAAGGTCGCGGTGGTGACCAACGGATACGACGAGGACGATTTCGCGCCCTGGGCGGATCTACATCCTGCGCCGGGCCAAATGCAGATCCTGCACGCTGGACAACTCAATCCCGAACGGCCCGCGGAACCGTTTCTGCGCGGCCTTCACCGCTTCTTCGGCGCGCAGCCGCACGCGCGCGGACGACTGCGGGTGCGTTTCGTGGGGGCCTTCTACGAGAACGATGTGCGCTGCGCGCAGCGGTTGGGCTTGGAGGATGCGGTGATCTTCGAAGCCCACCGGTCGCATCGGGAGATCGTCGCCGAACTGCTGCGCAGCCACCTGCTCCTGCTCATGGAACAGGACAGCGAACGAGGGGGACTCATCCTGCCGGGAAAGATCTTCGAGTACCTGCGCAGCCGGAGACCCGTTCTCGGACTCCTGCCCAGGGGTGCGGCCTGGGATCTCATCTCGCGCCTTCAGGCGGGCAGCTGCTGCCGCACCGGGGATGAAGAGAGCGTCTCGCTCGAGCTGGCGCGCTACTTCGCCGCGTTCGAACGCGGGGGACCCGCGGGGACCGGTTTGGACGAGGCCCGCCTGAGCGTCTTCGAGCGCCGGTCTCTGACCCGCCGGCTCGCGTCGCTCTTTGACTCGATGACCGGCGGTTGATGGGTGGTGCGCCTGC
>JAUVTV010000029.1 GCA_030601305.1 Candidatus Eiseniibacteriota bacterium | reverse complement strand
TCGAGCCCGACCCGCTCCTCGCCGTGGCCGAAGCGCTGCGCCTTGCCGCGCGTGTGGCCCGTTTCTTCAGACCGCCCGAGCAGCGCGAATCGTGGCCGCGGCTGACCGCCATCGCCGACCGGCTGCTGGTGGAGAAGGACTTCCCGCGCAGAATCGAGCAGTCGTTCGAACCGTCGGGAGAACTGCGCGACGCGGCTAGCGCGACGCTACGGAGCATTCGCACGCAGATTCGCCGCAGCCGTCAGAGCGTCAGCGCGCGACTCGAGGGGATGAGCCGCAATCTCCGCGGCAGCGGTGAGGATTCGTTCGTCACCCTTCGCGCGGGACGCTATGTGGTCAGCGCGGCCACCACCGAGCGGGGGCGCCTGAAGGGCATCGTCCACGATCGTTCCGCGTCCGGCAAGACGGTCTACCTCGAGCCGCTTGAGATCGTCGAGCTGAACAACGCGCTCGCCGAGCTCGACGCCGACGAGCGCATCGAGGTTCACCGTATTCTGCGGGAACTGACCGGCTGGGTGCGCGAACACGCGGCCCCCTTGGGCGAGACCCAAGAGGCTCTGGCGCAGCTCGACGAGTTGAATGCCCGGGCGGCGCTGGCCGAAGATCTGGAGGCGGTGGCGCCGGCGATCGATGAGCGGGGCAGCGTCCTGCGCATCGTCAAGGGACGCCACCCGCTGCTGCACCTGGTCGCGGACCGCGCCGCGATTCCCCTCGAGCTCACGCTGGAAGGCGATCACAAGGTGCTCATCATCAGCGGTCCCAACATGGGCGGCAAGACGGTCGTGCTCAAGACGGCCGGTCTGCTGACGCTCATGGCGCTCGCGGGTCTCTTTGTCCCCGCCGCGGACGGCAGCGTGCTTCCCTGGGTCGACGAGATCTTCGTCGACATCGGCGACGAGCAGTCGCTGGAGGGGGATCTGAGCACCTACGCCGGGCACCTGCGGAACATGCAGGCGATCCTCGGCGAATCCTCGCTGCGGAGCCTGGTACTGATCGATGAACTCGGCGCCGGCACCGATCCCGACGAGGGCGCCGCCCTGGGGATGGCGCTTCTGGAAGAGGTGGGTCGGCGGGGCTGCCTCTGCGTTGCCACGACGCATCTGGGGGCGCTCAAGGCTTTCGCTGCGGAAAACGTGGGCTTTCAGAACGGCGCCATGGAACACGACCCCGAGACGTTCTCGCCCACCTATACCTTGCACGTGGGCCTGCCGGGGCGCTCGCACGCGTTCGAGCTGGCGCGTCGCGAAGGCTGGTCGGGGGAGATTCTCGCGTGTGCGCGGCGATTCCTGGCGGGGGACCGGGTGCAGACCGAGGCGCTGCTCGCCCAAATCCAGGCGCATCGCCAGGAGGCCCGCGCACAACTCGAGCGCGCATCCGCCGAGCGCGAGAAGCTCGAGGCCTCGCGTGATGAGTTCCGTCGCCTCTCGAAGGCATTGCAGGCCAAGATGGATACGGTGCGGATCGAGAAAGCGATCGAAGAAGACCGCCGGCTCCGCGACGTTCGCCGCATGTTGCACGAGGTGAAAACCCGCGCAGCGCAGGTCGAAGATGCCAGTGCGCCTGCCCAAGCCGCGAGCGTCCGCAAGTGGGTGCACGAGCGCGAGCGTGAGATCGCCGCACTGGAGAAGACGCGGCCGCCGGTTCCCCTGCGTCCCGGTGCGGGCCGGGGCGGGCGGCTGACGGCGCAGGAACTCGTGCCGGGGAACACGGCTTACTCCCACAGCCTGGGCGTCGATGTAATCCTCGGGGGACGCGAGGCGAGCGGCGACCGCATCTGGGTCGAGCACAAGGGCGTCAGGGTGCGGGTGTCGGTCGCGGATCTCGCTCCGGCGCGATCCCCGGCGCCGGCTGCCGGCCCGGCGCCGATCGTCCTCCATTCGGATGCGATGGACGCGGCGCGTGAGGCGGCGCCGGACGTGGTTTCCGCAGAGGTCGACCTGCGCGGCCTCGATCGAGAGGCGTGTTTGCAGAAGCTCGACCTGTACCTGGACCGGGCGACGCTCGCAGGGCTCTCACGCGTGCGCATCATCCACGGCAAAGGCACCGGGGTCCTCCATCGCGAGGTGGGGCGGTTCTTGGAGGGCCACGCGCAGGTGGTCTCCCACCGTGGCGGCGAGAACGCGGAGGGGGGCTGGGGGGTCACCATCGCCTTCCTGCGCGAGGGCGCCCCAAGCTCGGCGGGTGACGAGGATCCTACGGGGAAACGGGAGTTCTGAGGAGAAGACGAGAGGCATGCAAAGGGGTCACGGGGAAGACGTCGTCGAGCGCGTACGACAGGCGATCGACATCGTCGAGTTGATTGGCGCGTACGTCGACCTACGCCCCGCCGGGCGGGATTTCAAGGCGTGCTGCCCGTTTCACAGGGAGAAGACCCCGTCGTTCCATGTGAGCGCCGAAAGGCAGCTCTTCCATTGCTTCGGATGTGGGGTCGGCGGCGACGTGTTCAGCTTCCTGATGAAGCACGACGGCCTCACGTTCCCCGAGGCGCTCGAGACCTTGGCCAGGCGCGCGAGTATCGAGCTGCCCGAGCGGCATGGCCCGAAGGGGCCCGATCGCGCTCGCCTGATCTCGGCCATGCGCGCCGCGGTGCGCTACTACCGGGGGAAGCTCCGCGCGGAGCCTGGAGCGGGCGCCCGCCGCTATCTGGAGAATCGCGGCATCCCCCAGAGGCTGCTTGACCTCTATTACGTGGGGCTGGCCCCTGGGGGCGGCCAGGCGCTGCTCGATCTCGCGCGCAGGCGTTTCTCGGTGGAGGCGCTGGTCCAGGCCGGTCTGGTGGGGCAGTCGCGCGAGGGCAGGCTGTACGACCGCTTCCGCGACCGGATCGTGATCCCGATTCTCTCGGTCGCCGGCGATCCGATCGGATTCGGGGCCCGGGCGTTGGATGCCAACGTGGAACCCAAGTACCTGAACTCGCCGGAGACCCCCATCTACAAGAAGGGGCGGGTGCTCTTCGGCCTACCGCAGGCTCGGCAGGCCATACGCGTCGCTGGATCGGCGTTGGTGGTAGAGGGTTACTTCGACGTGCTCGGCCTTGCCGCGGGTGGGATTCACCATGCGGTCGCGCCCTGTGGTACCGCCTGGACCCGGGAACACATGCACCTGCTCCTGCGCTACACGCCCCGGCCGCTCTTCCTCTTCGACGGCGATGCGGCGGGGGAGATGGCGGCGTGGCGGGCCCTGGAGAACTCGCTGCCCATCCACCCGGATGTGGGCATCGTCGTGTTGCCCTCCGGCAAGGACCCCGACGACATGGTGCGCGACGGTAGGATCGCGGAACTGCGCGACCTGATCGAGGCGCCCCTCAGCCCGGTCGCCTTCGGCCACGAGTGCTTGGCGCGGCAGGGGCTGGAGGGACACAACCGGGTGGCGCGTCTGGCCGAACTGATCGGGCTCGTCGAGAGTGGCGTTGCCCGCGAGATGATGGTGGACGAGGCCGCCGAGAGGGTCCGGATGCCGGCCCGCCTCGTGCGCGAGGAGGTCGAGCGCACACGCGGGGGCCGCCGCAAGCGGGCGGCCGGGCGAGCGGACCCGGGCCAACCCGAGACGCCGGTGACGCGACTTACGCCGTTAGAGGAAGCTGTGATGCAACTTACGGAGCGGGAACCTTCTGCCGCCGGAAAGTTGTATGAGGCCTCACGCGGGGCTCCCGCCGTGCGCGAGAAGATCCGCGAGGTGCTCCTGTGGGTTGAGGAGCGGGTGCGTTCGGGGGCCGTCCCCGAAGCGCCCGAGCTCCTACGCAAGCTATGCGGTGAGCTGGGCGAGGAGGTGGAAGTCGCCTTCCTGCTGGATCGCGAAGGCCGCCCGGCTGACGAGCAGTTTCGCGAGAACCTCCTGCGTCGTTTGGAGGAGCAGGCAATCGAGAGCGAACTCGAGACCCTGGGGTACGAGATTCGCGCGTTGGAAGCGAAGGAGGAGCCCGGAGCGAGGCTGAAGGAATTGCTCGAGCAGAAGCAGGCCCTCGCCCGGCGCCTGGCGCATCTCCGGGAACCACGACGGGGGGTCCAGGCGTAGAAAGGGCTGGACGATCCCGACTTCTTCTCCTACGATCCGAAGTTCGTATCTGGAGGACAGCTACGCATGGTGCAGACAAGGCCCAAGCCGATTACGGAGCTTCGCGCTCTGGCGCTCCGGCAGGGGTTTCTCACTGAAGATCAGATTCTGGAGCGCGTCAGCACGGTAGGTGACGTGGCGATCCAGGTCGACCTGATGGACGACGCCTACGCGCTCATGCGCGAACTCAGCCTCGAGATCTTCGAGTCCGAGGAAGAGGCTCGCCGGCGCGTCAAGCAAGTCCGGGCGGCCGAGGACCGCCGCGCACCGACCAAGCCGCTCACCGTACAGGCCATCCGTTACGACGACCCGGTACGCATGTACCTGCGCGAGATGGGCCGGGTGCCGCTGCTCGATCGCGAAGGCGAGGTGCGCATCGCCAAGCGCATCGAAGCGGCCGAGGAGCGGATCCAATCCACCATGTTCCTTCTTCCCTGGGCGGTGCGCGATCTGCAGCTCATCGCCGAGAAGCTGAAGGAGAACAAGGCCAAGCTCGAGGATCTCGTCCAGATCGATGTCGGCAGCTGGACCGCGGACTTCTCCAGTAAGAAAGAGCGCCGGCGGGTGATCCAGATCGTCACACGGATCGGCAAACGCCAAGGGGAGTTCATCAAGTACGAGCAGCAACTCGCGCGCCGCCTTTCCGAGCGCAAGCGCAAGCAGGTCGAGACGCAGCGCGAGAAGGTGAGCCTCAAGCTGGGAGAGGAGATCAAGAAGCTCAACACGAGTCCCAAACTCGTAGAGCGTATCAGTCTGCGGCTTCGCAAGGAGGAAGCGCGGCTTCGCGAGGCCGAGAGCGAAGTGCGCGACCTGGAAGTGCGGTTGCAGGAGGTCCAGGCGGAGATCGCCGCGCTCGAGGCGTCCGCGGGCAAGAAGACCCGGCGCAAGACCGCCAAGACGACCCGTACGCGCAAGAAGGCCGCCGCTGCGGGGCCTCTCGCCGAGCTGCACGAGCAGCAAGAGCTGCTGGTGAAGAGCCTGCGCAATGCCCGGCGCAAGCTGCGCCGCATCGAGGCCGAGGCGGGCGTGAGAGGCGAGCGCGTCCACGAGTTCATCCGTCTCCTGCGCGCGGTGGAGACCGAGCGCACGCAGGCCAAGAAGGAGATGATCGAGGCCAACGTTCGTCTGGTCATCTCGATCGCCAAACGCTACACGAACCGCGGGCTGGAATTCCTCGACCTCATCCAGGAGGGCAACAGCGGGCTCATGCGCGCGGTCGACAAGTTCGACTACCGCAAGGGCTACAAGTTCTCGACCTATGCGACTTGGTGGATCCGTCAGGCAATCACCCGCGCGATTGCCGACCAGGCACGTACCATCCGCGTGCCGGTGCACATGATCGAAGCGATCAACAAGGTGGTGCGCACATCGCGCAAGCTGGTGCAGGACCTCGGGCGAGAGCCGTCGCCGGAAGAGATCGCCGAAAAACTCGAGCTGGCGCCGGAGAAGGTCAAGAGCGTGCTCAAGGCCGCCCAGGAACCGATCAGTCTCGATCGCCCCATCGGCGAGGACGACGATTCCAATCTGGCGGATTTCATCGAGGACACGTCGGCCGTCTCGCCGGCGCACTCGGCCACCTTTGTGATGCTGCGCGAAGAGGTCAACCAGGTTCTCGACACGCTGACCAAACGTGAGGCGCGGGTCATCCGTCTGCGCTTCGGGCTCACTGAGGACGGTTGCCCCCGAACGCTCGAGGAAGTGGGAGCCTTCTTCAACGTCACCCGCGAGCGCATCCGGCAGATCGAGGCCAAGGCTCTGCGCAAGCTGCGTCACCCGACGCGCCGGCGCAGGCTGCAGGCCTTTCTTGAGATGGTGTAGTTGCGCGGTTCCGGGCAATCTTGACCGGTCTGGGGGCCTTTGATAGAGTCCTGACGCCCGCGCGGCAGGGTCGGGGCCCATAGCTCAGCGGTTAGAGCCGCCGGCTCATAACCGGCTGGTCCTTGGTTCGAATCCAAGTGGGCCCAAGTCGGCGGGGATCGGAAGAACGTGAGGGCGGTTAGCTCAGCTGGCAGAGCATCGGCATCACAAGCCGGGGGTCACAGGTTCAAGTCCTGTACCGCCCACAGCGGTAAACAATGCCCGGGGCAAACGAGCTCTGGGTGGCAGGGGCGCGCCAACGGCGCGCCTTTCTGTTTCTACCCTGAACGCACGCGAGAAGGGAGCGCGAGGCATGCGTGATCAGATCGATCGACTCCAGCAGTTGCGGCAGCTCGACGGCACCATCCGGTCGCTCAGCGGGGCGGTCAGTGCGCGCGAGACGGACCTGCAGCGCAAGGTGACGGAGGAGAACCTCGTTCGCGAGGCGCTCTCGAGCGAGAAGGCCATGCTAGGGGCGACGCAGTCGAAGCGCCGCCAGGCGGACATCGAGGTGGAGACTTCCCGCGAGCGCAAGGCGCACTTCGAGAAACAACTCACCGAAGTGAAGACCAACGTTGAATACCAGGCGTTGCTGCGTGAGATCGCGACCGTCGAGAAGAGCATCCGCGAGTGGGAAGACACGGTGCTCGAAGCCATGGAGACCGAGGAGACCACGCAAAAGAACGTGAAGCGCCTCGCGGCCGATCTGGCGGGGAAGCAGAAGGTCGTGCAAGCGGAACGAGAGCAGTTCGAGCAGGGTAAGCAAGCGGCCGATCAGCAGGTGGCCGGTCTGGGCGAGCAACGCGACGACCTCGTCGCGAAGCTGAGCGTGCCGGTGCGCAGCAAGTACGAGCGGGTCCGCCAGGCCAAGGGCGACTCGGCGATCGTCGCGGTGGTCAACGGTTCCTGCGGCGGATGTCACTACAAGCTACCGCCGCAGACCGCGGCCGAGGTGCGGCATAGCGAGCGCCTGATGATTTGCGAAGGGTGCGGACGCATCCTGGTTGCGGCGCGAGGCTCGGACGGCTAACCTAATCAAAGGGACCGGAGTCGGTGAGGTGATCGCGGAACGGCCCACCGGGGTTGTTTCGAGGAAAGTCCGAGCTCCACGGGGCAGGGTGCTGGGTAATACCCAGTGGGAGCGATCCTAAGGAAAGTGCCACAGAGAACAGACCGCCTGGGGACCGTGAGGTCCTTCGGTAAGGGTGAAACGGTGAGGTAAGAGCTCACCAGCGCTGGCGGTGACGCCGGCGGCTCGGTAAACCCCACCCGGAGCAAGACCCAATAGGGGAGGATGAGGCGGCCCGTCTCGCTCGACTCCCGGGTTGGTCGCTAGAGCCGTCCGGTAACGGGCGGCCCAGAGAAATGATCACCGCGGGCCTTTGGCCCGAACAGAACTCGGCTTACGGCCGGCTCCGGCTCCCGCCTGGTCCCCCTGCTTTTCCAAGCAGCCCAGATGATTTCTGCCACGGGCTGCTCGGATTCGGTTTCATCCGAGCCGGCCGGTTGCCGACCTGTAAGGTAGGTCCCCGATTCCCGATGCACGGCCGAGCGGCTGGAGATCGGGCGCCGTTCAGGTGTACATTTTCCTGGGGAGATCAGGCCTTGTCGGTGAGACGCGATAGGCGGCATCTCGCGTGGTTCTGCGCGGTGTTCCTCGGGGCGTTGCTCTGGGCGACGTCCGCGGGGGCCCAGTACGGCACCTTCGGCAAGAACAAGGTCACCTATCGCGAGTTCGAGTGGCAGATACTCCGCAGCGATCACTTCGAACTCTACTTCTATCCGGAGGAGGAGGACCTTGCCCGCCTGACCCTGGCCTCCGCGGAACGCAGCTACCAGCGGCACCGGGCGGCCTTCCTCCACGAGGTCGAAGGGCCGATCCCGATCATCCTCTACAGCAGTCACCACGATTTCCAGCAGACCAACATCACCTCGATGTTCCTCCCCGAGGGGGTCGGCGGGCTCACCGATCACATGCGCGGCCGCGTGCTCATGCCATTCACCGGTTCGTATCACCAGTTCTTCGGAACCTTGGAACACGAACTGGTTCACGCTTTCCAACTCTCCTTGAACGCGAGCCTCTCGCGCGATCGCAACCGCTCGCGACGCGCTGCGGTGCCCTTGTGGTTCACCGAGGGTCTTGCGGACCACTGGTCATCCGAGTGGGATGCGGATGGCGACATGGTCCTGCGCGACCTGGTCATCAGAGGAAACCTCCCCGCGATCAACGAGTTCTGGCGCTATAACGGAACCTTCACGGTGTACAAGCTCGGGCAGTCGGTGCTCGACTTCGTCGAGGAGAACTACGGTGACGACAAGCTGACCAACTTCTACACCGACCTCTGGAAGGCGCGCAACTTCGAGGATCTATTTCTGCACGTCATTGGAATCACGCAGGAGGAGCTGTCCTCGCGGTGGATGCAGGCGGTCCGCGAGCGCTACTACCCGGACGTCCTCCGCGCGGAACCGCTCTTGCACAACGCGCGCAAGGTCTCCAAGTACGGCGCGGAGCTCAAACCCACCCCCGTGCCGGAGGGCGTTGAGGGCTACGAGAACGCGTACGTCTTCATCTCCTCGCGGGGCGGGTACACCAACATCTACGCGGCTTCGCTGGCGGGCGAGGAGTACGAGATGCGGACGCTGCTGAAGGGGCAGCGCAATCCGGAGTACCTCTCGTTCCACTCCTACAAGAGCCGTCTGGACATCTCCGCGCGCGGGATGCTCGTCTTCTCCACACACGCTGGGGATCGCGATGCGCTGGTCATCTTCGATCTCCGGCGGAAGCGAGTCGTGAACCGCTGGCGCCACGACCCGCTCGTCGGGATGGCGTCCCCGCAGTGGGACTCGCCGGGGGAGCGGATCGTCTTCTCGGGACTGGCGCGCCAGGGACAACGCGACATCTACCTGCTGGACACCGGAACGAATCGCCTGGAGCAGCTCACCGACGATCTCTTCAACGACACCGAACCGACCTTCCATCCGGACGGCGATCGGGTGCTGTTCGTCTCCGACCGGTGCGAGCACGGACAGGATGGCGCGACGAACCTCTTCGAGCTCGACCTGGAAACGGGAGTCGTGGAGCAGATTACCGGGGGGCACTGGCGCGATCTTTCGCCGTCCTGGTCCCCGGACGGCGAGCAGCTGCTGTTCGTCTCGACGCGCGACGGGCTGCGCAACCTCTACACGATCGATGCGGACGGCAACCGCTGGCAGCTGACGTGTTCGCTGGAGGCGATCCTGGATCCGCGCTGGCTGCCGTCGGGTGACGAGATCCTCGCCTCGATGTATCGCGAGGGGCGCCTGCTGGCGGTGGTCATTCCGGCGGTCCCGATCGGCGATCCGCTGGGTCCGATCGGTGACGCGGCAACGGAAAGCGTCGTTGCCGCCGACGCGCAACTTCGAGAGTGGACCTGGGAGACGAGCTTGGACAGCATACCGGCGCAGCCTGCGAAGTACCGCTCGCGATTCTCCCTCGACGCGGCGGTCGGCGGCATCGCGGTGTCTCCGGGCTACGGCGGTGGTGAGGCGCTCCAGGTTCTCCTGCGCGACATGCTCGGGAACAAGGCCATCATGTTCCAGCTGGCGAACACGACCATCTCGACGCATGCATTCTTCGACAACTTCTCGGCGGGGGTGACCTATATCGACCTGAGCCGGCGCATCAACCGCGGGATCAGTCTCTACCATCACGCCGGCACCTACTACGATGCGCGGAACGTTCCCTTCTTCGAGCGCCGGGCCGGTTTCGGTTACTTGCTTAGCTATCCGCTCTCCCGTTTCACCCGGCTCGAGACCAACCTGGGCCTCGCCTGGCGGGATAAAGAGAAGCCGTGGGGAAGCGCGCCGCGCAAAGGCATGCTGGGCATCCACAACATCTCCTGGGTCCACGACACCTCCCTCTGGCTGCCCACGGGTCCCATCGACGGCGCCCGCCATCGCGTTACCCTGGGGCTGACCATGGATTTCCATCGGCCGGGCCTGGAGAACTTCCTCGCCGTGGTTGATCTGCGTCGCTACGTGCGCCTCGGCACACGCTCGGCGCTGGCGCTGCGGTTCCAGGGACGCGCGTCGGGAGGTCCTGACCCCCAGGTCTTTCTGCTGGGCGGGGCGCATTCCCTGCGCGGCTATCCGTGGCGCAGCCTGGCCGGCACGCGCGCGGTGCTCGGCAATGTCGAACTGCGCTTCCCACTCTTGCGCGGGCTGTTCCTCGTTCCGGAGGGACTCGGGCCGCTGGGCTTTCCCGGTGTCCAAGGAGCGCTCTTCATCGACACGGGACAGGCCTGGGACGACTTCTGGCCGACCTACTGGCTGGGGAGTTACGGCGTTGGCCTGCGCATGTCGCTTGGCGGGGCGATGGTGTTCCGCCTCGACTTCGCGCGGCGCATGAATTACGACTACTGGCCCTCGAAGACCTATACGGAGTTCTTCATCGGATGGAACTACTAGCTGTGAAACCCGGGCTAGCCCGCACTTGGCTGCTCGGATGCTGCGTGTTGCTCGCGTGTGGGGCGCCCCCGTCGCTCGCCCGCGCCGATGAGCAGCCGCCAGCGGTGCCGGTGCGCTTCGAGCCGCTCTGGCGCCAGGACATCGGGCGGCGACTGGGGGCCTCCCTGTCGGCGGAGCTGGGCCTGGTGGCGGCGGCGACGCTCGACCGACGCGTGGCGGCCATCGATCTGGAGAGCGGAAAGCGGATCTGGCGCAAGAAGCGCGCGGCCGGGATCCAGGGGGGGGTCACGCTCACCGGGGGGCGGGTTCTCGGCGTCTGCGACTTCCCCAAGGGCGGGCTCTTCTGTCTCGACGCGCGCACGGGCGAAGAGCAGTGGCAGCTCGACACGGGAGACGCGTGGGGCGCCCCGCTCGTGCGTGGGCCGCACGTGTGGTCCGCCTCCTCCTTCGGTGAGATCGTCTGCTGCAGCCTGGCCACGGGTGGCCTGCTGTGGCGCGCCGAGCTCGATCGGCTCGTGCGGGCGCCACTCGGCCTGATCGACACGCTTCTCCTGATTCCCACGGTGGAAGCTCAGCTGATTGCGCTGGACGCCGCGACCGGAGAGGAGCGTTGGCGGAGCGAGGTCGGTGGCGCCCTGTACGGACGGCCCGCCCCGGCGGCGGGGCTCCTGTGGAGCGTCTCCTACGCTGGCGTCTTGTGCGGCGTGGACCCTGCGACGGGGGCCGTTCTCGAGCGGCGGGAGCTCGAGGGTCTCTACCGCTGTGGGGTCGTCTCCTCCGGCGACACCCTGATCGCCCTGTCCGCGGGGGGGAGGGTGACGGCCCTTCATGCGGCGACGGGCGAGTTGCTGTGGGAGCAGGCGCTCGAGGCGGCGAGCGGCATTCCGCCGGTGCTCGCTGCCCGGCTCGTGTGGGTGTCCTTGAGCGACGGCTCGGTGATGGCACTGTCGATGGGGACCGGCCGTGTGGCAGCTGAGCTGACGCTGCCGGACCCGGCGGCCACCGGCGTCGTTGTCCGCCCGCCGTACCTGATCGTGGGCACCGTGCGCGGCGACGTCCTGGCCTTTCATTGGCCGGATCTGGCCCCGCTGCCGAGGGATCCGCGAACGGTCGGGGTGTCGGGCACCGCACCTGGGTGGCGGGATGCCCCCAAGGCCGACCGACGCCACCTCGCCGCGCGCGGCTCGTCTTTCGAGTTCTCTCTCGGCGCGCCGGTCCAACCCCCTTCATTCGAGCCAGGCTTCCAGGCGTCCACGATGATGACCTCCGGACCGGTGATCCTGGGTGACAAGCCCAAGGACTCGCGGCTCAAGTCGGGGCGCTGGTGGGCGGCGGGTTGGATCTTCGGCACGGCGGCGGCGTTGTGGCTGCAGTACGAGGCCGATCAAGCCTACGAGGTCTACGAGAACACGGGGAACGCCGCGCATCGGGATGCGGCGCTGAACCGGGCTGAACGCTACGATCGCTACGCGACGGGCGTCTGGATCACCTCGGAGGTCTTCTTCCTGATGGCCCTCAGGGCGTGGTTGAAGGGAGGCTAGCCGTGGAGCGACGCAACCCAGCTCTCAGCGCGCTGCTCCTCGCGGCCTTGATAACGTGGGTCGGCTGCAGCGGACGGGAGCACAAGAACCCCTTCGATCCCCGCAATCCCGAAACGGGGGGGAACCCGGATGTGGCCTGGGCCGAGGCCCGCTGCAGCGAGGTGCGGGTGACGTGGCAGACGCTCGAGATGCACGATCTTCGGGGGGCGCGCGTGTGGCGCTCGGAGACGGCCAGCCCCGGTGCAAGCGCTGAGTTGTTGAACGACCCGCCGCTTTCCGGGACGTGCAAGTCGTACAGGGATACGAGTGCCGTCAACGGCGTGGAATACAGCTACACCGTCGAGTTCCTCTTCGCTGGCGAGGACAGGGCGAATCTGTCTCCGGTCGCGGCCCAGCCGGGATCGGCCCTCCCGTGGGTCTCGGACGCCTGCGGGTGGGGGCTGGCACAGGTCTCGCCCGATGGCCGCACGCAGTTGCAGCGCCTCGATTTCGGCTCAGTCGTCATGGATGTCGATGCCGACGCGGACCGCCATCTCATCTTCGCCACCTACAGCGGCACGGGACGACTTCTCCTGCTGGATTCGCGGAGCGGGGACACGGTGGACGCCTTCTCCGCGGACGGCGCCACGTGTGTGAGCTGGAGCGCCGATCTGGCTGTTGCTGCCGTGGGCGCGTTCTACGAACGCACCGTCAGCTGGTTCGCTCTGGACGGCACGCGCCTCGCCCGCGTGGACGTTCCAGGCGCGATCGAGGACATCGCCTTGCGGGACAGCTCCACCACGTGGGTGCCCCTGAACGAGGGGCGCCTCCTGCGCCTGGCGATCGGGAATCCCGTACCCGAAACGATGCCCGTCGATCTCATTCAGCCGGAAGCCGTCGCTGACGACGCCGAGGGTGGGGGGTGCTGGGTCTCCGACCGCGGTGCCCGCGGCGTGGTGTACGTCAGTGACGAGGGGACGGCCGTGTGGACGGCAGAGGGTGCGCTCACCGAGCCTTTCGGACTGGACGCCGACGGAGAGGGTGGCTGCTGGGTGGCCGATTTCCGCGGTCGGGCACTGGTCCGCATCGGGCGCGACTGCGAGGTCTTAGAGCGCATCAGCGGCATCGGTTTCGTGGCCAGCGTGACCGTCGACCGCGAAACGGGAGACCTTTGGACCACGCTCCCCGACAACGGCCTGCTGCGGCGCGTGCGGGCGGTGGATCGGAAGGTCATCGATCTCCGCGTGTCGGGCTGCCCGATCAAGGTTGCCGGCGACTGGACCGGGGGATGCGCGGACTGATCCAGCTCTGCAAAATGCGGCCCGTGACCTGCTAGTCGGATGTGGGCAGGCGGGAACTCGCGCGCCGGTGATCCATGCGGAGCGCAAAAAGCGCCGCCAAGACGAGCAGCGCGTTGCGCGCGATGAGCCAGAAGCTGACCGGACTCGATTCCGCCCCGAAGCATCCGCAGCTGATGTCGATGCCCCGCAAGATCGCCTGGAAAAGCGCCACGCTGAACGCGAGCAGGAAGCCGCCCAGAACCACCGCGCCGCCGCGCCAGAGGAAACCGGTCATCAATGCGAGGGCGGCCAGGATCTCGGCGGCCGGCATCGCGATGGCCATGACTGTTGCCACCCCCGCCGGGACCACGCGGTAGGCGTAGATGCTCGCGGCGAACGCGTAGGGGTCCTTGCCTTTCTCGACGGCCGCCCAGAGGAACACCAGGGCGAGCGCATAGCGACAGATCCACTCGAGCAGGCGCAGGTAGCGCGGCGGGATGCGGCTTTCGGGGAGCCGTGCGAGGAGCAGGTACCAGAGGGCGCAGGTCGCGGCCGTGATGAGCAGAAACAGCAGGATCGGCATCGCGCTACTCCCACTCGTCATCGGGCCAGGCTCCCTCGTTCTCGTCCAGCACCCCGGCGCGGCCGGTCTCGACGGGGTAGTCGCGGGCGACCCAGCCTTCGTATCCCGCGGCGAGGAGGAGGACGTCCTTCTCGCCGTGGTCCCTCAGGCCGGCGGCGAGATCATCGGCCACGACGATCTCGGCGGCGTTGCCGTAGACCAGGAGGGGTTGGCCACCGGTCCAATCGAGGAGTAGGGGATAGAGCTCGGCAAGTCGTTCGAGAGGCAGCGAAAACGCGTCCGCGACGTGACCGTCGACGTAGCTGTCCTCGTCGCGCGCGTCGACGAACACGTACTCGCCTTGCTCGAAGAGCTCACGGGCCTTGCCGGGAAAGACCACCCGGGCCCCGCTCTCGGTCAGCAGCACATTGGCCGGCAGATCGACCGGCAATGGATCGAGCCGCGCGCTGTTGTAGGCGAAACCCGCGACAGCGCCCAGGGCGACGAGCAGCAGCGCTTCGGGCAGCGCGCGGCACAGGAGATGAGCCCAGAACGACCGGTGGTGGCACTGGCGGTTCACGAGCCCTCCTCGCGCGCTGCGATCACCTGACCGGTGACGCGCAGGAAGATCTCCGGTTGATGAGGATCGTCGGTTTCGATCCGCAGTTTCTCGCGGATGCGCCCGACCGGCATGTCGGGCGGCAACGTCAAGGTGATCTCGTAGTGGCGCCCCTCTTCGACGGGCGTCAGCGTCACGTCGAGCTGTGCGTGGCTGCAGCGGACCGCGAGCACGCGGTGGCTCCCCTCGCGCAGTGCGGTCACGTTCACCGTGCGTTGACGGCCCCTTCCCTCGCCGACCCGTCCGAAGGAGATCTTCGGAGGATTGACGTCGAAGAAGCTCCGCACGCGGCCCTTGACGGTGAAGGCGAGATCCTTGGCGCGCTCGTGATTGGTGTGGATGTTGGCCTGGCTGTTCAGACTGCCGAGCGGGGTGTCGGGCCGGATGGTGAGCTCGACGCTGAAGACCGTGCTGTCCTGGCGTGAGCTGCGGGTGATGCGCGTCGTGAGCTTCTCTTCGGGCACGACGACGCTCGCGATCTCCAGCCGCTCCACCTGAGCGGCAGCCACGGTGAGTGTGCGCGTGGGCGTTTCCCCCAGCAGGACGGTGCCGAAATCGACGGCGAGCGGCCGCAGCGTTACGATCTGCCGCACGAGCGCCTTCAGCGTGATGGGCGCGCTCGGGGCGCCCGGGTCGTTGGACTTCAGGTAGATGTGCTTGGTGATCTTGCCCGAATAGTGTCGCGTCGAAAGGGTGATCAGCACGCTGGTGGTATCGCCCGGGGACAGCACGCTGTCGGGCAGCTGCGCGACCGCACAGCCGCAGTCGCTGGTGACCGAGCTGATCCGCAGCGTCTCGGTGCCGGCGTTGCGAATGTGCGCCCGGACCCGGTGCATCGTCTTCTGCTGGAGCTCACCCAGATTGAAGGTTCGCGGCTCGATCTCGATCACGGGTCCCGAAACCTTGATGCCTTGCGCGGCCGCCCCGCCGGCAAGGAGACCCAGGAGCAGCAGCGTGACGCAAGACCCTTGCGCCCAAGCTGTCCGGTCGATTGAGATGCGCATCCCCAGCCTCCCGCTACCTGTAACCCGGGCCGATCGCCCCGACGTCCTCTCCCTGTTAACCACGTCGCGGGCTCGACTCTCCACCGAAATCCACGGTCCCCGAGTATACGTTTGGGCTTGCGGGCCGGTCAATTGCCCCACACCGGGGAGCATTGCGCTCCGGCGCCGGCTACGGCATCCTAGGGATCCGGAGGAGCGATGGAAGCATGGGTCGATTTGGGCGGCATCGAGGCGCGGACGCTTGTCGTCAGCCGATTCAAGCTGGATGGCGGGGCCATGTTCGGGCAGGTCCCCAAGCCGTTGTGGAGCCGCTATAGCAAGGCGGATGACCTCAACCGAATCCCGCTCGTGGTCCGTTCGCTCCTCTTGCGGACGCCCGAGGCGCTCGTTCTCGTCGAGGCCGGGATGGGGGAGAACTTCGGCGCGAGCGAAGCCGAACGCTTGGCCCTCGAGCCGGTCGCCGGCGGACTGGACGATGCGCTCCGTGCCGAGGACATCGACCCGCGGGCCGTCACGCACCTGGTCCTCACTCACCTGCACTTCGATCACGCCGCCGGGGTCGCGCGCCGCAGCGTGGGCGGCACTCCGGTTCCCGCGCTGCCGCACGCACGCGTGTACGTGCAGCGGTCGCACTGGGAGCGGGCCCACGCGCCGGGGATCAAGGAGAAGAGGAGCTTCCGGCCCGAGGACCTCGCCGTGATGGAGGAGATGGGGGTCGAGCTGATCGACGGCGAGGGGGAGATCCTGCCGCGGATTTCCGTGCGTCTCTCGAGCGGACACACCGATGCGCTGCAGATCGTCATCGTGCGCGGCAAGCGGGAGACGCTCTACTATCCCTCCGATTTGATTCCCACGCTCGCGCATGTGCGCGCAGCCTACACGATGGGCTTCGACCAGTGGCCGAACCGGCTCATCGAGGAGAAGGTGGCGCTGCTGGCGGACGTCGCCGCAGATGACGGTCTGCTCGTCTTCGTCCACGACCCGAACACGGTCGCGGCGCGGATCCAGGAGGGCGCGCACGGCTACAGCGTGCGCTGCAAGGAGACGCTTTAGCTGCAAGGAAACGCGCGCGTGATCCCACCGACCCAGCCGAGCCATCCCGAAGCCGCGGGCCGCGGAGCGCCGCCGGTGCCGGTTCCCTGGCCGGCGATCCTGCTTCTGTCGGTGATCGGCGCCCTCCTCATGGTTGCCTGGTACCACCACACCGCGGGACCCGGGTATCCGCTCGACGACTCCTGGATCCATCTGGCCTTCGCGCGGCACCTGGCCGGTGGTGACGGCTTCGGCATCAACCCCGGGCAGGCGAGCACCGGGTCGACTTCGCCTCTCTGGGCGCTCGTTCTTGCCGCGGGGTTCCTTCTCGGTGCGACGCACGAGACGTGGCCGTGGGTGATGGGCGCACTCTGCCTGGCCGCTTCAGGATTCGCCGGGGCGATGGCCCTGCGGGCCCTCCTCGCAGGGGTGCCGGAGAGAGGCAAGGCCTGGCAGCTGGCGATGGCAGCCGGTGTGCCGGCCGTCAGCCTCCTGATCGTCTTCTCGCGCGGGATGGCTTGGAGCGCGGCAGGCGCCATGGAGGTGCCGCTCTTCGCCGCGCTCCTCCTGTGGGCATGGGCCGTTCACGCGCGCAGAGACCGCGGCCTGTGGGGGCTTCCCGCGGGGCTCGCGACGCTGGCGCGGCCCGAGGGGTTCCTGTTCGTGATTCTGCTCGCGCTGACCTCACGGCCGCCACGCCGCGCCGCCGTGAACCTCTCCGTCGCACTTCTGTGCTATGCGCCCTACGGACTCTTCTGCTTGCTCGCCTCGGGCCGCCCGCTCCCGGGGACGTTCTACGCGAAGACGACATGCGCGGTGGCCGGGCTCCCGGACATCGCCTACGTTGCCAAGGCCGCCGGTCTCCTGTGGCAGGTCGCGGCGCCGGGCTGCCTGCTGTTTCTGGCGGGCTTGCTTGCGGGGCTGATTGCGCGTCGTTTCCACGCGACGTCGTGGCGCACGGTCCTGCCGGGAGTCCTCTTTCCCGTGGCGCTCGTTGCGGCCTACGCCGCCATGGGACGCACCTTCCTCTTCGCCGGCGGGGCGGGCAACTTCGGACGCTACCTCTACCCGCTCTCGCCGTTCCTCGCCGTCGCCGGAATGTGGGGCTTGCTTCAACTCGTGATTCTGCATCGCGCGCACTCCTCAGCGCGCCGGGTGATGGTCACGTCCCTGTGTGGGGTGATCGCCGCTCTGGTCGTCTGGCAGGCCGCTTCGGGCCGCGCTCACGCGCGCTTCTTTGCACACAACGTGCGCGACATCGAGGCGATGCAGGTTGCGATGGCGAAGCGTCTCGACGAGCGGCTTCCGGCGGGAAGCTGGGTGGCGGCCAACGATGTCGGTGCGCTCTCCTACCTGACCGAGTTGCGCGTGCTCGATCTCGTGGGCATCGTGAGTCCCGAGGTGCAGGCGGCGCTCTTTCCCCTGCGGGGACGCGAAGGCGCGGTGCGTGAGCGGGCGCTCTTCGACGTCATCGTTGCCAAGCAGCCGCTCGCGATCGTCGTCTTCCCGCGCTGGTATCCAGCCATCCTGCGGTCGCTCGATCCGTTGCTGGAGCCGCTCGAGGAGATCCACGTTCCGGGCAACATCACATCGGCCCACGATCGCTTGATCGCAAGCCGCATCCACTGGGAGCGCGCGGCGCCTGGCGAAAGGCCTCAAGGCCGGTGATCTCCCGCCCTGCGACCAACATGTGGATCTCGTGCGTTCCCTCGTAGGTGTCGGAATCGGGATGCTCTGCCACCCTCTCCTCCTCGCGTGCTCGGCCCGTGGTGGACGGACCCCCTGCCTCGGATCCCGCATCAAGGCGACGCCGGCAGTCGGGGCTCAAGATGGGAGGGATCGCCATAGCCCCGCGCACACGCGCGCCCTGGCCGGCCCACAGATCGCTCACGGCGACCGTTGATGCTACCCGTTCAGCCCGCTAGGCTAGCTTACTAGGGCTTGAGTGCCCCGGACCACGAATCCGGTGACCCACCGAGGCGGGATCTCGAGGGATCCTCGCGCAGGCGCAGGGGTTTGCAGTGGGTGGACCCGCGGGCGGCGCTCGGCCTATCGGAGGACAGGCGCGGCGGCCTCTCGGGTGCGGCATCGATCGAGGGGGAGGGTATGCGCACAGATCCTCGCAGCCTGCGACGATCACCGCTGATCGGCGACCGGGCGCGGATGAAGGTCCTGCTGGTCTTGATGTCCGGTCTTTGCGCCGGGGCGGCCGGGGCCGAAGGCGCCCCGCAACCCGAGGACGGGCCTCTTCACCAGGGCTCCGGCGAGGCCCCCTGGGTCTACTTCCTTGCGCGTCCCGGGG
>JAUVTV010000078.1 GCA_030601305.1 Candidatus Eiseniibacteriota bacterium | reverse complement strand
GGCGGGTGCCGAGAGCGCACCCGGTGGCCCGTGCCAAAGACCGTGATCCGCTTCCAATCACTTTGGTAGCGTCACCCGCGCCGCCGTCGCACGTCCCCCACCCCGCGGGGACGGCGCTAGGCGAAGGAGCCGCAGACATATGCTGGGATTTCTCAAATCAATCGGCAGCCGGGTGCTGAAACGGTTCTTCGGAACGAAGGGCGACCGCGACCTGCGGATACTCGAACCCTACGTCGAGCTGATCAACGCCGAGTACGAGAAGCTCGCGCGTCTCAGCGACGAGCAGCTGCGCGCCAAGACGGCGGAGTTCCGGGGCCGCCTCGACCAGGGCCAGAGCGTCGACGACCTGATGGTGGAAGCGTTTGCGGTCGTGAAGGATGCCTGCCGGCGCAATCTGGGGCGCAAGTGGACCCTGGTGGGCCACGAGATCACCTGGGACATGGTTCCCTTCGACGTCCAGCTCCTCGGCGCCGTCGCGCTCCATCAGGGCAAGATCACCGAGATGGCGACCGGCGAGGGTAAGACCCTGGTCGCCGTCATGCCGCTCTACCTGAACGCCCTTCCGGCCAAGGGCTGTCACCTGGTCACCGTCAACGACTATCTCGCGAAGCGCGACAGCGAGTGGATGGGGGAGATCCTGCGCTTCCTGGGCCTCACCGTGGGCGTGATCCAGCACGACGTGAGTCCCGAAGAGCGGCGTGAGGTCTACCACTGCGATGTCACCTACGGCACGAACAACGAGTTCGGCTTCGACTACCTGCGCGACAACATGGCCGTACGCAAGGAAGATCAGGTCCAGCGCGGTCACCACTTCGCGATTGTCGACGAGGTGGACTCGGTGCTGATCGACGAGGCGCGCACGCCGCTCATCATCTCCGGTCCGGTGGCGGCATCCCACCAGCGCTACGATGCGCTGCGCGAGCCGGTCGAGCGCTTGGTGAAGGAACAGACGATCCTGGTGGGCAATCTGCTCAACGAGGCCACGCGCCTGCTGGACGAGGCCGCGGACGGCGACACCGAGGGTGCGGCCGACAAGGAATACCAGGCCTGCGTGCGCCTCCTGCAGGTCCAACGCGCGGCGCCCAAGAGCAAGCGCTACTTGAAGCTGACCGCGGATCGCGATCTCAAGCCGCTGGTCCATCGGGTGGAAACCGACTACATGCGCGACAAGCAACTCCACCTGCTGGACGACGACCTCTGTTTCTCGATCGACGAGAAAGAACACAGCCTCAACCTGTCGGACAAGGGGCGCGGGCGCCTCTCGCCGCAGGATCCCGAGTACTTCATCCTGCCGGATCTCTCCGAAGGGTTCGGGGCCATCGAGAAGGACGAGAGCCTCAGCGCGCAGGAAAGAATCGCCCGCAAGCAGGAGCTCCACCTGGGCTACGCCCGCAAGTCGGATGAGCTGCACACGATCAACCAGCTGCTGCGTGCCTACTGCCTCTTCGAGCGCGACGTGGAGTACGTCGTGCAGGAGGGCAAGGTGATGATCGTCGACGAGTTCACCGGCCGCCTCATGCCCGGACGCCGTTTCAGCGACGGACTGCACCAGGCGCTCGAAGCCAAGGAGCGCGTGCGCGTCGAGGGCGAGACGCAGACGTGGGCGACGATCACGCTGCAGAACTACTTCCGGCTCTACACGAAGCTGGCCGGCATGACCGGCACCGCGGAGACGGAGGCCGCGGAGTTCTGGGAGATCTACAAGCTGGACGTGGTCGTCATCCCGACGAACGAGGCGATCCGGCGTGTGGACTACAACGATATCATCTTCCGGACACGGCGCGAGAAGTACAACGCGATCGTCGAGGAGATCGAGCGGGCGCACGAGCTGGGGCGTCCGGCGCTGGTCGGAACGGTGACCGTGGAAGTTTCGGAGACGCTGAGCCGCATGCTCAAGCGCCGGCGCATCAACCATTCGGTGCTGAACGCCAAGTACCACCAAAGCGAGGCCGAGATCGTCACCACCGCGGGGCGGCCCGGCGCGGTGACGATCGCCACCAACATGGCCGGGCGCGGGACGGACATCAAGCTGGGTCCGGGGATCGTGAAGGGCAAGAAGTGTCTCATCCGTTCCGACGCGGAGACGGGCGACTGCCAGCACCCGGACGATGTCTCCGAGTGCTTCGACGACATGCCCTGCGGTCTGCACATCGTGGGGACCGAGCGGCACGACAGCCGGCGCATCGACCGGCAGCTCCGCGGCCGGTCGGGCCGTCAGGGCGCCCCCGGCTCGAGCCGCTTCTTCCTCTCTCTGGAAGACGACCTCATGCGTCTCTTCGGCGGCGTCGAGCGCCTCGGGACGCTCATGGATCGCATGGGCGCGCAGGAAGGCGACGTGATCGAACACAATCTGGTCACGAAGGCGATCGAACGCGCCCAGAAGAAGGTCGAGGGCCATAACTTTGAAATCCGAAAGCACTTGCTTGAATACGATAACGTGATGAACCAACAGCGGGAGGTGATCTACGGCGTCCGCCAGCGGATTCTCGACGGAGAAGACCTCCGTGGGCAGATGATGGAGCTGATTTCCGAGGTCGTCGAGCGTAAACTTGAGCCGGTGTTGACGTTGGTGGGCGGGCGTGAGCTCTCGGACGAGGACGAGCTGGCGCTCCGCGAGGCGTTCGAGGAACTCGAGCGCGTTTTCCTGGTTCCCTTCCCGTTGGTGGGCCAGGCCGAGGCGAAACCCGGCGGCGCAGACGGCATGCGCGAGGAGGCGCGCTCCATCGCCCACGCAGCGTACGAGGCTCGTGAGCGCGAATGGCTGCCGGAGAAAACCCGCCAGATCGAGCGCCACATCTATCTGCGGGTGATCGACGACCACTGGAAAGACCATCTCTACGAGGTCGATCTGGTGCGCGGCGGGATCTCCCTGCGGGCTTACGGGCAGAAGGATCCGCTGCTCGAGTACAAGGCGGAGGCGTTCGGCCTCTTCGAGAAACTGATGGACCAGGTTTCGGAGGAGACGCTGCGGCTCCTGTTCCGCGTCCAGCTGCAGGCGGGACCTCCGGCACCGCAACGCGTGAGGGCGCCTGCGGGTGTGGCGACCCACGGGGCGCCGCAGGCCGTGTCGTCGCTGGCATCCTCCCAGCCCTCCGGCAGGCGAGGGGGTGAGGCAGGACCCACCGGCGCACCGGCACGCGGCGGACCGGGAGCGGGCGGGGCGCCAGCGGGCGGCCCCCCTGGGGGCAAGCCGCCCACGGTGGTGCGCAAGGTGCAGAAAGTCGGGCGTAACGACCCCTGCCCATGCGGCAGCGGCAAGAAGTACAAACACTGCTGTGGAAAGAAGTTATAGCAGTCGACCTGGGGAGGCAACGTCCGTTCGGGCCGTCCGACCCCTCCGGGGCAAGGAAACCGGAGGCTCGGGGCGATAGGTGAGTGAGTCCCGCGCGTCGGGGAAACGGAGTGCTCCGGTCAGGAAAGCGCGGGTGGGTACCCGAACGGAAGGAGAGCGCGGTCGCAGGGCCCGAACCGAGGTCATCCTCGGCCGCCGTCATGTCCATGGCAAAATCGCTGATCATCGTCGAGTCACCGGCCAAGGCGCGGACCATCGGTCGCATCGTGGGTAGCGAATACCATGTGCTCGCCTCGAACGGTCACGTGCGCGATCTTCCGAAGAGCAAGCTGGGCGTCGAGATCGACAGCGATTTCGAACCGCAATACGTGACCATCCGCGCGAAGAGCAAGGTCATCAAGCAGCTTCGCGAGAAGGCCAAAGAGGCCGACCGGATTCTCCTCGCTCCCGACCCGGACCGCGAGGGGGAGGCCATCGCCTGGCATCTCACCAAGGTCCTCGACGGCAAGAAGCACCGCTTCGAGCGTCTTGTCTTCCACGAGATCACACGCCGCGCGGTGAAGGAGGCGCTCCAGTCCCCGCGCCAGATCGACATGGACAAGGTCAACGCCCAGCAGGCGCGGCGCGTCCTCGATCGGTTGGTCGGGTATCAGCTCTCGCCGGTTCTGTGGAAGACGATCCGCTACGGCCTGAGCGCGGGACGCGTGCAATCGGTCGCCCTCAGACTCATCGTGGACCGCGAGCGCGAGGTCGAGCGCTTCGTGCGGATCGAATACTGGACGATCCACGCGCTGGTGGAGGCCGCGGGCGGCCACACCGTGCGGATGGGGCTGGTCTCGTGGGAGGGGGAGAAGCCGTCCATCGGCAACGAGGCCGAGGCGCAGGGCATCCTCGACCAGCTCAAGGGCCAGCCGTTCGTGGTCAGCGCGGTCAAGACGCGGCGGCGCAAGCGCAACCCGCGTCCTCCCTTCATCACCAGCACCATGCAGCAGGATGCCTTCCGCAAGCTGCGTTTCTCCAGCAAGAAGACCATGAAGGTGGCCCAGGAGCTGTACGAGGGTCTCCCCGTCGAGGACGAGAGATCCGTGGGTCTCATCACCTACATGCGTACCGACTCCACGCGCATTGCCGACGAGGCCCTCGCCGACGTGCGCGGCTACGTCGAGAAGGAACTCGGCGCGGAGTACCTCCCCGAGAACCCAAACGTGTATCGTAAGAAGGGGCGCGCGCAGGATGCGCACGAGGCGGTTCGCCCCACCTCTGTTTCGCGCACCCCGGAATCGGTGGCACGCTTCCTCGGTGCCGACCAGCTCAAGCTGTACACGCTCATCTGGAAGCGCTTCGTGGCCTCGCAGATGAGGCCCCAGGAGATCGACGTGACGGCGATCGATGCGGCCTGCGGCGTCGCGATCTTCCGTGCCTCCGGCCGCCGGGTGGTCTTCGACGGGTTCACGCGGCTCTACGAGGAGAACGGGGGCAACGGTTCCGCACGGGACGAAGCCGGGGCCAAGGGCCGCGCCAAGGACGCCGATGAACACGGGATCAGCGAGTCGGATCTGACCGTGGAAACGCTCCCCGAGCTGAAAGAAGGGGACCGGCTCACGGCCCGTGAGCTGGACAAGAAGCAGCACTTCACCGAGCCGCCGCCGCGCTACACGGAGGCGACGCTCATTCGCACGCTGGAGGAGAAGGGCATCGGCCGCCCCAGCACGTATGCGACCATTGTCAGCACCATCCTCACGCGCGACTATGTGCGCCGCGACAAGAGCCGGCTGCTGCCCACCGAGCTCGGGTGCACGGTGGTCGACTTGCTCGTGCGTCACTTCACCACGATCATGAACGTCGACTTCACGGCTCACATGGAGGGGGAACTCGACCGCGTCGAGGAGGGCGAGGATGCCTGGGTCGACGTCGTGCGCGAGTTCTATCAACCGTTCCGCAAGAGCCTTGACGAGGTGGAGAGCAAGGTGCAAGATCTGAAGGCCTCCGTGCAGGTTGCGACCGGCGAGGTCTGCGAGGAATGCGGGGCGCCCATGGTGCGCAAGTTCGGTCGCAACGGTCCGTTTCTGGCGTGCTCGAAGTACCCGGACTGCAAGTTCACCCAGCCGCTCAATGAAGCCGAGAAGCCGCAGAAAACCGATCACAAGTGCCCCAGCTGCGGCAGCCCGATGCTCATCCGGACGGGCCGCTTCGGGCGTTTCCTGGCGTGCAGCCAGTACCCCAAGTGCAAGACGACGCAGGCGGTGCCGGTGGGCGTCGCCTGTCCGGAGGAGAACTGCAAGGGACAGCTCGTCGAGAAACGCACGCGCGGCGGGCGCGTGTTCTACGGGTGCGACCAGTACCCGAAGTGCAAGCGCGCGCTGTGGGACCGTCCGGTACTCCAGCCGTGTGCGGAGTGCGGGCACCCGTTCGTGACGGCGCGCCAGAACAAGAAGCTGGGCGCGCACTACTTCTGTCCGCACTGCAAGGCGGTCATTCCTCAGGATCAGGAGGAATCCGTGCATGAAGGAACCGCGTAGAGGAACCTCCGACGGGTCCGATGCGCTAGGGTTGGGGCCCACGGCCTCACGTCGTGCCCAGGAACACCTCGACGAGACGTTGCGTCTCGCGCTCGCGGCCTTCATTCGCGAGCTGCGGTTTCTCGAGGGACGCAGCGAACGGACGGTGCAGAGCTATGGGACGGACCTCCTCGCCTTCTTCACGCACGTCGCTGAACGAACTCGGCGAAAGGCACGTATCGCCGACCTCGATGCGGGTCACATGCGCCTCTGGCTCGCGGCGCAGCACGCCGGAGGGGCCGGGCCGCGCAGCGTGAGCCGCCGGCGCTCGGCGCTCAGGCGTCTGTGTGCCTTCTTGAGCCACGAGCAGCTTCTTGCCGGCAATCCGGCAAGCCGTCTTCCGGCCCCGCGTGTGGGGCGTGCGTTGCCCAAAGCCCTCGCGGCGGAGCGTCTCGCCCACGTGCTGGACGGCAATTGGGACCAGGACGCGCCGGGGCGCCGCGATCTGGCCATCTGCGAACTCCTCTACGGCGCTGGCCTGCGTGTCGCGGAGCTGGTGGCCATCGATCTCGTGGACATCGATTTCGAGCGGGGCTGGCTGCGCATCAAGGGCAAGGGGGCCCGCGAGCGGACGGCGGTCTTTGGAAAATGCGCGCGGGTGGCGACCGAAGCGTACCTGGAGAAGCGCGGGGAGCTAGGCCCGCGGTCTGCGGGGCAGAGCGATCCGGTCGCGCTCTTCCTCAACGCCCGGGGCGGGCGGCTGAGCATTCGCTCGGTTCAGCGCATCGTCTCGCGGCGGCTCTGGGATCCCGTCCTCGGCAAGGTCCACCCGCACCTGCTGCGCCACAGCTTCGCGACGCATATGCTGGATCGCGGCGCGGACTTGCGCGCCATCCAGGCCCTCCTCGGCCATCGCGCCCCGGACACGACGCAGATCTACACGCACGTCTCCACCGCGAGGCTCCGTCGCGCGTTCGAGCGCGCGCACCCCCGCGCCCGACGGTAACCCGACGGGCACTTCCCCACGGAATCGGGGTGGGCAAACCCGACCCCAGCCTGCTAGATTCCTCTTGTAGACGCGAGGGGAGGAAAACGTGACGTGAGATTGGCCGGCCAGCTCCATGCGACCACCGTCATCGGATGCATTGCGGACGGATGTGCCGCGATCGCGTGCGACGGACAGGTCAGCACTGACACGATCATCCTCAAAGGCAAGGCGCGCAAGATCCGCAGGCTCTATCACGGCCGCGTTCTGGCCGGCTTCGCCGGGGGCGCGGCGGACGGACTGCATCTCTTCGAGCGCTTCGAGTCACAGCTCGAGGCCCATCAGGGGAGGCTTCAGCGGGCCTCCGTCGAGCTGGCCAAGGAATGGCGCTCCGACAAGGTGCTGCGGCGTCTCGAAGCGCAACTCATCGCGCTCGACAAGGAACACGCTTTCCTGCTTTCGGGATTGGGAGACGTGCTCGAACCGGATGACGGCATCGTGGCGATCGGATCGGGCGCACCGTATGCCGTGGCGGCGTGCCGCGCATTGGCGCGCCACGCGGGAGAGATGAGCGTGACCGAAAAGGTGCGCGCAGCGCTGCGCGTCGCGGCGGAGATCTGCGTCTACACGAACAGTGAGATCCAGGTCGAGGAACTCTAGATGCCCGGAGGACTTCTGCCCCGGGCTGCTCGGGAAGCCCCGGGCGCGAGTTGGGCGAACCGGTGAGGCCGTTGTGGAACTAGCCATGAATCCAGAGCAGGACAGCAAGGGTATCCAGGAACTGACCCCCCAGCAGATCGTCAGCGAACTCGACAAGTATATCATCGGGCAGGACGCGGCCAAACGCAGCGTGGCGATTGCGCTGCGCAACCGCTATCGGCGCCGGCAGGTGATCTCGGAGATTCGCGACGAGATCCTGCCGAACAACATCATCATGATCGGACCCACCGGGGTGGGGAAGACCGAGATCGCGCGGCGTCTGGCGCGCTTGGCGCAAGCTCCCTTCCTGAAGGTCGAGGCCTCCAAGTTCACCGAAGTGGGCTACGTGGGGCGCGACGTCGAGTCGATGATCCGCGATCTGACGGAGATCGCGGTGAACACGGGGCGCCAAGAGATGTCCGAGCGGGTGCACGCCAAGGCCGCACACAATGCGCAGGAACGCGTTCTCGACTACCTGCTGCCGGAGAAACCCAAGCGCCCCAACCCCAAGGCGGTCGCCGCGGCCATGCCCTCGCTCTTCAGCCCGCCCGAGAGCGCGGCGGCGCAGGGCGACAACGGCGAGGACGCCCTTCTCAAACAGGAACGCCTCGAACAGTGGAAGCGCACGCGTGAGAAGCTCCGCGAACAGCTCGCCGGCGGCGAGCTCGACGATCGCGAGATCGAGATCGAGGTCGAGATGCGCCCCAGCCTGTCCACGGTGGAGATCTTCTCTGGCGCGGGGCTCGAGGAGATGGAGTTCAGCCTCCCCGAACCGCTGCAATCGCTGCTGCCGGCAAAGAAGAAGCGCCGGCGCATGGCTGTCCACGAGGCGCGCGATCTCCTGCTGCAGGAAGAGACCAGTCGTCTGATCGACATGGACCGGGTGATCGAGCTGGCGCTCGAGCGGGTGCACAATTCGGGGATCATCTTCATCGACGAGATCGACAAGATCGCCGGCGGAGATGGCGGCTACGGCCCGGACGTCTCCCGGCAGGGCGTGCAACGCGATCTTCTGCCGATCGTGGAAGGTTCGAGCGTCGCCACGCGCTACGGCCTGGTCAACACCGATCACATTCTCTTCATCGCCGCGGGCGCCTTTCACAGCAGCAAGCCTTCCGACCTCGCGCCCGAGTTCCAGGGCCGCTTCCCGATCCGCGTCGAGCTGAGCGCGCTCTCCGAGGATGACTTCGTGCGCATCCTGAAGGAGCCGCGCAACGCGCTGCTCAAGCAGTACGCCGCGCTGCTCTCCACCGAAGGGGTGCGCCTGCGTTTCACGGACGGAGCCGTGCGCAGCATCGCGCGCATCGCCGCGCAGGTGAACGAGCAAACCGAGAACATCGGTGCGCGCCGGCTGCACACCGTACTGACGACCCTGCTCGAGGAGATCCTCTACGCAGTCCCCGAGGCGGAGCTCGAGGAAGTGAGGGTGGACGAGGCGATGGTCGCGGAGAAGCTCCGCGACGTGCTCGAGGACAAGGATCTGTCTCGCTACATCCTCTAGCCTGGATGACTTCTGCCGGGGGGCTGCTAGGGCGGATGAGCGACGCGCAGAAGGGAATCGGATTGCCTTGGCGGGGCGAAGCCGAACAACTCTAGTGGGGCGCATCCTGAGCGGCCTGCTGCTTGCCACCTTGGCCTGCGCGAAGATCGTACCTCCCACGGGTGGACCCGCGGACAAGACGTCCCCTGAAATCGTGGCCTACGCCCCTGACAGCAACGGCGTCCGCGTCGGGCGCGACGATCCGTTGCGCCTCTGGTTCAGCGAGAAGATGAACGAGTCCTCGGTGCGCGACTGGCTCCTGATCGCCCCGTGGGCGGGAAAGCTGGAGTGCCGCTGGGATCGGAACACGATGACGTGCGTGCCGCTGGACGGCTGGGCGGACGAGACGGCCTACGTGGTCATGCTCGCCGCGAAGGCGTACGACAAGCAGCGGAACACCCTGGAGAAGCCGTTCTACCTGAGCTTCACGACCGGGGACTCGCTGCCCACGGGGTGGATCACGGGGCGCGTGATCACGCGCGCCATCGGAGCCGAAGGCCTCCTGATCATCCTCCTGCCGTGGCCGGCCAGCGGCCCGCTGCAGGTCTACCTGGGCTCGGGTGGGCTCGACGCCCGCGCGTTCGCGCTGCGCCTTGGGGAGACCGATCACGAGGGGCGTTTCGACCTGCGCAACGTGCGTTGGGATCGCGAGTACGTGCTCGTCGCGATGTGGGACGCGAATGGGAACCGAGTCTACGACGAGACCGAAGACCTCCTGGGCTATCTCGACCGGCCGGTGCGCTGCGGTGCCTTCCGGGGCCGGCCGGAGACCGCGGCGGACAGCGCCGGCGTGGCAGGGCTCGCCGCGAGTGACAGCGCCGGCGTGGAACCGCAGCGCGATGCGCCGCGGACCGGCCACTACGAAATCTACCTGGTCTACCCCGACGAACCCGGCAACGTGAAGGGGGTCGTCCTCGATCCCGCTTGCCTGGACTACGTGTCGCCCAAACGGCTGCAAGCGAGGCGCGACAGCCTGGAACGCGTCCTGAGCGGCGAGCTCGACGCCACCGGCTTTGCCGCCACGGACGACTCCCTGGCTACCCTGGCGCTCACGCCTGTGGAAGAGGAGTCGATCCGCGCGGCGCTCGAGGCCTTGGAGGGGGCGATCGCGGATGCGGTCGCCGACAGCGGGCGCTGTGAGGCCACCCTGTGGGTTTCGGCGTTCGCCGAGGGCGATACGATTGCGGCGGCGGAGGTGCGCAGCCGGGGACCGTTCGACCTGGCGGAATTGCCCCCCGGCCTCTACCGGCTGCAGGCCTTCCGCGACCTGAACGGGAACGGCCAGCGCGAGGCGACCGAACCGCAGGGTACGTTCCCCGCGCTCATCGAGCTGCTGCCGGGGCGCATCGTGGAGGGAGCCGACATGCAGCTCGAAGCGGGAGAGGGGGACGGCCGGTGAGGGCACGTCACCCCATGCGGATCGAGAAGTGGGTCGGTGCGGGCAACGACTTCATCCTCGTCGAGAGCCACGCAC
>JAUVTV010000126.1 GCA_030601305.1 Candidatus Eiseniibacteriota bacterium | reverse complement strand
GATGCGGTGATCCACGCCCTGCGTTCCGAACCCGAGGTGATCATCTCGATCAGCACCGCCAAGCTGGGCAAGGACCGTTTCGGTCTGGAGCGGTCCTATCGCTTCAAGGGCGTCAAGGGCACCTGGTCGCACATCTTCAATGCGCTGATGGATTCCGGCAGGGCGCGCAGCTTCTGGTCCCCCGCGGTGACGCTGGATGCCTTCGTGCGAACCGTGCCGGTCGACTACGCGCGCATGCGGCGCGATGCCGGCAAGCTGAAGCGCGCACTGGATCGTGCCGATCGCGTGCACATCACGGCGCCGGGCGGGACCGACATCGAGATCGGCCTGCGCGGACGCTTCGCACTGACCGACGACGGCCGCTTCTGGAAGCCGGGGACTGGCGGCAACCTGCCCGCGGGCGAAACCTACATCTCGCCGGCCCTCCGCGACGCCGAGGGGGTCTTGGTCTTCGACGGCTCGCTGGCGGTTGCCGAAGGGGGCGCCTTCGTACCGAGGCGACCCGTCACGGTCCAAGTGCACAAGGGTCACGCAGTGCGGGTGACCGGCGGTGCGGGCGCAGAGCGCTTCGAGGCCTCGCTGCGTGCCGGTGAGCAGATGGCCCGCACGATGCGCGGCAAGAAGGGCTGGCCGGCGCGGCGCGTGGCGAGTTACGAGCGGAACGCGCGTCACTTGGGTGAGCTGGGGATCGGTCTCAACCCGGCGGCCCGCGTGACCGGCAACATGCTCGAAGACGAGAAGATCCTCGGCACCTGTCACATTGCGATTGGCTCCAACTACGACCGCGATGCGGAGGCCTTCATCCACCTCGACTGCATCGTCAAGTCGCCAACGATCACCGTGATCGGTGCGAGCGCTCGCCGTCGCGTGATCCTGCGAGCGGGTCGCATGACCTAGCAGCCCGGATGACTTCTGCCACGGGCTGCCAGCGGCGGGAAAGGGGAGCGATGAGGATCGCCACCTGGAATGTCAATTCGATCCGCGCGCGGCTCCCCAGGGTGACCGAGTGGCTCGCGAGCTGGTCTCCCGATCTGCTCTGCATGCAGGAGACCAAGGTCGTCGACGATCAATTCCCGCGCGATGCGTTTGCGGAACACGGCTACCAGCTCGAGGTCTTCGGCCAGAAGACCTACAACGGGGTCGCCCTGGCCTCGCGGGGGAGCCTGACCGACCTCGCGCGAGGTTTTCCCGACGATGCCCCCGATGCAGACCGTCGCCTGATAACCGGTCGCATCGCGGATCTTCACGTCATCAACGTGTACGTCCCCAACGGCACCGAACTGGGTAGCCCGCGGTTTGCCGGCAAGCTCGCCTGGTTCGGACGACTGCGAGACCTGTTGGACCGGACCTTCAGCCGTGATGATCCGCTGATCATCTGCGGCGACTTCAATGTGGCTCCCGAAGACCGCGATGTTCACGATCCCGAAGCCTGGCGCGGCAAGCTGCTGTTCCACCCCGACGAGCAGCGCGCCCTGCAGCACCTGCTGTCCTGGGGGCTCACGGACGTCTTTCGGGAGCACCATCCCGGGGAGGGTCTCTTTTCATGGTGGGACTACCGCGGCGGAGCTTTCCACCGGGGATGGGGCCTGCGGATCGACTACCTGCTCGTGACCGCGCCAGTTGCCGCGCGCACCCGAGCCGTGACCATCGACCGCGAGGCGCGGAAAGGCAACAAGCCGTCGGATCACGCCCCGGTGATACTCGACCTGGAGGATTGAGGCATGCGGTATCAGACGATCAATCCGGCGACCGAGGAAATCATTGGCGAATACGAAACGATCCCGCGCGATGAGGCGCTGGCCGTTCTCGAACGATCAGAGCGCGCCTTCGAATCGTGGCGCCGGCGACCGCTCGCGGAACGCGTGGCGTTCTTCCCCAAACTCGCGGCCACACTCCGCCGCAACGTGGAATCTCACGCGCGCCTGATCAGCATCGAGATGGGCAAGCCCATCGTGCAGTCGCGATCCGAGATCGAGAAGTGCGCCTGGCTGTGCGACGTCTACGTCGAGCGGGCCGAGGCCTGGCTGCGTGAGGAGCAGGTCACGGCCGATGGCGAGCGGCATCTCGTGGCCTTCGATCCGCTGGGCGTGATCCTCTCGATCATGCCGTGGAACTTCCCCTTCTGGCAGGCGCTGCGCTTCGCGGTTCCGGCGCTCATCGCGGGCAACACGAGCATCCTCAAGCACGCCCGCAACGTTCCGCAGTGCGCGATGGCCATCGAGGCCGCCTTCAAGGAAGCCGGCTTCCCCGAGGACGTTTTCCGCAATGTCCTCGCCGACCACGAGACCGTGGCGGCGCTCGTCGCGAACGACGCGGTGCGAGGCGTCTCGCTGACCGGCAGCACCGAGGCGGGCATGCGCATCGCCGAGTTGGCCGGGCGCCACCTGAAGAAGGTCGTGCTCGAGCTCGGCGGCTCGGATCCGTTCGTGGTGCTCGAGGATGTCGACGTGGACTTCGCCGCGCGCAATGCCGTGCTTGGACGCACGGTCTCAACCGGGCAGAGCTGCATCGCCGCCAAGCGGTTCATCGTCGTTGCCGCGGTGGCGGAAGCCTTCACGAATCGCTTCGCGGAACGCATGGGCACCCTCGTCGTGGGCGATCCGCTGGACGAGGGCACCGACGTGGGCGCCATCGTGGATCGCACGGCGCTCAAGGAACTTGAAGCGCAACTGCGCGACTCGGTGGCCATGGGCGCCCGGGTCCTGGTTGGCGGCGAGCGTCTGCGTCGAGGGGGCTACTTCCTCACGCCGGCCGTGGTGACCGACGTGACGCGAGAGATGCGCATCGCGCGCGAGGAGGTCTTCGGACCGATCGCGCCCGTGCTCGTGGTCGCGAGCGAAGACGAGGCGATCCGACTCGCGAATGCCACCCAATTCGGCTTGGGCGGCAGCGTCTGGACGCGCGATCTGGAGCGCGGCCTCGCGCTGGCGCGACGCATCGAGGCGGGTACGCTGTTCGTGAACTCCATCGTCAAGTCAGATCCGCGGATGCCGCTTGGCGGCGTCAAGAAGAGCGGCATCGGCCGCGAGCTCTCCAAGTACGGGCTGCGTGAGTTCGTGAACGTGAAGGGCCTCAACGTCTACGCACACGGATAGAGCCATGGGCCGCTAGTGGGTCACCTCCGGCAACGGGAATGTGGCCGGGAAATCGATCTCGGTCTGGGCGAGATTGTTGAAGATGTTGCCCATAGTGGTAAGGCCGACCAGAGCTGAAATCTCCACGATCTCGGTTTCGGTGAAACCGGCGCGGCGCAGACGTGCGAAGTCTTCGTCGGGCATGCGCCCACGTGTCTCCATCAGCTTGAGGGCGAACTTCAGCGCGGCATCGACCCGGGGTTCGGCCGAGCGGCCGCGCCGGGCGTCCGCGATCTGGTTCTCGCTCAGCCCCGCCGCCTTGGCGAACGCCACGCCGGCCGCGACGCAGTAAGGAGCGCAATTGGACTCGGAGACCGCCAGGACGACCTGGCGGATGGTCATCTCGTCCAGCTCGGAGTGATCTTCGAGGGCATTGTACAGGGTCATGAAGGATTCGAGCACGGCCGGGGAGTGGGCCATGGCAAGGAGCATGTTGGGCGTCATCCCCACACGCTCTTCGGCGGCCTCGAGCACAGCCCGGGACCTCGCGTCGATCTCCCCAGCGGAAAGCGGCCTAATCCGAGTCATTGCATTCTCCTAGGATGCCGGATTCGCAGCAGCGCGAATCTAGAATATTGCATGTTTACGCTGCAGAACGTATGCCAATACATAAGTATTGCTAATGTGCATAATCTCACGCCGATACGGGAACCAACCTCCTTGACGAGGGTTACGAAATCTCGTAGTCTACAGGATCTCGTTGTGAACGGTGGCGCCCCGGAGCGCACGTTTCCCGTGGAGATCGGTGAACCATGGATGCGATGGACAAGGGGTACTTGCCCGAGTTCGAGTCCTTTCCCAATCTGCTGCTGATGCTCTCGCGCCAGCCGTCGGTGGAGTCCATTGTCAGCGAGCTGGTCAACCAGGTCGTCGAGAATCGGCCGCACATTGCCGCGGCGGCCGTCTGGCTTGCGGAGTCCGCGGGTACGGGGGATCCGTGCGAGCGGATGGAGATCGGCCCCGCCCCGCAGCTGCGGCTCGTCGCCAGCGCCGTGAAGGGAGAAGCCGGACCCAAGGAATGGACGCACGCCGGCGGGGAGTATACGTTCGTTCCGTTCGATGAACCGCTTGTCGGGCGCGTCGCCGCCGACGGTGTCGCCGTGGTGTATCCGGACGACCGCGACTGGGAGCCGCCCGAGTGGGCGCGGGATGCGGGGATCGTCGGCCTCAACTCGCAGCCGGTCGTCCACATGGGTAAGGTGCTGGGGGTCTTCTCCGTCTTCTTCGGAGTCCCGGTTCGCGAGTCGATCGAGATGGGCGGCAAGTGGCATCAAGTGCTCTGCACCCAGCTCGCGGCCGCGATCGTCAATGCCCGCTCTTTCGAGGAAATCGAGTGCCTGCGCCGGCAGCTCGAGCTCGAGAACGAGTACCTGCGCGGGGAGTTCGAGACGGAGGCCGCCTTTGGCGAGATCGTCGGGGAGAGCCAAGCCCTGCGCCGCGTTCTCACGCAGGTCAGCCTGGTGGCGCCCACGGACACGAGCGTCCTCATCCTGGGGGAGTCGGGTACCGGCAAGGAGCTCATCGCGCGTGAAATCCACGAGCGGAGCGCGCGTTCGCGTCATCCGCTCATCCGCGTCAACTGTGCCGCGATCCCGCGCGAGCTGTTCGAGAGCGAGTTCTTCGGTCACGTGCGCGGAGCCTTCACGGGGGCCGTGAAGGACCGCACCGGGCGGTTCGAGCTGGCCGACAACGGCTCGCTCTTCCTCGACGAAGTCGGCGAGATCCCTCTCGAGCTGCAGGGCAAGCTGCTGCGCGTGCTCCAGGAGGGGACGTTCGAGCGCATTGGCGAAGAGCGCACGCGCCTCGTCGACGTGCGCATCATCGCGGCCAGCAACCGGGACCTGAAGGAGCAGGTCGAGGCGGGGCGTTTCCGGCAAGACCTGTACTTCCGGCTCAGCGTCTTTCCCGTCGAGATTCCCCCCCTGCGGCATCGTGTCGAGGACATTCCCCTGCTCGCGAAGTATTTCATTAGAGCCCTCAACACGCGTCCGGGAATCAGGCCCGCGCCACTGAAGCGGCGTGACTTTCTCGCGCTGCAGAGCTACGACTGGCCGGGGAACGTCCGCGAGCTCCAGAACGTGATCGAGCGAGCGGTGATCATCGCGCGCGGCGGGGATCTCAGCTTCGACTTCCTGCCCGGCAGCAAGGTGCCCCGCAGGCTCGACGCATGGGGACGCGAGACGAATGCCGCAGCGGGCGCGGCTCTGGCCGGGGAGGGCCCGGCGTCGCCTGAGGATCCCGTGCTCACGGACGGCGAGTGGAGAGAGCTGGAGCGCAAGAACCTGCGGCGCGCGCTGGATCAGACCGACTGGCGGATCCAGGGTGAGGGGGGTGCTGCGGCGCTCCTGGGCGTCAAGCCGACGACGTTGCGCTCGCGCATCAAGGCCCTGGCGATCGAGAAGGAAGACTGACGGCGCGCGACGGGTCCGGCCCCCAACCGCCGGTGCCTGAGGGCCGTGTGGGCTCCGCGATGTGAGTCTTCCGAGCGTCCTCATCCCTCCTTCCGCATAAGTCCCTTGATTGCGAATCGCGAAAAACTGATGTAACAAACTGACCGACCGGTCGGTAGAATAGACAACCGTATGCTGGAGCCGACACGTGGCCCGTGGAGCCGATTCGTGTTTGGAGGTTGGTGACAGGTCGGACGGCGATTGGGTCTGTTGGGATGGGGGCCTCCATTCGGGACACAGCCCCTACGCTGGATCACACTTTCTGGGGACAGGTGCAAGCATGACAAAGCCCACTGCGCGAAGGGAAGAGATCCTGCTCGCTGCGCGGCAAAGGTTCGCGCGTCACGGTTACGCCGGCGCATCCATGCGCCAGATCGCCGAAGAGGCCAACGTGACCAAGGCGGCGCTCTACTATCACTTCCCCGACAAGGCCACGCTCTTTACAGAAGCCACCCGGGACGCGATCGAGCGGCTGCGCTCACAGGTCCGCGAGCGGGCCGAGGGAGTCGGCGATCCGATTGTGCGCCTGAGGACCCTCGTGCACGCGTGCTTGGAGCAGTTCCAGACCGAGCGGGATGCCATACGTCAGCTCTACGTGATGCTGTTCATCCCGGACGAGACCCTCGCGCTCAGCCCCGAAATCCTCGGTGAACACGGCCAGCCGCTGCGTGAGGCGCTCGTCGAATGCGCGCGATCCGGACTGCTCGAGGAAGAGCGCGTGGACGACCTCGCCACGCTGCTCATCGGCGCGATCGAGTATTCAGGGGTCATGTCGGTTCTGACCCCTCGAGCCCCGCGCCCGGATGCGGCCCTGGGCGCTCGTCTGCTCCAGCAGATCATCCCGGGC
>JAUVTV010000025.1 GCA_030601305.1 Candidatus Eiseniibacteriota bacterium | reverse complement strand
GAGTGAAGACACTCGAGCGGAGCTTCCCCTCCGCGGCCAGGATCTTGCCCACCAGGTCGTACCCCACGAGCGCATCGTACGTACGGGGGGGCGACCTCGCGACATGCACGAAGCTGAACACGACCAGGGTCGCGATCAGGGCGGCGAAGACGACGGCCGCCGGCGAGTAGCGGCGGACACCGCTGCCGCGCCTGTGCTCGCGTGGCTCTTCGGGTTGGCGCGCCAGACGGGCGAGAAGCTTGCGCCGGACCGGCGGATCGGTCAGGAACCCGAGAAGCGCGACGACGATTGCCGCGGCGACCAGGCTCAGTGCGGTGATCGGGATCGCGGCCAGATCGAAGAGGATGCAAACCCACGGCACGGCGGCGAGGCCCAGGAGGAGGGTCATGCCAACCGCGTCGGCGCGACCCCGCGGTGTGAGCAGGAGCCGCCGGAGCCCATCGCCCAGCAGGAGCAGCACGAGAAGGCCGACGACTACCACGGCGCCCCCTTCCCCTCAGGCCACGCGTGCAGACCAATCCGGTTCTGGGGTGTGGCTGCGACATCGCTTTCGAGCAGCTCCAGACCCCAATGCTCCCAGACCAGGAGGTGCGTGATGCAATCCTTCATCGGGGAATCGTCTCCGAAGTGCACCGGCACACGCGGGTAGATGAAGTTGTAGGTCGAGGACGGGCTGGCGAGCAGGGGAACCGAGCCACCGGAACGGTCCATCACGAACTGCCGGGGCGGCAGCAGAATCACAGCCTCGGATGGCGTGTATTCGCGGAGGTAGAGCAGCAGGGGGTAGGTCGCGTCGTAGAGTGACAGTCTCTTCTGATCAGCGGTGAGCCCGCGCCCCTTATGCCACGTCTCCCAGCTTCGCGTCGCGAACTTGGCGTAGGTCCGGCCCCACTCGGTGGTGAGGCAGAAGAGCAGGAGCAGCGCGAGCAGGACGATCGAACAGAGCGCGCCGCCTCGCGGCGTCGGTTTCTTTGGGGCGTGCTTGGCCATGCCGGATCCCTCGCTGGTCGGGGCATTATAGGCCCGAAAGCGGTGGTGAGGAAACGGCGGACATCTGCGAGGAAACGGCGGACATCTGCGAGGAAACGGCCGGCAACTGCCCCGCGACATCCGCGCGGGCATCTGCTATGGGTATGGGGTACGCCAGGAAGGAGAGGTGCCCATGTCCGCAGTCGTCGACTTGCGCAGCGATACCCTCACGCGTCCAACCCCCGCAATGCGTGCCGCCATCGCCGCGGCCGAGGTGGGCGATGACGTCTTTGGCGAGGATCCCACGGTCAATCGCCTGGAAGAACACGCCGCCGATCTGACGGGGAAGGAAGCGGCCCTCTTCGTCCCCTCGGGGACCATGGCCAACCAGCTGGCCATCCGAAGTCAGACCAGCCCCGGGGACGAGGTCCTCCTGGAGGAAGGGACCCATCCCTACAACTTCGAATCGGGCGCCCCTGCGGCGCTCTCCGGGGTACAGGTGCGGCCCCTGCGCGGGGAGCGCGGTGTCTTCACCGCAGAGCAGATGGCCCAGCATCTGCGGGGATACGACGACCACTACGCCCCCGTCACGCTCGTGGTGGTCGAGAACACGAACAACCGGGCCGGCGGCGCACTGTTTCCTTTGGGTGAGCTGGAGCGCATCTGGGAGCTGGCGCGCGCGCGCGGTCTGAGTCTGCACATCGACGGCGCCCGTATCTTCAACGCGTCGATCGCCGCGGGCGTGCCGGTCAGCGCCTACGGCAGCCGCTGTCATTCGCTCTCCTTCTGTTTCTCGAAAGGCTTGGGGGCGCCGGTGGGTTCGGTGCTCTGCGGCTCGCGTGATCTGATCAAGCGCGCGCGCCGCTTCCGCAAGATGTTCGGCGGCGGAATGCGTCAGGCGGGCTTCCTGGCGGCCGCGGCGCTGCATGCGCTCGAGCACCACGTGGAGCGCCTGGCCGAGGATCACGCCCGCGCCAAGCGACTGGCGGCCGGCATCGCAGCCGCGGAGGGTTTTCGCGTGGTCAACGATCCGCCGGATACCAACATCCTGATCGTGGATGCGGACGCGGGCGTGCTGCGCGGAAAGCGGTCGCCCGAACAGACGCTCTCCGCAGCGGTCTGCGCGGCATTGGGGGACCGGCAGGTCTTGGCACTGACGGTTGGCCCGTCACGCCTGCGCCTCGTCACCCACATGGATGTGGACGACGACGGCATTGGCCGCGCGATCCGGGCGTTCGGGGAGATCTCCGCGTCCTAGCGGCCCACGGCAGAAGTCATCCTGGGTGGCCGCCCGCGCCAAAGGCGCACCTCCCCGGCTGCCGGATTGCCCGAGGATACCCGCGATCCGGGGGCCGCACGGGTGCTATAATAAGGGGGGCGTGTTCGGTCGCGCCGGCGGGAACTCATGTCGCCGGCTGATTTTCGAAGGGGGGGGCACGGATGGAACTGCGCGCACTGATCAGCTATCAGCGGCTCGTCCGCATCGGCCAGCTGGGCATCATCCTGACGGTCCTGACAGGTCTCGGGGCACTGCCGGCGGCGGCGGAGCCGCTGGCGGTCCGCGTATCCGGTGTCGACGCGCCCGCGGCCACCGCTCTCGAGGATGCCGGCTTCGACGTCGCCTTCCGGGGCCCGAGCCACGTCGAGATCCTGGCCGAGCCACACGAACTCGCGGAGCTCTCCCGCATGGGCTATGCGTGGGAGCCGCTCGAACGAGACCTCTTCCCGGGCGCGCGCACCGGCTCGCGCGAGGGCCACCTCGACCCGGAGTATCACACCTACGACGAAATGCTGGCCGAGTTGCAAATGCTCGCGGCGACGTATCCCGACATCTGCATGCTCTACGACGTCGGGGACGCGGAGAGCAAGCACTACACATGGACCAACTACGACAAGGAGTATGACCTCTGGGCGGTGCGCATCTCCGACCATCCGGATCGCGACGAGCCCGAGCCGTGCATCGTCTACGACGCCCGCCACCATGCACGCGAGCCGGTAACCACGGAGATCGTTCTCGCCGTCGCGCGCCACTTCTGCGAGAACTACGGCATCGATCCCGACATCACCGATCTGGTCGACAGCAGCGAGATCTGGTGCGTGACCATGGTCAATCCGGACGGCCATCAGTGGGTGGAGGACGTCGACATCTGGTGGCGCAAGACGCTGTGGGACTACAACGAGAACCACGTGGTCAACAGCGGCGAGGGCATCGACCCGAACCGCAACTACGATTGGCACTGGAACGGCGGCTACTGGAGTGACGAGACCTATGGGGGGCCGTATGCCTGGAGCGCAATCGAGGTCGCCAGCATGCGCGACCTGCACAACCAGCAGCGGCCGGCCATCAATCCCACCTACCACAGCTACGGCGAGGTGGTTCTCTATCCGTTCGGCTACGGTGTGAGTCCGGAGCCGGCCGTCACGGAGATCGTCGCGCAGTTCGCGGGCCTGCTCGGTTACGCCACGCAGCAGTCCACGACGGCTTACGGGTCATCCAAGGACTGGGTCTACGGAAGCATCGGCGGCGCCTCCTTCACCGTGGAGACGGCCACGACCTTCATTCCCAGCGGCGCCCAGATGGAGCAGATCGTCGCGGAGGTCCTGCCCGGCAGCATCTGGCTTACCGAGCGCCTGTGGGGCCCTTCCATTCACGGCACCGTCACCGATTCGATCGCCGGCATCCCGCTCGAGGCCACCATCCACATCCCCGAGATCCACGACGTCTACGGCAACGGCGAGCTGTGGGACATCGTGACCGAGGCGAGCACGGGTTACTTCTGCCGTATGCGGCCGGCGGCCTCCCAGATGATCACGCTGGAGGTGAGCGCGGAAGGGTACCACGACAAGACGGTCCCCGTGACCACCGGAGGCAGCGAGGCGACGGTCGTGGCGATCGAGCTCGTTCCCGTGTCGTTCGAGCGCGGCATCCTGGCCGGCACGGTGAGCAACACGACTGCTGGAGGTACGCCGGTGCCGGACGCCAGTGTCACCGTCCGCATGGGGCCAGTCTTCGAGACCGACTTGGACGGTCACTACGTGGGCTACGTCGATCCGGGAACCTACACCGTGGTGGTCACGCACCCGAGCTTCGCGCCCGACTCGTCGGAGGGGGTCGGCATCGTGGTCGGTGAAACCACCACGCTCGACTTCTCGCTGGTCGACATCGCGGGACCCGAGATCAGTGCGACCACGGAGTACGCCAACACCGACGACACCGTGGGACCCTACGAGATCGAGACCACGATCCATGAGATGAGCGCGCTCGTCGTGGCGCAGCTGCGCTACCGCGTGGCGGGCGGGCCGTTCCAGGACGTGGACCTGGTGCCGGTGAGCGGCAACGACTACCGCGCCGAGATTCCGGGGCAGCCCTACACGACGCTCGTCGAGTACTACGTCTACGCCGAAGACGAGGGCGGCAACAGCTCGACCGATCCCGCTGGCGCCCCATCCGCCCTGTACAGTTTCTTCGTGGCGCCGCGCCTCACCGCGTTCGCCGACGACCTCGAGAGCGGCGCGCCGGGCTGGAGCCACTACGTCGCGAGCGGCGGATTCAGCGACCAGTGGCATCTCTCGACGCAGCGCAATCACACGCCCAGCGGCGCGACGAGCTGGAAGTGTGGCGACACCGGCGCCGGTGACTACGCGGACCTGCTCAACGCGGCGCTCGAGACCCCGGCGTTCGACCTGGGTCCCGACGGGCTCCTCGTTTTCTGGCACTGGATCGATGCCGAGGACAGCGGCACCTACCCGGAGCAGGCCTACGACGGCGGGATTCTCGAGGTTTCACTCTCCGGTGGCAACTGGGAGCAGGTGACGCCGGAGGGCGGCTACTCGCACACCTGCCGTGAAGGAAGTGTTCCCGGACCGTTCCCTGCGGGGACGCCGATGTTCTCGGGAACGCACGACTGGGAGCCGGTGACCGTCGATTTGGGCGACTACCAGGGTTCGCTCCGCGTGCGCTTCCGCTTCGGCAGCGACGGCGCCTCGGCAGGCGAGGGCTGGTACGTCGACGATGTGGAGGTGAGCGCATTGGCGCTGCCGTCGGATGTCGCGGATGACGAGGCCGCGGGAGCGCCGCTTGCAACGCGCGTGAGCCTCTCGTGCAGCCCGAGCCCGCTGACCGCGGGACGTGACGCGCGCATCGTCTATCGGCTGCCGCATGCGGCGCGTGTGGATCTGCACGTCGTCGATGCCACCGGACGATTGGTGCGACGACTCGTCGCCACGCGGCCCGCGACCGGCGGCGTCTTCGTGTGGGATGGAACCGACGGATACGGCCGGCAGGCGGCCACCGGCCTCTACTGGCTGCGTCTGGTGGACGGCGAAGCGCAGCTCGCCACACAAAAGGTGGTGGTGTTGCACTAGTACGTTGACCCTTCGTTTCGAATCGTGCTGTATTGAAGGCATGAATCGCGCGGCCGGCGGTCTTATCGGAACATCACCGGTTCGCCTCGACGGGTGGGAGAAGATCTCCGGCGAGGCGCGCTACGTCGACGACCTGTCCATTCCGGGCATGTGGGTGGGCGGGACCGTGCGGTCACCCGTCGCGAGCGGCAAGATCGTTGCCCTGCGCCGGGATCCTTCCTTTGACTTCTCGCGCGTCGTCGTTGTGACGGCGCGCGAGCTTCCCGGGCCCAACGTGGTCGCCATGATTCGCGAGGACCATCCCGTCCTGGCCGCAGATCGCGTGCGCTTCGTGGCCGAGCCGATCGCCCTCGTGGCGGCACCGGACAAGCCAACACTCGCCGCGGCCTTGACCGCCATCGAGGTCGACATCCAACCGGACGAGCCAGTGCTGACCATCGAGGATGCGCTGGCCGGCAAGGGACCCGTTTGGGGTGACGACAACATCCTAGCCGAGTACGGAATCGCGAGCGGCGATCTCGAAGCGGGCTTCGCGGAAGCGGATCTGATCGTGGAGGGCACCTACCGCACCGGACACCAGGAGCACCTGTACCTCGAGACCAACGGCATGATCGCGGTTCCGCGCGGGGACGGCGGTGTCGAGGTGATCGGTTCGCTGCAGTGTCCCTACTACGTGCTGAACGCGCTGACGCGCGCGCTGTCGCTCCCGCCCGAGAAGGTGATCGTGCGACAGGTGGCTACGGGCGGCGCCTTCGGCGGCAAGGAGGACTTCCCCTCCGTTCTCGCCGCGCACGCCGCGACGCTCGCCCTGCGCGCTCGGCATCCCGTGAAGATCGTCTACGAGCGCACGGAGGACATCCGCGCGACGACCAAGAGACACCCCTCGCGCGTGAGCGTGCGCACCGGGGTGAAACGGGACGGCACGCTGGTGGCGGCCGACATCGACGTCGTCCTCGACGGCGGGGCCTACACGACCTTGAGCCCGGTGGTCCTCTCGCGCGCGATCCTGCACGCCGGCGGTCCGTACCGCATCCCGAACGTCGCCATACGCGGCCGTGCGGTGGCCACGCACACGGCACCTAACGGCGCCTTCCGCGGCTTCGGTGCGCCGCAGACGCTGTTCGCCATCGAGAGACACATGGACCGAATCGCGTCGCGCGTCGGCGTGGACCCCGTCACCGTGCGCCGCCGCAATCTCCTCACGACCGGCGATCAGCTTCCCTGCGGGCAGATTCTTCACGAGCCTGTGGCCGCCGGCCTGGTGCTGGACCGCGCGCTGGCGCTCTCGGACTACAAGGGGAAGCGCGGGAAGCGGTCGCCGTCGGCGAACGCACGCACGCTCTCGGGGATTGGCCTTTCGGTCTACTACCATGGCGGTGGTTTCACGGGGGGGGGTGAGGAGCGCATTCGCGGAAAGGCGTCCGTGCGTTTCTCGCGCGAGGGGCGTATCGAGATCCTGGTGAGCAATGTCGAGATGGGGCAGGGCGCGACCACCGTGCTCTGCATGATTGCGGCGCAGGCGCTCGGCCTGCCCCTCGAGATGGTCACGCATCCGTATCCCGACACATCCCAGGTGCCCGACACCGGGCCCACGGTCGCCTCGCGCACGACCATGATCGTCGGTAAGATCGTGGTGGACGCTTGCGACGCTCTGGCCGCGAAGCTGCGTGCGCATCTCGCGCGCGAGCACGGTGCCGAGGAGCGTGCGATCCGTTTCGCGGATGGATCTTGGTGGGCGGCCGATCGGCAGCTGGGCAGTTTCCGAGAATGCGGTCTGCGTTACCTGGACGCGGCCGGCCCGCTCGTCGGAGACGCGACCTACAGGCACCCCGAAGGCCTGCGGTGGGATGAAGAGAACTTCCGCGGTGACGCCTACAAGTCCTACTCGTGGGGGGCGGACGTCGTCGAGGTGGAGGTCGACCGCGACACGCTCGAGATCCGGCCGCTACGCGCCACCGTGGTCGTCGAGATCGGTCGCGCGATCAACCCGGTGCTGGCCGTGGGACAGGTCGAAGGAGGCACGCTCCAGGCCCTCGGATGGGGCTATCTGGAAGAAATCAAGATGGACGCCGGCCGATATCTCAACGACCGCGTGACCACCTACATCATCCCGACCACGCTGGATGCACCCGCGATGCAGGTCGAGCTCGCCGAGTTTCCCTACGAACGCGGCCCCTTCGGAGCGAAGGGACTGGGCGAGTTGCCCATGGATGGCGGCGCCCCGGCTCTGGCGGCGGCCATCGAAGATGCGACCCAGATTTTCGCCGCCGGCATCCCGATCACGCCGGAGCGCCTCCTGCGCCTGCGGATCGAGGAGGGCGGCTCATGAAGGTGTCCTTCGAGGTCAACGGAGAAGGGCACGTCCTCGACGTCCCACCGCTCCGGCGACTCCTCGACATCCTCCGCGAAGACCTCGGACTGACGGGCACCAAGGAGGGCTGTGGCGAAGGGGAGTGCGGCGCGTGCGCGGTCCTGATGGACGATGCGCTGGTCGATGCCTGTCTGGTCCCCGCCGTGCAGCTCGCGGGCCGCAGGATCGTGACCATCGAGGGTCTCGGCAGCCGTGAGCGCCCCGATCCGGTGCAGCAGGCCTTCTTGGAGGAGGGTGCCGCGCAGTGCGGCTTTTGCATTCCCGGGATGGTGATGGCGTCACGGGCCTTGCTGAATCGGTGCCCGCAACCCAGCCGCGAGGAGATCCGCACGGGTCTCGCGGGCAATCTCTGCCGTTGCACCGGATACGAACGGATCATCCGTGCCGTGCAGCGTGCCGCGTCGCTGCCGGCAGAGAGCGGGCAACCCGCGTCCGTCGAGACGGTGCCGGCATCTCGGACGGTGACCGCCAGCGTGGACGGCATTCCCGCCTACGCACCGGACGATCTGCGAGAGGCGCTCGAGATTCTGCAGACCCAAGGAGAGCGGATCACGATCATCGCCGGGGCAACGGACTTGCTCACCGACGTCAAGCTGGGCAATAGGCGGCCGGCAGCCGTCATGGACATCACGCGTCTTGCGTGCTTGCGCGGCATCGCGCTCACGGAACAGGGTCTCGAGATCGGGGCGACGACCGAGTTTGCGCAAGTTGCCCGCGACGCCCGGGTTCGCCGGCACGCACCGGCGCTCGCGGACGCGGCAGCCACGGTCGGGGCCGCGGCGATCCAGAACCGGGCAACGCTGGGCGGCAATCTCATGACCGCATCGCCGGCCGCCGACGCGCCGCCGGTTCTAATGGCGCTCGGCGCCACGGTGACGCTCACGTCGGCGAAGGGCACACGCGAGGTGCCGGTTGACTCCTTCTTCGTCGGCTACCGACGATGCGCGTGCCGGCCTGAGGAACTGCTGTCGCGCGTCAGCATCCCCTTGCCGCCGGCCGGCGACCGTCAGTGCTTCTACAAAGTGGGCACGCGTCTCGCGCAGTCCATCTCGAAGGTGTGTGTCGCGTGTCGTGCGCAGGTGGACGCGGGCGGCGTGCTCTCGGGGGTGCGCGTGGCCGCGGGCAGCGTCGCGCCGACCCCCGTCGCCTTGCCGGAAGTCGCGCGCTATCTCGAGGGCCGGCGCGTGCAGGGCTCGGATGCGCCGGAAGTCATGGCCGCGGCCGGAAACATCGCGGCCCGGGAGATCGCACCGATCGACGATGTGCGCTCGTCGGCGGCGTACCGATCGGCGGTGACGCGAAGCCTGGTTGTCCGCTTCCTTCAGGAGATCGCACGCTCATGAGCGCGCACGTTGCCGTCATCGTCCTGGCCGCCGGAGAGGGGCGGAGATTCGGCGGACCCAAGGCGCTGGCGCGCCTGGAAGCGAAGAGCTGGCTGCAGATCGCGCTGGAGAGAGTCCTGGAAGCCGGTCACGAAAGGATCACGGTCGTCGTGGGCGCCGAGGCCGAGCGCGTTCGGGGATCGATCGCCGGAAGCGGCATCTCCTGGGTGGAGAACGCGGACTGGAAGGCGGGACGAACCGGGAGCATCATCTGTGGCCTGCGCAGTCTGCCGGAGGGCACCCGCGGCGCACTGCTGCACTCGGTGGATTTCCCGTTCGTTGCCGCGAGCACGTTCCGCGCGCTGGTCCGTGCGTTCGAAGACGATCCCGAGGCCGAGCTTGGAATCTGGCTTCCGCTGGACGGAGAGAAGACCGGGCACCCCGTGCTCGTCGGGCGCGCGATCTGGGGAGAGATCCAGGCTCTGGGTCCCGATGGGCCGCTCCGCCGAATCGTGCGCGCCGATGCCGCCCGCGTGCGAACCGTCCGTGTGGACGACCCGGGAATCCATCGCAACATCAACAGCTTGTCGGATCTCGGCGCGGGTGTGGAACACACTGGAAAGGAAGAAAGATGATCGCTACCGTAATGCGGGCCGCGCTCGAAGCGCTCGAACGGGGAGAGGCGTTTGCGCTGGTGAGCGTGATCGAGGCAGAAGGCTCCTCACCCGGCAAGCCGGGCCACAAGATGCTCCTCTATGGTGACGGGCGGCAAGAGGGGACGATCGGCGGCGGCCAGCTCGAACTCAAGGTCAAGGAAGAGGCGCTCTCGATGATCCGCCGCGGAAGCGGGGGGCTCCTGTCCTACTCCTTCGAGCCGGGCGCGCACGACTCGATCGGTCTCATGTGCGGCGGGCGCGCGACGCTTGCGGTCGAAGTGATGGCGCCGCCAGCGCGCATCCTGCTCTGCGGCGGTGGGCACGTCGCCCAGGCCGTGGCCCGTCTGTGTCGCGAGGTCGAGTTCGCCTACGCGGTCGTGGATCCGCGTGAGGAGATCGTCTCCGCCGAACGGTTCCCGGACGCCGCCGCCCGCATGGCGCAGTCGCCGGATGCGTTCATCAGCGACGGGGGTCTCCATGGCTTCGATCACGTGATCGTCCTCACGCACGAGCACGCCCTCGACCGCAAGGTGATGTTGGCGATCGCCCAGACCGATTTCGCCGGGTACCTCGGCTTGATCGGCAGCCGGCGCAAGTGGGGGAAGATCCGCGAGGCCTTGAGCGAGGCCGGTTCGACGCCCGAGTGGATCGCGCGCGTGCACTGCCCGGTGGGGCTGGCGATCGGAGCCCACACGCCGGCCGAGATCGCCCTCTCGATTGTTGCCGAGATCATCAAGGAGAAGAACGCCGATGCAAGTCAATGAGGAGGTTCTAAAGCGAACGGTGGAGCGCTGCCGTGAACGCAACATCCTGATTCCCACCTTTGCCGAACAGCGCGATCCGCAACGCATCCCTAAGGCCGTTCGCCGGCGACTTACCCAGGTTGGCCTCTGGGACGTCGATCCCATCAATCTCTTCCGCATCACCTGGAAGAACGAACCGCGCGCCCGAGGGGGGCTCTTCGGTGACGGCAACTGGATCGAGTTTCCCCCGGAGCTCACCGGCAGCGAAGCGCGCATTATCGGCTTGGTAGGCAAGTACTTCCCGACCGGATCGCACAAGGTGGGCGCAGGTTTCGGGTGCCTCGTCCCACGCCTCGTCTCGGGGACCTTCGATCCCACACGCCAGAAGGCGGTCTGGCCATCGACGGGGAACTACTGCCGCGGGGGCGCCTTCGACTGCGCGCTGCTGGCCTGTTCGGCGGTGGCCATCCTACCGGAAGAGATGAGCCGTGAGCGTTTCGAGTGGCTGCGGGAGATCGGCACCGACGAGATCTTCGCGACGCCCGGTTGCGAGTCGAACGTCAAGGAGATCTACGACAAGTGCTGGGAGCTGCGCGCCGAGCGCGGCGACGATATCGTCGTCTTCAACCAGTTCGATGAATTCGGCAACGCGATCTGGCACTACCATACGACCGGGTCCGTGATCCGTGAAATCTGGGAGCGCATTGCCGAGCCCGGTGACCGGCTCGCAGCATACGTCAGTGCCACCGGGTCGGCCGGGACCATCGCCGCGGGAGACTATCTCAAGACGCAGTTCCCACAGATGCGCGTCGTGGCCACCGAAGCGCTGCAGTGCCCCACGCTCTTGCGCTGCGGGTTCGGCGGGCACCGCATCGAGGGCATCGGCGACAAGCACGTTCCGTGGATCCACAACGTACGCAATACGGACATGATCTGCGCGGTCGACGACGAGCAGTGCCTCGCTGTCATGCGCCTCTTCAACGAGGAGGCGGGACACGCGTTCCTGGCAAGCCAGGGCATTGCCGACGACTTCCTGGCGCACTTGCCGCTTCTGGGGATCTCGTCGATCTGCAATCTGGTGGCCGCGATCAAGACCGCCAAGTACTACGAGCTGGGCAAGCACGACACGCTCGTCACCCCGCTCACCGATTCCATGGAGCTGTACGGCTCGCGTCTCACCGAGCAGCGTGATCTCCACGGTGCCTACACGCGGGAGCAGGCCATCGCGCACTTCAACCGCTACATCCTCGCGATCGGGACCGACAACATGCGCGAGTTTGGATACTGGGACCGCAAGATGCTGCACAACTTCAAGTACTTCACCTGGGTGGAACAGCAGGGGCGATCGGTGGAGGAGCTGCGCGAGCTGTGGGACCCCGAGTTCTGGTCGCGGACCTTCGGTCAGGTAGACGAGTGGGACCGGCTGATCACGGAGTTCAACGCGCGCACCGGGTTGCTGAAACAACTGGCTACATAAGGGCCGCCATGAGCGCCTTGCACGTGTGCAGGCGGTTCTCCGCCTCGTCGTAGACCACCGAATGGGGGCCGTCGATCACCGCATCGGTCACCTCCGTGCCGCGATCCGCCGGCAGACAGTGCATGTAGAGGGATCCGGGGGCGGCGCGCTCCATACGGGCCTCGTCACAGATCCAATCCTGGTACTTCTCGCCGAGGGCCAGCGACTCCTCCGGTTGCGCGAAGAGATCGATGCACCCCCAGCTCTTCGGATAGACCACGTCCGCATCGCGGAACGCGGCGTCCATCTCGTGGACGACATGGAAGCTGCCGCCCGAGTGCTCCGCATTGCGGCGAGCGTGAGCCAGCTGATCGTCCATCAGTCGAAACTCCGGAGGATGGGCGAGCACGACGTCCATGCCGAAACGCGTCATGAGCGTGATCAGTCCCTGCGGCACCGAGAGCGGCTTGGCGTAGGTCTGCGTGTAGGCCCACGACACGGCGATGCGCTTGCCGCGCAAGTCGGTGCCGAGTTTCTCGCGGATCGTCATCAGATCGGCGAGCGTCTGACACGGGTGGTCCACGTCGCACTGCATGTTGATCACGGGGACGTCGGCATGGCGCGCGACATCGCGCAGGTAGCGGTTGCCCTCACCGGGGATCTTGTCGTGACGGATGGCGATGGCGTGGCCATAGCGGCTGAGGATCACGCCGGTGTCCTTCGGCGACTCGCCGTGGGCAACCTGCGAAGTCTCCGCGCTGATGAAGTGCGCATGCGCGCCGAGCTGCGTGGCTCCCGCCTCGAACGAGTTGCGCGTCCGCGTCGAGTTGTCGAAGAAGAGCAGGAAGATGGTCTTGTGGGGAAGAACCAGCGTCGGCTCGCCACGCTTGAAACGTCGCTTGATATCCGCGGAGAGGCAGAGCAGCTGCTCGATCTCGCCGGTCTCCCATTCCTGGGTCACGATCCAGTCGCGGCCCTTGAAGGCGCCGCCCAGGGTGAGGTCCTCCACGGATCGCGAGCTCGGCATCGGACTGCCCTCCTAGGATTCGGTTGCATAGAGCATCGCCATCGTCGCGTAGAAGGCGACGGCCGCGGGGATGTGCTCCGCGGGACACTGATCACTGGGTGCGTGGGCGTGGATCTCGCACGCGGGGCCGAAGCCGATCGTGGGCACATCGTGAAGCCCCATGGTGGCGACGCCGTTCGTCGAGAAGGTCCACTTGCCCGCCGGTGAGGGTTCCCCCAACGACAGCTGGCGAGCCTGAAGCCCTAGGCGCACCAGCGGGTGCGATTCCGGCAGGACCCACGCGGGGAAGTACTGGCGCATCGGATAGACGAGACCGGTGTGGCTGGGCTGCTCGAAGACGGGGATGGTGACCTCGCTGGCGAGTTCCGGCGTCTGCGACGAGGCCGCGGCCACAATGCCCTCGATCTCGTGGCGCGCACTCTCGTCGGTCTCGCCGGCGGTGAGCCGGCGATCGAGGTGCAAGGTGCAGGAGTCCGCCACGGCGCAGAGCGACGGCGCGCTCGAGCGCACCTCGCTCGCCGTGACGCTGCCCGATCCCAGGAAGGCGTCGTGCGGCAGACGTCCGTTCAGTTCTTCGATCCCGCGAATGACCGGCGCCATCTTGTAGATCGCGTTGACCCCGCGTTCCGGGGCCGAACCGTGGCAGGAGACGCCGCGTGTCGTCACCTCGAACTCCATGCGGCCCCGCTGCCCGCGGAAGACCTGCAGGTCAGTGGGCTCCGTCAAGACGACCGCATCCGGCGCGAGCACGCCCTCATTGAGAAGGTAGTGCCAGCAGAGCCCGTCGCAATTCTCCTCGAGGACCGATCCGACCATCCATAGGGTGAGGTCCTTGGCGAGACCGAGTCGCTGGATGACGGCGCCCGCGTAGACCAGGGCAGCCATGCCGCCCTTCTGGTCGGAGGCGCCGCGTCCGTAGACGATGCCGTCGCGCATCTCGGCGGCGAAGGGATCGACCGACCAGAGGCGCGAATCGCCCACGTCCACCGTGTCGACGTGCGCGTCGAAGGCGAGCACGCGTTCGCCCGAGCCCAGACGGCCCAGGACGTTGCCGAACGGGTCGATGCGCACCTCGTCGAAACCGACCGCGTTCATCCTCTCGCGTATGGCGGCAACGACCTGCGATTCGGCTCCCGACATGGAGGGGATCCGAATCAGCTCGCGAAAGAATGCGATGGCCGGATCGCGCAGGACTTCCGTCTCCCGGAGAATGTCAGAGGTGCGTTCGGCCAAATCCTCTCCTCTCGGAACAACGCTAGGGGTGGAGTGCCGCGGTGACCTCGTCGAGGTCGAGTCCGACGTGGATCGGCTGGTTGTTGTGCGCGGCGCGATCGGCCGCGGCGATATCCTTGAGTCCGTGCCCGGTGAGGAGCAGCACCACCTCATCATCGAGACCCACGTGGCCGCCGGCGGCCGCCTCCTTGAGCCCCGCCAGAGACGCCGCGGCGGCCGGTTCCACGAACAACCCCGCGCGGGTTGCGAGCACGTGCATGGCCTCGCATATGGCCGCATCGCTGACGGTGACGAACTGACCGCCGCTCTCACGCACGGCGCGGAGCGCTTTGACCTGGTCACGCGGCATCGCGACCGCCAGGGAGTCGGCGATCGTCTCCGCCGAGACTGCCATGCAAGCATCCTGTCCCGCGCGCCATGCGCTGGCGAGCGCCGCAGATCCTTCCGCCTGGACGCCGATCACGCGTGGCAATCGCGGGATGAGACCGATCTCATGCAGATCCCGGAACCCCTTGAAGACGCCGCCCAGGATGCAGCCGTCCCCGACGGGCACGATCACCGTCTCCGGCACGCGGAAGCCGAGCTGCTCCCAGATCTCGAGGGCGATCGTCTTCTTTCCCTCACCTAGGTACGGGTTGGTGGCCGTATTGCGGTTGTAGAAGCCCTCTTGCGCGCACACTTCAGCGCACAGGCTGAAGGCGTCGTCGTAGGTTCCCCGCACCGCGAACAGATGGGCTCCGTGGGCGCGGATCTGGGTCAGCTTGGCCGCCGGAGCGGATTCGGGCACGAAGATGTAGCAGCCCAGTCCGGCCCGCGCCGCGAACATCGCGAGAGATGCAGCCGCATTGCCGGTCGAGGCCGCCGCGATCGCGGTCTTGCCCAGTTCCCGGGCATGCGCCACGGCGACGCTTGTCGCGCGGTCCTTGGAGGATCCGCTCGGATGACGCGTGTCGTCTTTGACCAGAAGCCGTTTCGGCGCCGTGAATCCGGGATCGCACGCGAGCCACACAAGCGGCGACACCTCGATGGGCAGCGGCAGCACGGCCTCGGCGTCGCGCACCGGGAGGAGTTCGTGGTAGCGCCACAGTGTCCGGTCGTCGCGCTCCTTGAGGAGTTCATCGATGAAGGCCGCGCGGAGCTGTCCGATGTCGTACTCGACATCGAGTGTGCCGCGTACCGGTCCACACGCGGGGCAGGTGTAGGTGAGGTCGTCCAAGCTGAATTCCGCGTCGCAGGTTACGCAACGCAGACCTCTGACAAACGAGAAATCGCTCATGATTCCACCTCGAGGGTCATTCGCATCCGACGCCCCACGCGCCGATTTGCCCGCACTCCCCGGCGTTCTCGGCGGCGCAGGGGGAGTCCGCACTCAGGGAGAAGTAGTTCTCACCACCACAGAAAAGCGGATCCGCCGACAGATTGCCATCCGTTTCTGCCTGATCCGCGACGCAGCCGGTCCAATCACCTCCCGAGTTGGCGTACAGATTACAGCAGATGAGAGTGGGCGCGCAGTTTCCCGTGCAGGAAATGGCCGGCCCGATGAAGCTGGAAGCGATGATCACGTTGAAGAGGAGCGGGGTCGCGGCGAAACCGCAGTTCAGGCCCGCACCGTTGTCCGCCTGATTGAAGACGAGCGTACAGCGTGAGATCTGCGGTGCCGCCGCCGGGCCGTGGCACTGGATGGCGCCGCCCTGCAACGCCTTGTTGATCACGAAGATGCACAGGTCGACGGTCGGGGATGCATCCAGAAGATGCAAACCGCCGCCGATCGTGGCCTCATTGTCAATGAACTGACACTCCGTGATCACGGGGTCGGACTCCTTGCAGTGCAACCCAGCACCGTAGGTCGCATCGCAGGAGCGGATGATACAGCCCCGAATCGTCGGGGCGGATCCGTTCGCGCAGAAGATGGCGCCCCCGAAGCTGTTGGGCCACGCGTCACCGAACACTTTTGCCTCGCGGATCTCCACACCCTCGAGGACCGAGTCCTCTCCTTCCCCGCTCTGGAAGAGGAACGCGCGGTGCGGATCGGACTGCGTTGAACCGCAGCTGATGACACAAGTACTTGGATCACCGCGCTCGGAGCGCACGGTGACGGCCTTACCGCCGTAGTCGATGTCGTGGTTGCCGTCGCCCGCGAACATGCCGTCCGTCAGCTCGATGATGTCTCCATCGTCCGCCGCATCGATCGCATCCTGGATCGTGGCGAAGTCTCCATTGCCGTAGGGGGTGATCCGATAAACCGCGCCGGGAGGGGGCGCCGTCGTGGCGCGCGCCTCGTTGGAGATCCCCGACCACTTGCCCAGGTCGTCGCGCGTCCGGAGGGCAAATCCGTAGTTCGTCTCAGCGGCAAGCGGGCTGACCGCGAAGGTCTCCGGCTCCCCGGGGGCCTTGGGCGCCGGTGGATCGGGCACGGAGAAGGACTCCTCGTCCCACCATTCGTCCACGCCGGAGGTCGAGGTCGAGTAGCGGATGTCGTACGCCTCGGCGCCGTTGCAGTCGTCGTCGGGTGCGGTCCACGTGATCCGTACCGACGAATCGCTGAGTGCCACCGCATGGAGTGTCGTGACGGTCTGCGGGGGAGCGCTGCAGTTGCAGGGACGGCAGTCGTTGTCATCCGAGCATCCCGCCACGAGAATCGCCATCATCATGGCCAGTGTGATTCGCATGACTGCATCCTCTCTGCGCGCACTAATGGATGATCACGACCTTGCGGCTGAGCTCTCCATCCTCTGTTCGCAACCGGACGAAGTAGCTCCCACCAGGCATCTTGCGTCCGCGATCGTCGGTGCCGTCCCACGGCACGCGGTGGTCCCCCGCCAGCTGCCATCCGCGCAGGAGCGAGCGGATCTTGCGGCCGGTGGCATCCCAGATGTCGATCTCAACGTCACCGCTGTGGGGAAGACTGTACCGGACGTGCGCCGGTCCGTGCACCGGATTGGCCGATTGCAGGAACCGGGCGCGGAGCGGTGCATGCGTTTCATCCTCGTGCGGATCGTCCAGGGGTGTGGGGGAGAGCGACAACTCGCGCCCCCGAGCATCGCACACCAGGATGCGCGTGACGGCGAGATCGCGGGCGCCCTCATCTGCTCGCCACTCGAAGGCCAGCGGGAGCGCGACGGTCACCCGGCCACCCGCGCCGCAAAGCGGACCGCTCGGAGCGTAGGCCAGGAGGTGATGCTGTCCCCGGCGGTTCCGGCAGGCGATCTGTGCCCCGGGCGCCGCACCCTCGAGCTGCGGCTCCCCGGCGAGCGCGTACCCGCGCGGCAGGAAGAAGGCCATCTGGAGCCCCGCCGCCCGCGCATCTTCGATCGTCAGCCGGTAGATGTCCACGGTCGCGTCCTCCCGCCAGTCGACGGTCCGGTCGGGATCCTCGAGAGACAGCGGCAGGGGTGCGCCCGTACCCAGGATGATGCTTGTCGTTCCGGTCACATCGCGGATGTCGAGGATGAGGTTGCTGTCGACATCCGCGCAGGCGCGGGCTTCATCGCCAAGCGCGTGGCGATCCAAGATGTCGTTCACCGTGGTGACGACGTCGAGCACATTCACATCCTCGTCGCCGTTGCTGTCCCCGAGCCGGGCGAGGCACTCGGGCATGTTGTCCATGAGATCGATGGCGGCTTTCACATCCAGCTTCCCGTACCCAAACGTCGCGTTGGGCGTGACTCCCGTGAAAGCATCCGATCGGGCCGTCGACCGCAGGAGCCCTTTGACCAGTCGTGGGGTAAGTGTAGGGTTTTTGTCGAGCATCAGGGCGATCGCGCCGGCGACATGCGGAGCCGACATCGACGTGCCCTGAAGGAACGTGTGACTCCCGCCCGGATCGATGAAGGCGATCGCGGGATCGTAGCCACTGGCGCGACTGGAGGCGATCATCTGGCCCGGGGCGGCGAGGTCGGGCTTGAGCTCGCCGTCACGGCGCGGCCCGTGGGCGCTGAACGTGCTGATGTCTCCCACAGGGTTCTCCCCCGGGAGTCCCCAGATTCGACCGTCGCCCCCCACCCACTGCACCTTGGTGTTGTAGGACGCCACCGAGATCGCGCCCGTCGCGCTCCCCGGCATGCCGATCGTGCCGTCCATCACGAGCCCTTGCTTCACTCTGAGACCGTACTGATTGCGCTCGCAGTAGAGGTCCACCGTCCCGCCTTCGTGAGGCGTCACCTCGGCCACCGCGCGCACGCGCCATTCTCCCGCCTCCACGTTCAGCCTGCTATTCTGCACCTGGCAGAAGAAGTAGCCCTGGCCGTTGGCTGGGTGGTGCCGCTGAGCCCAGTAGTAGACCGTGTCCGGGTGCGACGTCACCCGGCTCGCGTAGTTCTGCGTCATCTGCGACGGGATGGTGATGGCCGTTCCACTGGGAGAGGTGACGACCCAGCTGTACTGCTCGCCGTCCGGGTACCAGCACTCGAACACAACGTACCACTGTGCGTCCCGCCCACTCGTGTGCTCTAGCACTAAGGTCCCCTCACCGCTTGCGGGGATCATGAGGCGGCCGTGTCCATCGTCGTCCTGACTGTTGCCCGCGGCAACGGTGAGAATCAGGCCTTCCTCGACGAGGCCGTCGATCATCTGCTCGTAGAGCGACGTGCCGTCGTGAGGCCCCATCGCCGCGCCCTGACTGAGATTGGCCACCAGCGGTCGATCCAGCACATCCGCGACGTACATCATGTAGCTGAAGGCGTCCAGCGAACCAACGGTGCTCGTGGACGGAAAGATGGGTGTGCCGCCACCATAGTCGAAGACGTCGCGTCCCGTGTTGCGAACCATGAGGATGTCCGCTTCCCAGGCGATGCCGCGATACTGCCCGGTGTGGAGCGAGGATCCGTTGCCGGCGTTGATACCCGCCACGTGGGTACCGTGCCCGGCGTCGTCGACATGGTCGTTTGCGTCACCCCGGTCAATATCCCGGGCGAGATACTGGTGGCCGTAGTCGAACCCCTTCGGTGGGTTGCCGCCGATCGTCTGATCCCAGATGGCGAGGATGCGGGTGCTCCCGTCCTCCTTCTTGAAATCCTCGTGCGTGTGGTCGATGCCCGTATCGACGATGCCGCAGATTACCCTCCTGCCCGTGAACCCGGTCTCGCCTGAGTGATTCACCAGGTTGGCGCGGATCTCGGGGACGGAGACATCCAGCGCGGGAAGCATGCGATACGAGGCCTCGATCGTCTCCACGCCAGGATGCGATCCCAGGCGGTCCAGGTCGTCCTCGCGCACGACGGCCGTCACGATATCGCCCAGGCGCGTGTTCGGTTCGGCGCCCAGCGCGGCGAGTTCGGCGTCCGTGAGACTCGAGCGGATGAACACCGGGAAGGCAAGATCGTGCACCTCCTCACCC
>JAUVTV010000008.1 GCA_030601305.1 Candidatus Eiseniibacteriota bacterium | reverse complement strand
CCACCTTCCAGCCTGCGTGGTCGCCGGATGGACGCCGCATCGCATTCGTCACCGACCGCGGCTACCGCAGCGCGACGGGCTTCGAGTTCTTCTCTCCGTGGAGGATCGCGATCCTGAACCTCGAGAGCTCCGACATCGCCCTTCTACCCGGGCAGGTGGGCAAGACGATCAACCCGCAGTGGTTCCCCGACAACCGGCACTTGCTCTTCATCTCCGACCGGACGCGGATCTCGAACATGTTCATCCGCGATCTCGACACGGGGCTCGACTATCAGATCACGGATGTCATGACGGGCATTTCGGGTATCACCGAAAGGGGCGTGGCCGCCAGCTTGTCCGCGCGGGGAAACCGGGTCGTGTTCAGTGTCTTCGAGAAGATGGGTTGGAATCTGTATGCGATCCGTGACCCGCTCGGGCGGGTCGACACGGTGGAGCCCTGGGAGCCCGAGCCAGGCGCCGAGCCGCCGGTGGTCGAGGCCGACACGGAGCGCAGCATCCCCCTTGTCGCGGCCATGGTCGGCGAGGAAGGGGGAGCGGGGTTCACGGCCCACCAGATCATGGTGGCTGGGGCGCCGCCCACCTGGATGAAGGGGGGGGAGGGCACGCTCGAAGGGGCGAGTGCTCCGAGTTCAGAACAGACCGAAGCCTCCGCCGAACAATCCACGGGCTCTGCCGGGCAGGCCACAACGGGCCTCCAGCAGGGCGAGGCAGCGGGTCAGAACGCCGAGACCTCAACCGAAGCGGGCGAGGATCCACCCACCGGGAGCGAGGGGCGTCCCTTCGAAGACCGCCCCCGCCCGGGCAAGGGCCACGATGACGTGACGGCCGGGAACGGGGCGCCGGAGCACCCCGAACCCGTCGACGACATTCGCGATCTCTTCTTGGAGACGAGCACGTTGCCGGAGTCTCTGAAGGTCGAGGAGATGCGGTATCGTCCCCGGTTCACGCTCGATTACGCCTACGCCGGGGGAATCTACACGACGGGCTTCGGGATGCAGGCGCAATCGACGCTGGTGTTTTCCGACATGCTCGGCGACAAGAACATCTACATCGCGGCTGACGTGAGGGGGTCGCTCGCGAACGGCAGCTACTTGCTCGGCTACGCCAATTTGGGCACGCGCCCCTCCTTCAATGTCGCCATCTTCCAGCGGTGGAGCGGCTACGGATACGGTCCGCTACCGGGATACCTCGAGGATTTCGAGAATCGTTTTATTCGCGGTGGCGGCGTTGACTGGATCCATCCCTTCTCGCGGTTTCGGCGGCTGGAAATGGGCGTCGACCTGACCCACGAGCGCCGGTACCGCTACATGCACCGCGAGGTCGACTCGATCGAGGGTGGCCTGGTCGGCGTGTGGGAACAGACCTATCGGGACGGTTGGTATCTGAACCCGGCGATCTCCTGGGTTTTCGACTCGTCGGTCTTCGGCCCCACGGGGCCGCTGAGCGGTCGGCGCACCCGGTTGACTGGCTATGCCTCTTTCGGGGAGGAGAGCTCGCAGGGCATCACTCTCGATCATCGCCTCTACTTCAACATCAATCAGTACTATGCCTTCGTCTGGCGTGGCGTGGCGGCCGGCGAGTGGGGACCGGGGCGCCATCGCTTGATCTTCGGCGGACCGTATTCGCTGCGCGGGCACTCGGACCAGCCGTTGGTCGGCACGAAGGTCGCCTACATGAACTTCGAGTTCCGTTTCCCGTTCATCGACGGGCTTCTCGTGGCTTGGCCGCTGCCCTTGATGCTGGGCGGCATCCGCGGAGCGGTCTTCTTCGATGTGGGTGCGGCCTGGGAGAACCCTCGTGACTTCCGCCCGTGGGTCTGCGAGGGCGGCTCGTGCACCTTCAGGAGTGTGAAGAGTGCCCTGGGTCTGCGCCTCGCCATCAACATGGGGCTCGCGATCATCCGCTGGGACCTCGTGCGCCGCAGCGAGCTTTCCCGGTGGGCGGGGCGGTCGAAGAGCGAGTTCTCTCTCGGCTGGGAGTTCTAGGTGGTAGAGGGGACGGGGCATCGCGAAGCTCCTGACCAACGCGGCCAGATGCGACAGCGAATGGACAAGAAGGCGCTCCTGCCAGCCATCCTGTTCCTGATCCTGTGTGCGATTGCGCTCACGATCGAACGACCCGGGCAGGAGCCATCCTACCTGGTCTCGGCTCGCGACGTCGCCGAGCAGGTCGGCGAACGCGGGGTCGACTTCCTCGGCGCGCATGAGCCGGCTGGGGATCCGCGCCTCGCACCGGCGGTGCTCTTGCTTCTGCTGGGAGTCTCGCCCGCGGCGGTGCTCGTCATCGGTCGCATCGTGGGGATTGGACTCGGTGCGTTCGTCGTCGCCTGGGTCGCCCGGCCGTCGTCGGCGGGAGCGCCGGCTCCACGGGCGGGGGGCTGGCTTCTGGCCGCGTCGCCGCTGTGGCTCGGCAGTGTGCTCGGTCTCGACGCGCACCTCTTCGTGGCGCCGATACTCCTGGCACTCAGCGGCGGCGGGCTGCCGGTTTGGCTGGCTGCCGCGCTTCTCGGCTGGGTGCTGGGGTGGACCCCGTGGGCTTGGGTCGGTGTCCTGCTCCTGCCGCTCGGGGCTGCGCTGCTCGCGCTCGGCAGGCGGGCGCGGGGAGCGGCGACCGTGGTCCTGGCGCTCGTTCTTCTCTGGCTGCTGAACCCGGCGGCCCTCATGGATCCGGGCGGCTGGGCGGCGGGCATGCTGGAGGGCGCCCGGGCGCAGGACATGCTGAGCAGCGGCGGCCACTTCGGCGTGCGCCCGGGTTTCCTTCCGATCAGCACGACGTTTCACGTGGCCGGGGTGCTCCTCCTTCTTCTCGCGGCGCGCGGGTGGCCGCAGCGCGTGAGGCGCGGCGACTTCGCGCCGATCGCCTTCCTGGTCCTCTTGCTCATTGGGGCGCGTTCCGGGTTCGCCAGAGAGGCCCCGCTGCTCATCGTGCTCCCCTGGGCCGCCCGTGAGGCCAGTGCCGGCTGGGATACGCTGGCGGGTTGGGCGCGCTCCGTGCTCACGCGGCGCCGCGCCGCGCTCCTCGCTGTGCTGCTTGCCGTCCCCCTCGTCGCCGTCTCCGGGATGCGCTGGTCGCAGGCACAGCGCGAAAGCTCGAAGGTCCAAGATGTGTCCGCTTGGGTGGAAGCCCACCTCGAGTCCGGAAGCCTCGTGATCCACGATCTGGGATTCCCGCCGCCGGAGGGGTCGCGACACGTATGGATGGCGATTCCCTTCCACGCGATCGACCCGGCCGTCTACCGGGGCACATACTGGGAGGGCTGGTACCGCGCCGCCCACGCCGCGGTGCTTAGCGAGAAGCGCGTGCTGCGCTATCTACGCGAACCCCGGAAAAGCGATTCCGTGCTTCGCTTCTACGCGCGCCTCACCGAGCGCGCTGTGCGCGAGGAGAGCTTCGGAGAGACGCCCGGCCGGCGCACCCGCGTGCTCCTCTACCCACCGCCGCGCGGCGGCGTCCTGGGCGACGGCTGGCGGACGCGGGTCGCCACCGGCCTCATGACGGGCGTCCCGGGCGGCTTCCTCGCCGCGCTCGGATCCGCGATCACGGATCTCGGACACGCGGCGGAGGCCGTCGAGCTTCTCGAGGAGGCGCTGACCGCGGGCTACACCGATCTGGGCATCTACCTGAACCTGTCGAATGCCTACCTGGCACAAGCGCGCGTGATGGAAGCCGGCCGGGTCCTCGACGACGGGCAGCGCTACCACGCCGCCTCGCCCGAACTGCGCTTCAACTTGGGGCGCATCCTCGTCGGCGCGCGGATGTGGGAGCGCGCGGTGCGCACGCTGGCCGCGCTGCAGCAGGAGTGGCCCCGCTCGGCACAGGTGTGCTATCTGCTGGGGGTGGCCTTGGCGAACGAGGGCCACCCGACCGCGGCGCGCCGGCAGATCGAACGCGCACTGCAACTCGATCCCGCGCTGCCGCAACGTGAAGAGGCCAAGAACCTGCTGGCGGAGCTGAGGACCGAAGGGTCATGAAGACCATCGTGCGCCTGCCCAACTGGTTGGGAGATACCCTGCTGGCCTTGCCGGCGCTGGAGGGGTTGGCGGCCCTCGGCGAGGAACTGGTTCTCGCGGGTCGGGTCGGACCGCTCGAGCTGGTCGACCACATCGCCCCGGGAGCCCCCCGCGTGCCTCTCGCCGGGGCCAAGCGTTCGCCGATCGATCGCGTCGCGGCCGCGCGGGCCCTTCGCGCCGCGCGCGCGCAGCGCTGCCTGCTCATGACGCCTTCGCTCTCGTCCGCAATCGAGGCATGGGCCGCGGGGATCGAGGTGCGCATTGGCTGGGCGGAGCAGGGGCGGCGCCCGCTGCTCACGACGCCCCTCGTGCGTCCACCCCGGGGCGCGATGCACCTGGCTGAGGAATTCAAAGCGCTCGTTGCCCCCCTGGGCGCGGCCGAGTTTCCGGCGGTTCCGGTGCTGCCGCTGTCGACAGGGGCAGCGGAAGCGGCGCAGCGCGTCTGGGAGCGAGACGCGCGCGCGATTCCCGAGAACGCCCATCTTGTGGCCCTCTGTCCCGGCGTGCAGTATGGCACCGCGAAGCGCTGGCCCGAGCAGTCCTTCCATGAGCTGCGCGAACGGCTCGAGGCCCGCGGCATCGCGGGCTTCATCGTCGGCTCGGCGGAGGAGCGGGCCCTGGCGGATCGCGTCCTCGCCGGTGCGGGTGCGCGCTGGTTCAATGCGGCCGGGGCCGGTCGCTTGCGCACCGCGGCTGCGCTCCTGCGACGCGCGCGGGTGGCCGTGTGCAACGACACCGGAACCATGCACCTGGCCGCCGCGGCGGGCGTGGCGGTGGTGGCGCTTTTTGGTCCCAGTGATCCCGGTTGGACGCGGCCCCTGGGTGACGGCCACCGCGTCATCCGCCACCCGTGGGACTGCGCTCCGTGTTTCTGTCGGCATTGCCCGCACGGGGATCCGGCGCCTTGCATGGCGGCGATCGGACCCGAAGAGGTGGTGCGAGTTGTCGAGGAGATGTTGACCCGCGCGCCGGGAGGGGTGGATGGGAGCAGCTCGGGGTAGAAGCGGACAAGGCGCGCCGGCGCTCTTCCTCGATCGCGACGGCACGGTGTGCGAACTCGTGCCCTACCTGCACGAACCGGGTCGGGTGCGCCTCGTACCCGGAAGCGGGGCGGCACTGCGCGCTGCGCGCGAGGCCGGATACCGCCTGGTCGTCGTGACCAATCAGGGCGGCATCGCGCGGGGGTTCTTCACGGCCGGGGATGTCGATGCAGTGCACGCTGCGGTGCAAGCGGCGCTCGCGCCGTGCGGCGTCCAGATCGACGCCTTCTACACCTGTCCGCACCACCCCGATTTCACCGGCGCCTGTTCCTGCCGCAAACCGGAGCCCGGGCTGCTGCAGAGGGCGGCACGCGAGCTGGATCTCGACCTCCAGCGCTCGTACATGATCGGCGACACGATCGAGGATGTGCAGGCGGGCGTGCGCGCGGGTTGCAAAGGCATTCTCGTCATGACCGGCTACGGTGCCGATCAGTTCGCCTCGCGAAGGGAATCCCTGCCGGCGGGTGTGACCCCGACCCCGGATCTGGCGGCGGCCGTCGGCTGGCTCCTGGCGCCGGAAGAGCCGACATCCCAGCGGTAGGCCTCGCCCCCGTCGCGGACGATCCACGCCAGACGCCAGCGGCGGTACTCGTCTTCCGTCGCCGCACGCAGCAAGCCATCCTCGACGAGCGCGGCGTGATCTTGCGGATAGTGACCGTTGCGGAGCTTGTAAACCTCCAGCAGCTGGGCCGCTGCGTACGCCCGGCGGGCCAGCTCTCCCTCGTGGCTCAGGAACGAGAATGTGTCGCGCAGCGGCCAAGGGGAGGGCTGACTGCGCAGGAAGGCCTGGACGCCCAACGTCATACCCGTCAGACACGCGGCCGCACCGACGATATAGAGGGCCGCCCGCCAGCGCGAGCGCTGGCGCCAGAGAGTTTGAACCCACAGGCACGCGGGGATCCACTCGGCCAGCTCGACGTGGCCCTCGTCGCGAAGCTGCCTCAGGGCCTGATAGAGGTCGTAGCACGCCAAGGCCGACCCGTCGGTCAGATCCTGCAGAGAGCGCCGGCCATCGATGCGCTTCACCAGCGCGCGTTGGTTGCGGTCCTCGAACCCGTGACCCCGGGCCTTGAGGGCCAGCTTGGGGATCATGCCCGGCGGGAGCTCGACGGCCTGAAGATCAGCCAACTCGTCGAGCCGGCGCATGCTCTCCATCAGCAGGCCTTCGATCTTCCAGGGTCCGACCAGCTTGCTCGGGATACCCACCTTGCCCGAATGGAATTGGAAGCGTCCGCGGTGCCAGGTGAGGATTTCATCGAGCGTCGTCTGCAGGAAGGCGTCGTAGGCCGTGACGACGTCGTCTTCGCTCATGTCGGTCAACCGAGCCAGCGGGTCCACCGGGTCGACCGGCTGGGGACTCGGGAAGCTGAGCCAGACGCGGACGTCTTCGTCCTTGAGGTAGCCGGTTTCCAGGAGGAAGCGCACCAAGGGATCCTCGGCCTTCAACGGCGCTTCGTGAGCCGCGAGCAGCAGACCGTTTTCGAAGACGAACGGACGGCGCGTGTTGCCGAGGGTGATTTCAAGGGTGCCCGTCTTCTGCTGCAGGGCGATGAGCTGGAAGGTCTCCAGCGCACCGAAGTCCTGCAGCGTTCCCTGGAGTGCCATCGCTGTGCTCCTATCTCGGACAACGCCCTGCTAGGCGACTCGCGAACGAGACGGTGCCGGGTGTGCGGCACCGAGGAATTCCTTCAAGTGGGTCCGTTTGCGCAGACCCTGGATCTCCGAAAAAACCACCCACGCCTGAAGGACGACCAGAGCGAGCACGCCCAGCAGGGTGGCCGGCAAGAGCATTTCATCGAGTCGGGTCCACGGCACCGGCTTCAGCGGCAGTCCCTGACAACGGAGCCAAAGCAGTGCGAATGATGCGACAAACAGCTGCACGAAGGCGGTCGTCACCCGGCCGCGCAGCATCGCGCCCACGCCGGGGAGCACCAAGCGGGCGACATCGAGGAGACGATCGCGGAAGCGGTCGTGACGCCCGAGCACCTTGGTGAGGAGCAGCTGCGTGTATTGCGCGGTGGCCCACCGTCCCGCGGTCAGAGCACATTCGTCGCAGAAGACGCGCTTCTCGCGTCTCTTCAGACATCGCCGGCAAACGGTCTTGCCGCACTGCGAGCACGCGTGAATGCGCAGGCGACGATGCCATCGCGTCGTCGTGTAGGCTGCCGCCAGCAGGAGCAGGAGACCGATCCACAACAGCTTGGGATTGTGGCCGGGATAGATGAGCGTGAGCCCCGCCGGCAGCCCGAAACCTTCCCCCCGGTGACGCCGTGTCGTATAGCGCCACAGATCCGTGCTGCTGAGGCGTTCCTCGATGAGATCATTGGCCTGATCGCTCAGGCGACGACGCTCCTCGAAGCGCACGCGCGCGGCATCGAGACGGAACGCCCGGCGCATTTCCCGATCGGCCTTGAGAAAGAGCGATGCGCGGGCGTAGGACTTCGACAGGTTGTAGCGCACGCTGAACCGGTCGGGCGCGTCTCCCGCCGCTTGGCTCAAGTACCGGATGGCGGCCTCCACATTCCCCTCGCGGTAGGCCAGGATGCCGCGCGCGCTGTCGAACCGGTGTTCGGGGAGCGGCCGATAGGCGGAGGCCATGTGCAGCGCGCGGCGGGCACGCGGCAAGTCACCCGTCTGGCGCGCCAGGAGCGCTTCGGTAAAGTAGAGCTGCCCCTCCTCGGGGACGCGGGCCGCGACCATCTGGATTTCGGCCAGGGCGAGCTCGCTGCGACCCGTTCGCTGTGCACGCGCCATCGACGCGGCGGGATGGGTGGGATCGCCGGGAGCGGCGACGGTGGCCAGGGTGTCCATGGCCAGCGGGGTGATGATCAGAAGCGCCGCGGCACCGATGGCCAGGCGGCGCTCGACCTTCGTGAGCATGGGCAGGGCCGCGGCGACGAGCAGCAGCGACCAGAGCAAGAACCCCAGGTTCCAGAACAGGGGCAGTAGGAAGATCCCCCACACGGCCCATTTGGCGACGGCGTGCGGCAGCAGCCCCTGGAAGTACTCCCAGAGGAGGTGATGCAGGTGCGCGACGTGGCGCAGAAAGATCAGCAGGCAGCAAGCGCTGGCAGCCAGCAGCAGCGGGAACAGGATCAGGATGAAGAGGTTTGCGGCGGTGGTCTGCTGCGCCTCGAAGCCGCAGACAAGACTGCCCGGAAACGCGAGCAGCGCATCGGCGACGCGGCGCAGTTCACGCGGGAAGGTGAAACGCAGCGGAGCCAAGGTGGCGCTCGGGTAGGCCGGGTCCAGCTCGGCGGCCAATTCCCAGTAGCCGCACGCTCCGCGGGGGTCCCCGGTGCTGACGGCATGCAGCCCGCGCCAGGCGGCAGCCACGGCCAGCGGCCGGTGACCGAGGTTTTCGACCATGGCGAGATTGGCTCGCACGGAATCCGGGTGCGTGCTGCCCTCGTACGTCTGTGGCGCCACACCCCACGGCGTCAGCGGCGCGGAGGCACCCCATGCCGGTGGCATGAGCAGCACCACCAGGATACACATAGCCGCGAGCCACCGGCCGGCTGACAGCCGATCGGAGCTGGCGGCAACTACCCTCGACACTCTTGTGAGCCCTCCCTATGGTCGTCCGCCCGGCGGCCCAGCCGCATACCGTGGAACCACCTATACTAGTTCGGCCCCCAGGGCGACTTCCTTGAAACGGGAGGCGATTGGCGAACCCGGGTCGACCCGCCCCGGGGCCGGGCCGGACGACGGGGTGAGGTGCGGCCCGGCGGGGAAGGCGCGGAGCCGGTGGCGTTACCGAAATTCGGCTTGACAGCCTCCCGGAGGGGCCCCTAACATGCTTGGGACTTTGGTATTGCAGTGGTTCGCGCCCTGTGGCGGCGCGGACTTGAGGTATGGCTTCCACCTCCTGACCCGGGGATCGTGTCGGGGAACGGGGTGGAGCGGGTTGCTGTCGAGGAGAAGGCTTGCATGAGACTCGGGAAACGCGGCGCATGGAGTTGGGTGGGTCTGCTGATCGCTTGCTTCGGGCTTTGCCTGGTCGTCTCGCCGGTGCTGGCACAAGAAGGTGGACCCGCCCCGGCGGCGGAGACGCCGGAGGTGACTGAGGAGGGAGGAGAGCCTGCGGGCATCTCCCACGATCGCAGGAGCGGCTTCGTCGAGTTCTTCGAAAAGGGTGGGGACTTCATGTGGCCCCTGCTCCTCCTTGCGATTCTCGGGCTGGCCGTGATCCTCGAGCGGCTGATCACGCTGCAGCGCAGCCAGACCAATACGCGTCGTCTGATGGCGGCGATCGTCACCAGTTTGAAGAGCGGCGGTGTCGAAGGGGCGCAGAACATCTGCATGAACACGCGCGGCCCGATCGCGGCTATACTTCATGCGGGACTCGAGAAGGTGGAGCGCGGTCCCGCCGCTGTGGAGAAGGCGATCGAGAACTCGGGTTCGATCGAAATGGCCTTCCTGCAGCGCGGCTTGCCGGTGCTCTCGACGGTGGCCAACATCGCGCCGCTCCTCGGCTTCCTCGGGACGGTCTCGGGCATGATCCACGCGTTCGAGGCCATCGCGGCAGCCGAGCAGGTGAGCGCGAAAGTGGTGGCCAGCGGGATCTCCGAGGCGCTGATCACCACGATGACCGGTCTGATCATCGCCATCCCCGCGCAGGCCATGTACAACTTCTTTGTCGCGCGCATCGACCGCTTCGTGCTGGACATGGAAGAGAGCTCGGTCGAGCTTCTCGACGTCCTCACCGAAGAGGCCTAAGCGGCGCGGCCGAGCGCCCGCGCAGGGGGGGGACTGTCACATGGCCAGAATGAGACGTTCCAAAGGGGTGCCGCCGGAAATCAGTCAGGCTTCCACGGCCGACATCGCCTTTCTGCTGCTCATCTTCTTCATCTCGACGACCGTCTTCGAGACGGAATTCGGCCTGGCGGCGGTGCTCCCGGGGATGGGTGGCAAAGCGGTCAAGGTGAAGCGCGACAACGTGCTTACGATTCGTGCCGCCGCGGGCGGCGAGATCTACGTGGACGATGCCGTGGTCGGCCTGCGCGAGGTGCGCAGCATCATCAAGAGCGGACTCGAGGAGAACGAGAACCTGGTCATCATCATCGAAACCGACGCGGAAGCGCGTTACGAGCAGATGATCAACCTCCTCGACGAGGTCAAGGCGGCCAAGGCGCGCAAGTTCTCGTTCAAGAAACGCCGAGGCTAGGCCCCTCGCCCGGACGCGCTGGCGGGAGGGCGGGGCATGCGACCCTGGAGTGAGGCGTGAAGTTCAAGCGTTCGATGGACTCGGGAAGTCAGATCCCCACGGGGTCGATGGGTGATATCGTCTTCCTCCTGCTCATCTTCTTCATGGCGACGACGATCTTCAAGCTGGAGGAAGGGCTCACCGTGACGCTGCCGCGGGCCGAATTCGGGGTGCGCGTGCCGCGCGAGAAGGTGACGCACGTGTGGGTCGACGCGCGCGGCGACATCACCATCGACGATCGCTATCTCACGCTCGAGTCGGTCGAGGCGGTGCTCGTGCAGAAGATGCGCGAGAACCCGCAGCTCATGGTGGGACTCAACCTGGACGCGAATCTGCCCTACGACCTCGTGGACAAGGTGCTCATGCAGTTGCGCAAGGCCAACGCCATCAACGTCTCGTTCACGAACGACGTGGAAGCGATCTAGGGGGGGGTGAGCCATGGCAAAGTTTTCCCCGAACTGGTATGAGACGGCACACCAGCAGGTGAAGCTGAAGTACCCCAAGTACATGTTCGTCGCCTCGCTCGCGGCGATGGTGCTCACCGGTCTGGGCATGGTCTTCTCCCCGCCGTACGTGCCCAGTCCGTACCAGCTCCGCGAGCGCAAGATGCTCGTGGTGAACGTGCAGACCGACATCTTCGTGCCCCCGCCCCCGAAGGAGATCTCGGCCCCCGAGATGCCGATGCAGGACATCGAGGCGACCGACGACGCCGACGCGGTCGAGACGATCATGGACACGGACTTCAATCCGTTCCAGCCGCCGTCGATCCCGACGGCGACCGCGACGAGGCCCGACGATTTCGTGCCCTTCGATTCACCGCCCGTGCTGGTGCATCGCGAGGATCCCGAGTATCCCGACCTCGCCCGGCAGGCCGAAGCCGAGGGCAAGGTGATGATCGAGGTCACCATCGACGAGAACGGCCGCGTGATCGGTGCGCGAGTCTTCAGCAGCGATACCATCGAGGCACTCGAGAGCGCGGCGCTCGCCGCGGCGCGCAAATTCCTCTTCGAGCCCGCCAAGCAGCGCGACGTGCCGGTCAAGTGCCGCGTCCACATCCCCTTCACGTTCGGACTCCGCGGCTAGCGCCACCCGGGAGAAGTCCCTTGGAGCCGACGGCCCTTGCGGCCGCCGGTTTCTTGCTTTAAGGGCGCAACTCGCCTATTCCCATGATCGTATGGCGATTGTGAACGCGAGGCGCGTGCGGGATACTCTGAGCCGTACGATGCGATCTGGGTTTCGGAGTCGGCTTGGGAGGTTGGCCATGATGCGGAGGCGGATGCGGCAGGCAGTGATGGTGGGCATCGTGCTGGGCTTGTGCCCGGCGGCTCTCGCCCAATCTGTTGGCGGGCGGGAGTTCGATCTTACCGAGCCTCTGGCTCTCGACGAGTGCGTGCTGATCGCGCTCGCACAGAGCGACCGGCTGAGAGAGGTCGAAGCGAATGTCCAGTCCGCGCGCGGGGCCTCGCGCGCGGCCCTCAGCAACGTGTTGCCCTATGCGACGAGCGGGGCGAGCTGGCGACGGCTGGATCAGAGCGGCACCTGGATCCAGGCGCCGTATGAGGCCAGCGTGAACATGTCGGCGGGGATCAACGTGCTCGATCTGGAGGGCATCTACAATCTGCGCCGCAGCCGGACCTCCCACGAGGCCGCCCGGTACGACTTGAGCGGCGCGACGAGCGATCTGACCCGCACCACCAAGGAGCAGTTCTACGTCTGCGTGGCGGCGCTCCAGTTCGCGTGGGTGGAGGAGCGGGCGGTCGAGGTGGCCGCCGATCAGCTGCGCCGGTCGGAGACGCTCTTCAACCTGGGGTCCGTTGCACGCAGCGATGTCCTCCAGGCCCAGGTGAACGTGGCCGATTCCGAGCTGGCCCTGATCAACCGCCGCAACGTGGCCCGCATCGAGCTGACGCGCCTGGCGATGGTGATGGGCGTCGATCCGCGCGTGGACCTCATGGTCGACACGACCCTGGTCGTCCCGAGCGAAGACCCGGCCGCGCCCATCGAGGGCTGGATGCGCACCGCCCTCGAGCGACGCCCCGAGCTGAAGGCGGCTCGGGCTCGCTTGAAGGCCGCCGAACAGAACCAGGCCGGATTGCGCCTGGGGCGGGTGCCCAAGCTCAGCATGCGGTATTCGACCAGCCTCTACGGCCGCGGAGCCGATGAGTTCCTGGACGGGGCCGTGACCACGACCAGCTGGGGTCTGCAGCTTTCGGCAAGCATGCCGCTGTTTGAGGGGTTTTCGCGGGATGGACGCATCGAGCAGGCCGCCGGTCAGGCCCGCGCGTTTCGGGAGGCGCTGGAGCGCCAGCAGAAGGAGATCGCGCTCGAGGTCAAGGATGCCTTCCTCAACATCCTCAAAGAACGTGAGAGCCTCGCTGCCGCGGAGACGAGCGTCAGCCTGGCGCGGGAGAACCTGCGGTTGCAGACCGCGCTGTACGAGAGCGGGGCCGGCACGGTGCTGGAGTGGGAGACGGCCAGGCTCAATCTGAGGCGGGCGTATGTGGCCTGGATCCAGGCGAAGGTGAGTCTGCTGGTGAGCCACGTGCGTTTCCAGAAGGCGGTGGGGGAGGAGTAGTGCTAGCCTCTCTCGCATGAAGCGCACCCCGAAATCGCGGGACAGGAGAGCTGCCCGCCGCAAGCGGGACGACCCTGCCACCATCCGCATCCGCGGTGCCCGTGAACACAATCTGAAGGGCATCGACCTCTCTCTGCCGCGCGGCAAGCTCGTCGTCGTGACCGGCGTCTCGGGTTCGGGCAAGAGCTCGCTCGCGTTCGACACCATCTACGCCGAGGGACAGCGCCGCTACGTGGAGAGCCTCTCTGCCTACGCCCGCCAATTCCTGGGGCAACTGCGGAAACCCAACGTCGATCAGATCGAAGGTCTGAGCCCCGCGATCGCGATCGACCAGCGCGCCGGAGGCCACAACCCGCGCTCGACGGTCGCCACGGCGACTGAGATCTACGATTACCTGCGTGTCCTCTTCGCGCGGATCGGTGTCGCACACTGCCCGGACTGTGGCATCCCGGTGGGCAGTCAGAGCATCGACGAGATCGCCCGCCAGGTCCTGGAGACCCATGCGGGAGAGCGGGTGATGCTGCTCGCGCCGGTGGTGCGCGATCGGAAAGGCGAGTACCGCAAGGAAATGGCCGCGCTGGTGCGAGGCGGGTTCCTGCGCGCGCGGGTGGACGGGAGACTCGTCTCTCTGGAGGATCCTCCCGCGCTCAAGAGGGCCGCCAAGCACCGCATCGAGGCCGTTGTCGATCGCCTGCGCGTCGAGGAATCTCGTCGCGCGCGCCTGGTCGACTCGCTGGAGACCGCCCTCGGCCTCTCCGCGGGGCTCGTGATGGTCGTCGGGCCGCGAGGCCACGAGGAGCTCTACAGCGAGAAGGCCGCCTGCGTGCAGTGCGGCAAGAGCTTCCTCGATCCCCACCCGCGCAACTTCTCCTTCAACAGCCCCCACGGCGCCTGCCCGCGCTGTCAGGGACTGGGCGCCATCCGCGAGGTCGACCCCGGTCTCGTGCTCGTGGATCCGGAACGCCCGATCTTGGATGGGGCCCTTGCCATCATGCAGGGCGCGATGAGCGGCTGGATGGGGCAGATGATCCGCGGACTCGGCAAGGGATACGGTTTCGATCCGGAGAAGCCGTGGCGGAAGCTGCCCAAGAAGGCGCGGGATCTGATCCTCTACGGCACGAGCGGCGAGCGCTTTCATGTCAGCGTGCAGACGCGCCGGGGACGCTACGAGGGCCAGGTGCCCTTCGAAGGGATCATCCCCAATCTCGAGAGGCGCTATCACGAGACACGCTCGTCGAAGATGCGCGAATGGATTGCGCGGCTGATGACGCCGCACCCGTGCGTCGAATGCGGCGGCGCGCGGCTGCGGCGCGAGAGCCTGGCGGTCAAGGCCGGGGCCTTTCACATCCACGAGTGGACGGCGCTCAGCGTCCGCGGTGCGCTGGAGCACGTCGAGGATCTGTGCGTGACGGCGCGCGACCGCATGGTGACCGCCCAGGTGCGGAAAGAGATCGGCGATCGCCTCGGATTCCTCGACAACGTGGGGCTGGGCTACCTCACGCTCGACCGCGGCGCGGCCACCCTCTCGGCGGGCGAGCTGCAGCGCATCCGACTGGCGACGCAGATCGGCTCGCAACTGGTCGGCGTCCTGTACGTGCTGGACGAACCCAGCATCGGTCTCCACCATCGCGACAACCGACGCCTGCTGGCGGCGCTCGCGAAGCTGCGCGACCTGGGCAACACGGTGCTCGTCGTGGAACACGATCGCGACGCGATCCTCGCGGCCGACCACGTCGTCGACCTGGGTCCGGGCGCGGGGCGTCTGGGGGGCAAGGTCGTCGCGCAGGGGACCCCCGCCCAGATCGCGCGCGCGCCTGCTTCGCTGACCGGCGCGTACCTGCGCGGCAGTCGCAAGATTCCCGTGCCCACTGAGCGTCGGCGGGGCAGCGGCCAGTGGCTCGAGGTGGTCGGCGCGCGGGAGCACAATCTGCAGGACCTGCGTGTCCGCTTTCCTCTGGGAAACCTCATCTGCGTGACCGGCGTCTCGGGATCGGGCAAGAGCACGCTGGTGACCGACATCCTCCACCCGGGACTCGCGCGCGCGCTCTACCGTACCGCGCTCATTCCCGGCGCGCACGACAAGATCCTGGGCCGCGAGCATCTCGACAAGGTGATCTGCATCGATCAATCGCCGATCGGTCGCACACCGCGCTCGAACTGCGCCACGTACACGGGGGCCTTTGGCTTCATCCGCGATCTCTTCGCGCGCCTGTCCGAGTCGCGGGTGCGCGGCTACCGGCCGGGTCGGTTTTCTTTCAACGTCAAGGGCGGACGCTGCGAAGCGTGCAAGGGCGACGGCATGGTGAAGATCGAGATGCACTTCCTGCCGGACGTCTACGTGACGTGCGACGTGTGCGGGGGCCGCCGCTACAACCGTGAGACGCTCGAGGTGACCTACAAGGGTCTCAGCATCAGCGAAGTGCTCGAGATGACCGTCGAGGAGGCCGCGCGTTTCTTCGCGAACATTCCCGGCTTGAGTCGCAAGCTGCACACGCTGCGGGACGTCGGGCTCGGCTACTTGCGCCTGGGTCAGCCGGCGACCACCCTGAGCGGGGGGGAAGCGCAACGCGTGAAGCTGTCGGCGGAGCTCTCGCGCGTGGCCACCGGACGCACGCTCTACATCCTCGACGAGCCCACCACAGGCCTCCATTTCGAGGATGTCCGCCTGCTTCTCACCGTGCTCAACCGCCTCGTGGACGCCGGGAACACGGTGGTCGTGATCGAGCACAATCTGGACGTGATCAAGTGTGCCGATTGGATCCTCGACCTCGGTCCCGAGGGGGGCGAAGGCGGCGGCCGTATCGTGGCCACCGGACCTCCCGAGAAGATCGTCCAATGCGCGCAATCCTGGACAGGGGGCGCGCTTGCGGGGACGCTCGCCTCAGGCGGGGATTGACTTGGAGGTTTTCCGGATGATAGCGTCGATCATTCGGCGAACCTGGGGAAGGTGAGGTAGGATGGGCGAGCAACTGCGCAAGACCCCTTACCACGATCTGCACGTCCGGAACGGCGGCAAGATGGTGCCGTTCGCCGGTTGGAGTATGCCGGTCCAGTTCCGGAACGGGATCCTTCACGAGCACCGCAAGGTCCGAGGTAGCGCCGGGGTCTTCGACGTCTCCCACATGGGTCGCATCTACTTCCGCGGCCCGGGAGCAGTCGCATTCGTCAACTACTTGATTACCAATAACTTAGAGAGGATTGGCCGCGGCCGACTCCTCTACGGCGCCCTCTGCAACCACGACGGCGGGATCATCGACGACGTGACCGTCTACCACCTCGGGGACGAGATCTTGATGGTGGTCAACGCGGCCAACGCGGACGCCGTGTGGAAGTGGGCTTCGGAACTCAAGCCCGGCGACGTGGAGATGGTCGATGCCACCTCCGATCTGGCGCAGATTGCCCTTCAGGGACCCCAGGCCGAGAGCTGCCTGGCGGCGCCATTCGATGCGGCCGTCAAGGACGTCGGATACTACGGATACGCCCACGTGAGCTGGGAAGGCGCCCAGATCCTGATCAGCCGCAACGGCTACACCGGCGAGGATGGATTCGAGATCTACGTGCCGACGCAGCTCGCCGTTCCGCTTTGGGAGACGCTCTTCAGGTGGGGCTCCGCCGCACAGCTCGAACCCGTCGGTCTGGGCGCGCGCGATAGCCTCCGCATGGAGGTCAACTACGCGCTCTACGGAAACGAGCTGAACACGGACGTGAGTCCCTTGGAAGCTGGCTTGCGCTGGGTGGTCAAGCTGAAGAAGGGCGACTTCGTCGGTCGCGAAGCGCTCCTCGCGCAGAAGAAGGCCGGTCTGCGACGCACGCTGGTCGGTTTCGAGGTCGCTGGCAAGCGGTTGCCGCGACATGGCCATCCGATTCGCTCAGGCGCTGAAGAGATCGGCGTCGTCACGAGCGGCGGCTACTGCCCGTCGCTGGACCGGGGCATGGGCATGGGCTTCGTTCCCCCCGAGCTCGCGGAGATCGGCACACCGCTGGCGATCGACGCGCGCGGCGCGCTGCTCGAGGCGAAGGTGGTCGAGCGGCCCTTCTACCGGAAGGGCTCCGTGAAACGTTAGGAATCTCCGGCGGTTCAGCTCATCAGGGAGGTGCGGATGGAGTTTCCCGAACGGCTCCGCTACACGAAGGAGCACGAGTGGGTGCGCGTGGAGGGGGACGAGGTGGTGTTTGGCATCACCGACTTCGCGCAGGATCAGCTGGGCGACATCGTCTACATCGAGCTGCCCGAGCCGGGCGCGTCGCTGCAGCGGATGGACGCCTTCGGTTCCGTCGAGGCCGTCAAGACGGTGACCGATCTCTATGCGCCCGTCAGCTGCGAGGTGGTGGCGGTCAACGAGGCGCTGACCGACGACCCGGCGCGGGTCAACAACTCGCCGTACGGGGATGGCTGGATGGTGCGCGCCAAGCTCGGCGACGCCGCGCAACTCGATGAGCTGCTCAGCGCAGAGGCCTACCAGAAGCTCGTGGCGGAACTCGGAGGGTAGCGGCGTGAGCTACATCGGCCACACGCGCGAGGAAGAGGCCCGCATGCTCGGCGAGATCGGGGCCCGTTCCTTCGAGGATCTCCTGGAGCAGGTGCCCGCGGCGCAGCGCATGACGGCGCCGCTGGATCTCGGTCCACCCCTCACCGAAACCGAACTGCGCCGGTACTTCGCGTCGCTGGCGGCCCGCACCTACGATCCCAACGCCGTGGTTTCCTTCCTCGGCGCCGGAATCTACGACCACGCGATTCCCGCATGCGTCGATCATCTCGCGCTGCGCTCGGAGTTCTACACGGCCTACACGCCGTATCAGGCCGAGGTCTCGCAGGGGACCCTGGCCGTCAGCTTCGAGTTTCAGACGATGATCTGCGAGCTGACCGGTCTCGAGGTGGCCAATGCCTCGATGTACGATGGCGCTTCCGCCGCGGCCGAAGCACTGCTGCTGGCGCGCGGAGCCACACGCGCCAGCAAGGTGTTGCTCGCCCCCGGGGTGAGTCCACGCACGCGTGCGGTGATCACCACGCACCTCAGCGGCCAGATGGAGATCGCGCAGGTCCCGGAGATCGAGGGGCGCGTCGATGTCGCCGCCCTGCGCGCGGCGCTCTGCGGTGACGAAGACATCGCCGCGGTGCTGGTGCAGCAGCCCAACTTCTACGGCCTGCTGGAGCCGATGGATGCGATCGGCGCCGCAGTGAGTGCGATGGGGGAGAAACCGCCACATCTCGTCGTGTCGGCGGATCCGGTCTCGCTGGGCGTCCTCGCGCCGCCCGCGCAATGGGGTGCGCAGACCGTCGTGGGTGACGTGCAGCCGCTCGGGACCCCGGCCCAGTTCGGCGGCCCCACGGCCGGCTACTTCGCGACCCGGAGAACACACATCCGGCGCCTGCCTGGCCGACTGGTCGCCGAGGCGTACGACGCGGCCGGACGCCGCGGCTTCACGCTCACCCTGCAGACGCGCGAGCAACACATTCGGCGCGAGAAGGCGACCTCGAACATCTGCACCAACAGTGCGCTGATCGCCCTGCGGGCGACCGTCTACCTCGCGATGCACGGCGCCGAGGGCTTGCGTCAAGTGGCCGCCGCTTGCATGCGGGGCAGCCACTACGCCCTGAGTCGCCTGGAGCGAATCGCGGGCGTCGAGCGCATCTATCCCGGAGCGTTCTTCCGCGAATTCGCGGTGCGGTTGCCCATCGACGCCGAGCAGCTCGTCGGCCGGGTGCGCGACGTCGCGGGCATTCTCGCGGGGGTCCCGCTCTCGCGCTTCGATCCGACCAGGCCGCGCGACCTGTTGGTCGCCGTCACGGAGACGCGCAGTCGAACGGAAATCGACGCGCTCGTCGAAGCGGTGCGGAGGTCCATCTCAGCATGACGTCGCAAGGCGAAACACCCCAGTGGGACGAGACGAGGCGCTCCGCGGATCACGCGCGCGGATCGGTGGCACTCATCTTCGACAAGAGCGTGCCCGGTCATCGCGGGGCGCGTGTCCCGAAGCTGGACGTCGAGAGTCCGCCGCTCGCGGAGCTCGTGCCGGAGGCGTTGTGCCGGCAGGAGCCGCCCCATCTCCCGGAGGTGACCGAGCCCGAGGTCGTGCGTCACTACATCCGTCTCTCGCTGCTGAACCACCACGTGGATCGCGATCTCTATCCGTTGGGTTCGTGCACCATGAAGTACAATCCCAAGATCCACGAGGATCTGGCGCGACTCCCGGGTCTCGGCGGGATTCACCCGGACGCGCCGGAGGAGAGCGTGCAGGGGATCTTGGAGCTGCTCTGGTGTTTTTCCCGCGATCTGGCGGCGCTCCTAGGCTTGGACGCGGTGAGCCTGCATCCGTCCGCGGGCGCACAGGGCGAGACGTTGGGCATGAAGCTCTTCCGCGCCTACCACGATCGTCAGGGCAACCAGAAGCAGACGATTCTCATTCCGGACTCGGCGCACGGCACGAACCCGGCGAGCGTGGCCCGCTGCGGCTTCCGGCCGCGTCAGATCCCCTCGCAACGTGACGGGCGCATCGATCTCGCGGCGCTCTGCGAGGTCGTCGATGCCGACACCGCGGGCATCATGGTGACCAACCCGAGTACGCTGGGGCTCTTCGAGAAGGACCTCGGCGCGATCGCCGAGCGCATCCACGCCGTGGATGGCCTCGTCTACATGGATGGAGCCAATCTCAACGCGCTCATGGGGATTACCCGGCCGGGCGACATGGCCGTCGACGTGGTGCACGTGAACCTGCACAAGACCTTCACCTCGCCGCACGGCGGGGGTGGACCGGGCTCGGGTGCCGTGGCGGTCGACAAGAAGCTTGAGCCGTTCCTCCCCGTTCCGCTGATCGTGAAAGAGGGCGAGCGCTTCCGCCTCGCCTCCGACCGGCCGCTCTCGGTCGGACGTCTCCATCCTTACTACGGCAACACCGGGGTGATCCTGCGAGCCTACGCGTACATGCTGTCCCAGGGAGCCGAAGGCCTGGCGGCCGTCACGCGGGCGGCGATCGTCAACGCCAACTACCTCATGAAGAAGGTCCACCCCATCTTCCCCGTGGCGAATCCGGAGACCTGCATGCACGAGTTCGTCTCGTCGCTTGCCTGGACGCGCAATCACGGCGTCAAGAACATCGATGTCGCCAAGCGGCTCCTGGACTACGGATTCCACGCGCCGACGGTCTCGTTCCCGCTGATCGTTCCGGACGCCTTCATGGTCGAGCCCACGGAGACCGAAACGCGCGCGACACTCGATCGCTTCGCCGAGGCGCTCTCCAAGATCGCATCCGAGATCCGCGAGGATCCCGAGCGCGTGACCTCCGCGCCGCACTCGACCTATGTGGGCCGGCTGGGCGAGGCCGAGGCGGCACGCACGCTCAAGGTTCGGTGGACCGTGCCGGAGCAGCGACATGCCTGAGGAGATGGGGTCAGCGCCGGAGCGCTTGGCCTGGCGCGTGCACCCCGCGGCTGAGCGACGCGGGACGGGAATTGCGGTCCTCGCTCTGATGATCACGCTGAGCGCGCTCGCGGCGATGTGGATGGAGGGGGCCTATTGGGGGCTCTTCGCGTTCGGGGTGCTCTTCCTCTCCCTGGAGGCGTTCTTTCTGCCGGCGAGGTTCGAACTGAGCGAGGAAGGGGTCACGGTCCGAAAGGCGTTTTCGCGCGTCGAGCGCCCTTGGGGACAGTTCCGGCGGGTGATCTTCGATCCCGTGGGGGTGACCCTGAGCCCGTTTGCCAGGCGGCACTGGCTGGAGGCCTATCGTGGCACGCGCCTGCGCTTCGCCCGGCCGGCGGCGGGGCGTGACACGCCGGCACCGGAAGAGGTGCGCCGCTTCATTCTGGCGCACATCGATCTCGAGGAGGTACGAGTCGTCGGGCTGCCGGAAGTGACGGAGCCCGACCGGTCGGTAGAACGTGGGGCGGACGACGATGATGGGGACGGACGAAGAGCAGACCAAGCCTGACGAGGGCCGCGCGACGGCGGACGGGAAACCGCCCAAGAAGCCCCTGGAGGAGTGGACGGACGAGGAGCTGCTGGACGCGGTGGCCGGCCGCATGGTGCGCATGCGCCTGGCAGTTCCGGCGATCTTCTTCCTGGAGTCCACAAAGCCGCTGTCCTTCCTGGGGAGCCAGCTGCTAATCTTCCTCCAACCATTTGTCCAGGCCTTCTTGACGATTCGCAACTACGAGCGCTTCGCGCAACTCATGGAGGACCGCCAGAACGTGGAGCGCCTCATCCGGCGCATCGAAGCGCTCGACGAGGACACGCGCAAGGAAGAGAAGCGGCAACGTGCGGACGCGAAAAAGAAGCGTGCGGAAGCCAAGAGGCAGAGGGAAGGATAGCCATGACTGCGGCTGAAGATCTCAAGCAGGCGAAGATTCGCTCGGTACTCGCCACCGACTGCGGATCGACGACGACCAAGGCGATCCTCATCGAGTTGCGCGGCGACGAGTATCGGCTCCGCACGCGCGGTGAGGCACCGACCACGGTCGAGGCGCCGTTCGAGGATGTCACGCGCGGCGTGCTCAACGCCGTGATGGAGGTCGAGGAACTGGCCGGGCGCAAGCTGCTCGACGGCGACCGCATCATCACCCCGCAGCAGAGCGAGAAAGAGGGGGTCGACATCTACGTCTCGACCTCGAGTGCGGGCGGCGGCCTTCAGATGATGGTCACCGGTGTCGTCAAGAGCATGACCGGCGAGAGCGCCGAGCGCGCCGCGCGGGGTGCCGGCGCGATCGTGATGGATATCATCGCGTCGAACGACGGCCGCCTGCCGCACGAGAAGATCCGCCGGATCCGTGACCTGCGCCCCGACATGATCCTGCTCTCGGGCGGCATCGACGGCGGGACGACGACGCACGTCGTCGAGCTGGCCGAGATTGTCGCCGCGGCGGATCCCAAGGCGCGCTTGGGCGCCTCCTACCAGATGCCGGTGATCTACGCGGGCAACAATCAGGCGGCCGACCTGATCAAGGAGCGTCTGGCGGACAAGACGGCGCTCACGGTGACCGATAACATCCGCCCCACGATGGAGCGCGAGAACCTGATGCCGGCGCGCCACGCCATCCACGATCTCTTCATGGAGCACGTGATGGCGCATGCTCCCGGCTACAAGAAGCTGATGACCTGGACGCCGATCCCGATCATGCCGACTCCCGGGGCCGTGGGCTCGATCATCCACATGATCGCGAAGCGCGAGGAGATCCAGGTCGTGGGCGTCGACATCGGCGGCGCGACCACCGACGTCTTCAGCGTCTTTCAGGACGTCTTCAACCGCACGGTGAGCGCCAACCTGGGCATGAGCTACTCGGTCTCGAACGTCCTCGTCGAGGCGGGTCTCGAGAACGTGATGCGCTGGGTTCCGTTCAACATGGACGAGGGCGAGATTCGCAATCGGATCAAGAACAAGATGATCCGCCCGACGACGATCCCGCACACGCTCGAGGAGCTCATCCTCGAGCAGGCGCTCGCGCGTGAGGCGCTGCGGCTCGCGTTCAAGCAACACAAGTCGCTCGCCGTGGGGCTGAAGGGCGTGCAGCAGGAGCGCACGATCTCGGACACCTTCGAGCAGACGACGACCGGCGAGACGCTGATCGATCTCATGACGCTGGCCCTCCTGGTGGGCAGCGGCGGCGCGCTCTCGCACGCACCGAAGCGCGTGCAGGCGGCGATGATGATGTTGGATGCGTTCTTGCCGGAGGGCGTGACCGAGCTGGCGGTGGACTCCATCTTCATGATGCCGCAGCTCGGCGTGCTCGCTGAGGTTGAGAACGAGTCTGCACGTAAGGCCGCAACTGACGTGTTTGTAAAGGATTGTATGATCTATCTCGGCACGGCCGTGGCGGCGGTGGGACGCGGAAAGCCGGGCGCGAAGTGCATGAAGGTGGGCGTCGGCCTGCCGGGCGGCAAGCGCGAAGAGTTCGACCTCACGCACGGTCAGATCCGCCGCGTGGCGCTGGGCCTCGGCGAGGAGGCCGAGGTCAGCGTCGATCCGGCCGGCGGCTTCGACGTCGGCATGGGGAAAGGCAAGGCGCTGAAGCGCAACCTGAAGGGCGGGGTGGTCGGGCTGATCTTCGACGCCCGCGGGCGACGTCCGTTCGCGCTGCCGACCGAGTCGGAGGCGCGCATTGCAAAGCTGGCCGAGTGGGCCGAGGCGGTGGACCTCTACGATCGAGATCCGCGTACGCTGGCATAGGGGAGGGAGCGAGAAGTGGCGCATGCTTACACGCCTGGGTTGCGGGTGACCGCTTGGTCCACGATCCGCAAGGAGCGCCGGTTGCCGCTGGCGGGCGAGGTCATGGTCGCCAAGGGCGACCGCGTGGAGGCCGAACAGGTGGTGGCCCGCACGGAGCTGCCCGGCAACGTGCAGCCGGTGAAGGCCGCCAGCATCCTGGGGCAGCACCAGCAGGACCTGCGCGAGTACATGCTGATGAAGGATGGCGAACCGGTGAAGAAGGGGGAGCCGATCGCCACGGCGACGAGCTTCTTCGGTCTCTTCAAGACCCACTGCTTCTCACCGTGCGACGGCACCGTGGAGAGCGTCTCGACCGTGACCGGGCAGGTCATCATCCGCGAGCCGCCCATCCCGGTGGAGGTCGAGGCGTACATCGACGGGATCGTCGTGGAGGTGATTCCCCAGGAGGGGGTCATCGTGGAAACGGCGGGCGCCTTCGTGCAGGGGATCTTCGGCATTGGCGGCGAGGTCCACGGCAAGATCCACATGGCGGTCAGCTCCCCCGACCAGGAGCTCGCGGAGGAACATCTCGAAGGTGACGTCGCCGGCACGGTCCTGGTGGGCGGAAGCAAGGTCAGCGAGGCCGTGATGCGCAAGGCCGCCGAGAAGGGCGTGCGCGCGGTGGTGGTGGGCGGCATCGACGCCCGTGACCTGCGCAGCTTCCTCGGCTATGACCTCGGCGTGGCCATCACCGGAAGCGAGCAGCTCGGCATCACGCTGGTCGTCACGGAGGGCTTCGGCACCATGACGATGGCGGCGCGCACCTTCAACCTTCTCGGCCGCTTCGAGGGGAAGAACTGCTCCGTCAACGGCGCGACACAGATTCGCGCGGGCGTCATGCGGCCCGAGATCGTCATCTCGCTCGCGGAGGATGAGGTTCAGGAAGGCGAGAAGACGTTCAGCATGTCCCAGGGTCTTCAGGTCGGCTCGCCCGTGCGCGTCATTCGGGCGCCCCACTTCGGGGGGCTTGGCGAGGTCACCGAGCTGCCCCCCCAGTTGGAGGTCGTGGACTCCGGCGCCAAGGTGCGCATTCTGAAGGTGCGTTTCCCCGACGGCGAGGCGGCGGTGATCCCGCGCGCGGACGTGGAGACGATCGAGCGCTCGAGGTTCCCAACGGACAGGCTCCCCTCGTGGGTCGCCCTTCGGGGCGGCCCTTTTCACTGCCGCTCGCAGCCGCGGCCTCGCAGGTCCCCTTCCGGCTGAACCTGTGCGGGCGTGCCGCCGATGAATAGAAGAGGGAATGGCTCCACCTCTTGCGGGCCAGCGCAGCGAACCTCCCACCGCACCCAGACGGCCGCGCCGGGTGGTTGAAAAGCGCCACGCACTAAGCCGCATCCCGCATCAGGCAGAGGTTGAGACCGACCACGTAGCTCGCTGTGGCGAGGCATATGAGGAGTATTGGGAGAACCTTCTCCCCGGCAGTGGAAGGCCGCAAGCGTGCCCAAGGAGCGTGTCATGTCCGAGAGGGGTCGAGTCAAGTGGTTCAACAACCGGACCGGTTGGGGCTTCATCGAGCAGACCGAGGGCGCGGACGTCTTCGTGCGCCACGATCGGGTGCTGGGACCCGGCTTCAGGGTCCTCAGCCAGGGCCAGACCGTCGAGTATGAAATCCGCCAGGGGCCGCAGGGACCCTTCGCGGTGGATGTCGTCGTCGTCGCCACCGAGTGCGAGCCGGGTCAAGAGCCGGCCGCCGAGCGACGATAACTTCCGCAGAGACACGGGGGTTGTGCACAAGCCCCGCAAGATCCGTCCGAGCGATCGCACACGGATGGGGTGCCGTGTGTACGAGCGCCCAGCCCGGCGGTTCAGCGCACGGGCGAGAAGGAGGTCACCGGTGAAGGCGCAAGAAATGATTCGCATGGCAACCGGCCTAGGCGTCCTGGCGGCAACGGCCGTCTTGATCATCAGCGGCGGATGTGGATCGGAGAATACGTCCGGTCCCGCGGTCACGCCCGAGTCGCCCTATCTGATCGAAACGCTCACGGCCAATCCCGAGGTCGTCGCGGCTGGGGATTCGGCAGCGATCACGGTGCGCGTGGTGTGGCGCGACAATCCCACGCAGGCGGTGGTCGGTTTGCCGATCGAATTCGGTCACGCGGCGGATCAGGAGTTCGGGCAATTCTATCCCAGCTCGGGCGTCACCGACTCGCTGGGCATGCTGACCACGATCTACCGGCCGGCGGAAGACGGCGCCGGGCGTGTGGAGCTGCGCGTCGCAGCCGGATCGGCGATCGGATATCTCTCGCTCATCGTCTTGCCGGGCGGCACCGTCTCCGGCGGAGCGCTGAACAGCGCGATCACCGCACCGGAGACATCCTTGCCGGCCGACGGGAACACGACCCTCGGGCTCACCATCAAGGTGACTTACCGCAACGCACCTCTGGCGAACAAGTCGGTCACCCTCACCGCGGGTGAGCTCTTCTTCGACAACGACCACGACGGGGTCTTCAGCGACGGCGACGAGATCGTCGTCGACGGAGGAGAGGAAGGCGTTTGGGATGCGAACGGCCGGGTGACCAGCACCGCGCGGACCAACACGTCCGGGCTGGCCAATGCGGTCTACACCGCGGGCACCGAAGAGGGTACCGTTTACGTCAAGGCCACGGTCGACTCGGTGAGTGCTGATTTCGAGGTCACGCTTCACTCGCAGCAGTCGGCGATCAGCGTGGCGATGTCACCGACCGAGCTCCTGGCCGATGGCTTGTCGACCGCCGTGGTCACCGTCAAGGTGCTCGACTGGGAGGACAAGCCGCTGGAAGGCAAGCTCGTGCGCTTCACGGTCGGCGAGGCGTTCGTGGATGAGGACGCGGACGGCTACTACACGGCGGGCGAAGCGTTCAGCGATGAGAACGACAATGGCGTGTGGGATGTCAGCGGTCAGATCACGTCCTCGCGGGTTACCGATTCGGGTGGCACGGCGATGGTGGTCTACACCGCGGGCGGCGACCCGGGTAGCGTGACGCTCTACGTGTCGACGCGCGAACTGAACGGCACTGCGGTGCTCGAGCTCATGGAGCTGCCCAGGGTCGCACGGGCCGAGTGGGCCTGGTGGCCGGAGGAAATCTACGCCGACGGCGCCACCGAAGCATCCCTCGCCCTCACGGTCTACGACGTCAACGGCAATCCGATTCCCGGCAAGGAACTCGCCTTCACGGCGGACGCGGGAACGATTGCCGAGACGGCGACGACGGGCGCCGGTGGGATCGCGACCCTCACCTACACCGCTCCGGAGGAGGCCGGGACCGTCACGATCACCGTCAGTGCCGATAATTGGTCGACCGAGGTGCCGCTGGACGTGCTGGCGCTGCCCGTGGAGCCCGGTCCCATCGAGCGCATCGAGCTCTCCCTGAGCAGTCCGGAGATCGCCGTGAGCGAGACCGGCGGTCCCGAGCAGTGCCAGGTCTTGGCAACCTGTTTCGACGCGGACAACCAGCGCGTGGGGCGTGACCGCGAGCTCATCTTCGAGATCGTCGCCGGTCCCGATGGCGGCGAGGGCCTGCAGGGGAGCGGCTGGGGTCCCGTCGCCGTGCTCACCGACGAGTTCGGCCAGGCGCGGGTGACGCTCGGCAGTGGAACGAAGTCGGGAACCGTCCAGATGGAGGCCCGTGCGCACAGCTCGCAGGCGTTCGTCTCCGCGCTGGTCAGTATTGCCGCCGGTCCGCCGGCCCACATCTCGGTCGGATCCAGTCCGCTCAACATCCGCGGCTGGGATGTGGTCGGGGCCGAGTCGGAGGTCGTGGCCATCGTCTCGGACATCTACAATAACCCGGTCCGCGACAGCACGGTGGTCTACTTCACCTGCGACGAGGGCATCATCCGCGGTCTCTACGAGCTGAACGGCCAGCTCGGCAGCAGCATCACCGAGGGTGGCATGGCCTTCGGCACCTACTTCAGCGGTCAGCCGCGTGACGACGGCTGGGTGGACATCACGACGAGCACCTCGGGCGGCGAGGTCGTGGGGATCGGTGGGCTCATCTCGTCCGGTCCGCCGGCCTCGGTCGAGTTCGTCTCGCCGCTGCCGCCGGTGTACCTGATCGCGGACGGGGAGAGCATGCTGCGCTTCTATGTGGAGGTCCTCGACATCAACGGCAACTTCGTCGTCGCCGGTGAGGAGGTCGAGTTCTACACGGACTTCGGCGCGGTCACCAACAAGGCGACGACGGCCGATGGCGTCATGGGCAGTATCGCCGGTGGCGAGTACACTAGCGAGGTTCTGGATCGTGACGCATCGCCCGTCTCTCCGGATGACGGCATCGGGGCAGTCGCCCATGTCACTGCCTTGGCGGGTCTCGCCGGCGGTGTGAACGACGGGCTGGAGATCACGCTCCTCACCGACCGTGCCTACCGCGACAACTGCGAGCTGGACATCGACTCCACGAGCCCGGCCGGGACGGCGCGGCCCTTCGAAGTGACGATCAAGGATCGCGACGGCAACGCGCTGGGCGGCCACGTCATCACCGCGACCGCGAGCAAGGGCAGCGTGACGCAGAGCGCGACGACGGATCTGTGGGGCACCGCCGGTATGATCTTCCAGACCGCGGCCGCTGACACGGGGAGTGTGGTTGTCTCCATCCTCGACACCGATCCGCTCTACGGCGGCATTCGCCTGAGCGAGCAAGTCACGGTGGAATAGCGGCGGGGAGATCGCTACGAATCTCATGTGGCGCGCGGTGCCCTTCTGGGGTGCCGCGCGTCTTCCGTGTCAAGGGGAGGCCCTTCCATTCAGCAGATTGTGCCCCGGGGCACACCTCTAATTGACTGTATAATAACTGGTTACAAGTTCATCCTGTGACTTTGCATGAGCTGGCACGAGTTCGGCTAACGAGCCGGATTCGCCCCATGCCCTACCGCAACGTGACGATCACGACACCGGCGAGGGCCATGGCCAGCGCGAGCACCTTGCGTCGCGTCACGGGCTCCCGCAACAGGATTGCCGCGATCGGCAGGACGAACAGGGCGCTGGTCTGATTGAGGACTGCCGCTGCGCTGGCGGTCGTGTACTTGACGCCGCTCAGCCAGGCGATCATGGCGAGATACGTGCCGATCACGGCTGCCGGCAGCGAGGTGAAGTACGCCCCTGACGGCCGCATGGAGCGCCAGAAACCGCTCGCGGCGGGCTGCCAGGCGCCGATGACCGTCAGCGCGATGGTGCCGGTCACCAACCGGTAGCTGGTCGCCCAGAGCAAGGGAGTGTTTTCGAGGGCGGGCTTCGCGACCACGACCCCGAGGGCCATGAGGGCGAAAGAAACCGCGCCGATCAGGATACCCTCCAGGCGCTTCCCGCGCGGGATGTGCTTCGACGGGTCGCGGCCGGGCGCCGGGGAGTAGGTGAGGAGTACGCCGCCGAGAATCAGACCGGTGCCGATCGCGTCGCCACCGGTCAGCCGTTCGCCCAGGAAGAGGGTCGAGAGGACAATCACCGAGGGACTGTAGAGACAGGCAATGATCTGCGAGGTGCCCGCGCCCACGATGTTGAGACACCGTAGGAAGAGCGTATCGGCGACCGAGAGCCCGATGACCCCACTGATGGCGAGGAGAAGGTAGTCACGGCCCGCGACCGGGGGCAGCAGCGTCCGGCCCAGGACGAGCATGGTCAGGAGGTAGAGCAGGCATCCCACGACGTTCTTGAACAGGTTGAGGGCGAGCGGCGACATGTGTTCGCCGCTGCGCTTGAACAGGACCACCGCCAGGGCCCAGAGCAGGGCCGCGCACACGGAGAAGACCTCCCCGGCGTGGGGAAATGGCATGGGTCAGCCTCCCATCGACAAGAAGGCACGAGTATATGCCGCCGAGGCCGTTTTCGGGGAGAGGATTGGGCGTTGACGGATTGGGCCCGGGTTGCTAGGCTTTCCTGTTGTCTTGTCCGCCCCGTTTTCGGCACAGGGGGTGGCCGGTGAACAAGCGGGATCTGGTGGCAGAGATCTCTGCTCGCAGGCAGACGGCCAAGGGGCCGACCGCGGTGATCGTGGACGAGCTGCTCGGCGCGATCACTCGGGCACTGTCGGAAGGACGCGAGGTCCAGTTGCGACGCTTCGGGACCTTCGCGCTGCGGCCGCGGAAGGCGCGCACCATGCGCAATCCGCGGTCCGGCGATCCGATTCACGTGCCCGCCAAGCTGGTTCCCGTCTTCCGTTCGTCAAAGAAACTGGGGAAGGCGGTCGATCGCGGGGGAGTCGGGGCCTAGGGGCGTCTCGCTCAGAGGTGCATGGGGCGGCTGCAGGGGTGCTCGCCGCCCGAGGGGAAATATATGGGCTGCGGAAGAAAGAGAAAAAGGCAGAAGATCGCGACGCACAAGCGCAAGAAGCGCCTGCGCAAGAATCGTCACAAGAAGCGCAACAGGTAGGCCTCCGGACCAGGGGAGGGCTGCGGTCCGTATGCCCTCCGGCGCGGTGGGGATCGAGCGGATCCTCGCCGTTCCTTTTTGTGAGAGCGCGAGGTCCGATGCGGGGAGCCGGTCGCTACCACGCCACACGCGCGGGTTTCGGGTTTATCACCCCCGACGACGATGGGGACGATCTCTACGTCCCCGCCGAGGAGAGCGGGGGTGCGCTGCACGGCGATCTGGTCGCCTATCACCTCACGCGATCTCCGCACGGCAGATTCCGCGGCGAAGCGACGGTGCTCAGCGTACTCGAGCGGCGTCTGCACCGCTTCACGGGCGTCGTCCGCGGATCCGCCAAGAGGCCTCACCTGGTTCCCGATCATCCGCGACTCCCGTCCGTCATGCGCCTGCGCGGACGTCTGGGCAGCGTATCCGCGGGAGATCGCATCCTCTGTGAGCTTCACGATGCGGGTAGCCGCCGGCCCCCGGCGGCCATGCTGGTGCGCGTTCTCGGGGACGCCGACGATCCGCGCGGTGACTTCGAGATCGTGCGTGCCGAGTTTGCCCTGCCGGAAGCGTTCCCGCCGGCGGTGACCGCTGCGGCGGATGCGTGGCAGCTCCGCGCGGATCTCGAGGGACGCCCCGGTCGGCGCGCTTTCCGTGACGACCTCACCT